>CAYVRB010000162.1:0-13948 GCA_964453375.1 uncultured Alcaligenaceae bacterium
TTCATGAAAACGAACATCCTCGTCATCGGCAAGGGCGGCCGCGAGCACGCCATCGTCTGGAAATTGTCTCAATCCCCGCGCGCCGGCAAGGTCCTCTGCGCCCCCGGCAACGCCGGCACCGCGCTCGACGGCGAAAACATCGCGATCGACGGCGCCGACCCGAACAACTGGGACCGCCTCGCCCGCACGGCCGACAAGGAAGGCGTCTCGCTCGTGGTGATCGGCCCCGAAGACCCGCTCGCCAACGGCTGCGCCGACTTCTTCCGCGGCCGGGGGTTCAAGGTCTTCGGTCCGTCGAAGGACGCCGCCCGCATCGAGGCGAGCAAGGTCTTCGCGAAGGAGTTGATGCGCCACGCCGACGTACCGACGGCCGAGTTCCGCGTCTTCGACCACCCCGCCGCGGCGCGCACGTACATCGAGACGCGCGACTACCCGGTGGTGGTGAAGGCCGACGGCCTGGCGGCCGGCAAGGGCGTTGTCGTGTGCAAGGACACCGCCGAGGCGATGAAGGCCGTCGAGCGGATCATGGTCAAGGAGGAGTTCGGCGCGAAGGCCGGGCGGCGCATCGTCGTCGAGAAGCGGCTCGACGGCGAGGAACTGTCGATGCTCGCGCTCGTGGCGGGGCGCGTGATCCTGCCGCTGCCGCCGACGCAGGACCACAAGGCGGTCTTCGACGGCGACAAGGGGCCGAATACCGGCGGCATGGGCACCTATTGCCCCGCCCCCGCCGGCACGCCGGAACTCGTCGCCGAGACGGAGACGAGCGTCTTCGTGCCGACCGTCCACGCCATGAAGCGCGGGATGAAGGACGAGCGGTTCCCCTTCAACGGCGTGCTGTTCGCGGGCCTCATGCTCACGAACCAGGGCCTGCGCGTGCTGGAGTACAACTGCCGCTTCGGCGACCCCGAGACGCAGGTGATCCTGATGCGCCTGAAGACGGACCTCGTCGACCTCTTCGAGGCCGTCGCCAACGAGACGCTCGGCGACTTCGAGGACGGCAAGCTCGTGTTCGATCCTCGGCCGGCGGTCTGCGTCGTGATGTGCAGCGGCGGCTACCCCGGCAAGTACGAGACGGGCAAGCAGATCCTCGGCTTCGAAGAGGCGGAGAAACTAAAGGACGTGAAGGTCTTCCACGCCGGCACGGCGATCAAGGGCGACCGCGTCGTGACGGACGGCGGGCGCGTGCTCGCCGTCACGGCGCTCGGCGACGACCTCGCGGCCGCGAAGGCGCGGGCCTACGAGGCGGTCAAGCTCCTCTCGTTCCCCGGCGCGCACTACCGCACCGACATCGCCGACAAGGCGCTCAAGAAGAAGTGAGCATGGACGGCTTCCTGGTGATCGACAAGCCCGGCGGCATGACTTCGCGGGACGTCGTGAACGTAGCGCAGCGCTGGTTCCCGCGCAAGACGAAGATCGGCCACGCGGGCACGCTCGACCCGCTGGCCACCGGTGTGCTGGTGCTCTGCGTCGGCGCCGCGACGAAGCTCGTCGAACGCGTGCAGGCGATGGGCAAGACCTACCGCACGCGCATCCTCCTCGGCTTCACGAGCGACACCGACGACGCCGACGGCACGCTGACGGCTTACGCCTCGGGGGAAGTACCGGCTGAAGAAACGATTCGCGAACTGCTGCCGCAATTCGTCGGCGAGATTCAACAACTTCCACCGACGGTATCGGCGCTCAAAATCGACGGTCAACGCGCCTACGATCTCGCCCGTCGCGGCCAGGAAGTGAAGTTGCAGCCGCGAACCGTGAGGGTGGATGCGATCCGGTTGCTCGGCTACGAGTGGCCGCATCTCGATCTGGAAATCGACTGCGGGAAGGGAACGTACATCCGCTCGATCGCGCGGGATCTCGGCGAGAAGCTGAAGTGCGGCGGGTTGGTGCAGGCGCTTCGCCGGACGCGGATCGGCGAATTCGCAGTCGAAAACGGCATCGGAATCGACGCGACACCGGAGAAGGTTCACGCGAATCTTCTGCCAATGACAATCATCAAAAACCAATGAAGCCCGGCGACGAACGTCGCCGGGCGCTGCGATTTCACGATTCACTCAGCTCCGTCAAATTCGCCCGCAGCGCCTTCAACTGCGACTCCAACTCCGCCACCGAATTCCGCTGCTGCTCGACCACCTCCGGCGGGGCGCCCTTCACGAAGCTCTCGTTGCCGAGTTTCGCGACGGTCGCGTCCAGCAGTTTCTGCTTGTTCCCGATCTCCTTCTCGAGCTTCTTCGACTCGGCGGCGTTGTCGATCAGCCCCGCGAGCGGAATGTACGCCTCGAAGTCCGGCCGCACGATCGAGCCGGATTGCTTCGGCTTCGTCGTCGTCGGGCCGCAGTCGAACGACGACAGTCCGCCGAGGAGTTTGATGAACGGCGCGAGCGCGTTCAACTCCGCCGCGACGACGTCTTTGCACTTCGCGTGGAGCGTGAGCGGGGTCTTATCGAGCAGGTAGCGATTGCGGATCTCGCGGACGCCGCGCACGAGTTCCTGCATCCGGGCGATGCTGCCCTCGGTCGTGTCGTCGATGAACGCGCCCAGATCGTTCGGCCATGATGCGATGCAGGCGCTGTCCTCGACTCGTTTCGATTCCCGCAGGCCGCGCGTCGGGGCCACCTCGTTCAGGGCCTGCCAGAGCGATTCCGCGAGGAACGGCATCACCGGTTGGATGAGCCGCACGATGCCGTCGAGCACGCCGACGAGCACGCGCTGGCACGTCGGATCGGACCGCCGGCCCTTGCTCATCTCGATGTACCAGTCGCAGAATTCGTTCCAGGCGAAGTCGTAGACGAGCCGCGAGACTTCGCTGAACTTGTAGCCGTCGAGCGCCGCCGTCACGGCCTTCGCGGTCGAGGCGAGCCGGCTGAGGATCCAGCGGTCTTCGATCGGCAGCGCCTTCGGGTCCACCGGAGCCGGCGTGTAGCCTTCGAGGTTCATCAGGATGAACCGCGTCGCGTTCCAGAGCTTGTTCGCGAAGTTCCGGCCCATCTCGAAGCGGTCGGACGCCGCCTTCGCGGTCGGGAACTCGGGATCGTCCTCCGTCCACGGGCCGCTCGGGCGGAACGGCTTGCCGCACGTGATGCCCGCCGGTTTATCGCCGGGGCAGATCACCTTGCGCGTGCGGCCGCTCTGGTGCTCCTTCTTCTGCGGGACGAGCGTGCCGCAGTGCGGGCAGACGTTCGCCACCGGCAGCCGGCTGTCCTGCGTCTCGGTGGCGAGCGACACCACGCCGAAGCGCATCGCGTCGGCCCCATAGAGTTCGATGATGTCGAGCGGGTCGACGCCGTTGCCCTTGGACTTGCTCATCCCCTCGCCGAAGCCGTCCATGATCTTCGGGTGGATGACGACGTGCTTAAATGGCACCTCGCCGGTGTTGGTGAGGCCGGTCATCACCATGCGGGCCACCCAGAGCGTGATGATGTCCCGGCTCGTCACGAGCGTGCTGGTGGGGTAGTATCGCTTCAGTTCCGGCGTCTCCTCGGGCCAGCCGAGCGTGCTGTGCGGCCAGAGCGCGGACGAGAACCATGTGTCGAGGACGTCGTCGTCTTGCTGAAGATGTGTGAACGATCTGACCTTGTTTGCGGCCTTCTTCGCGTTTGGAAATCCGGGTACTTCGTCTAGTCCGGGCTTCAACTCTTCATCACGATTCACTTTCTGCCATTCATGACTTTTCTCAAATGCGATCAGAGCGTTCAAAGCTTGTTCAGCTCTTTCGCTTCCAGCGCAGCACCGAAAGCCAACCGGATCTTCTCGTAAGAGTGAGTACTCGGTTGATGGTATTTCGCAGGCATTCAGATAGGCCACGAGTTCATCGTTTGCAGATTGGCGGGATTCCTGTGCACGTTGTGCGTATGTCTCGTCTATCACACCGCCAAAGTTGTAACGGGCACTCCACACCGGAATGCGGTGCCCCCACCACAGTTGTCGGCTCACGCACCAGTCGCGCTTCTCGCCGAGCCAGTCGAGGTAGGAATTCTCGTACCGCTTCGGGAAGAACTGCACGCGGCCGTCCTTCACGGCGTCGATGGCCATCTGGGCGAGGCCGGGCTTGCCGTCGTCGCGATCCGCCATTCGAACGAACCACTGATCGCTCAGGTACGGCTCGATCGGCGTCTTGCTGCGGTCGCTGTACTTCAGCGGAATCACGCGGTCCTCCTTGCCCTCGAACAGACCCAACTCCTCCATCGCCTTCATCACGGCTTCGCGGGCCTTGTCGCGCGGCATCCCCGCATAGGGGCCGCCGTTGGCGTTGATCGTGCCGTCCGGGTTCAGGATGTTGAGGATGCCGATCTGCGGGTTGCGCTGCCAGCAGGCGTAGTCGTTCGGGTCGTGCGCCGGCGTCACCTTCACGCAACCCGTCCCCAACTCCGGGTCGGCCAGCAGGCCGTCGGCGATGATCGGGATCTCGCGATTCACCAGCGGCTGGAGCACCTTCTGGCCGATGAGAAGTTTGTACCGTTCGTCGCTCGGGTGAACGCAGAGGGCGGTGTCGCCGAGCATCGTCTCGGGGCGCGTCGTGCTGAAGCGGATGAACGTGTCGGGTTGGCCCACCACGTGATATTTGAACGTCCAGAAGCCGCCCTTCGTGTCTTCGGTGTAGGTCTCGTCGTCGGCCACGCTGGTCTGGAGTTGGGCGTCCCAGTTCACGAGCCGCTTGCCGCGGTAGATGTAGCCGTCGCGGAACATGCGGAAGAAGGTCTCACGCACCGCCTTCGCGCAGGTCTCGTCCAGCGTGAAGCGCGTCCGCTGCCAGTCGCAGCTCGCGCCCATCTCCTGGAGTTGGCCGAGGATTCGCTTCTCGTACTTGTCCTTCCACTCCCAGATTTTCTCAACGAGCTTCTCGCGGCCGAGGTCGCGGCGCGTCTTCTTCTCGGTGTTGAAGATCAGCCGTTCCACCACCGCCTGCGTCGCGATCCCGGCGTGGTCCGTCCCCGGCATCCAGAGCGCGTTGGAACCCTGCATGCGCCGCCAGCGCACCAGCACGTCTTGCAGCGTATTGTTGAGGGCGTGCCCCATGTGCAGCGCCCCCGTCACGTTCGGCGGCGGGATCACGATGCAATACGGCTCGCCCGGCTTCGCGGGGTCGGCGTGGAAGTAGCCCTTCTCGTTCCAGAACGCGAGCCACTTCTCCTGGGCCGCCTTCGGGTCGTAGGCCTTGGGCAATTCGGTCGGCATCACTTGTGTCCGTTCTTCTTCGATGGTGGATTCGCGAGCTTCGCCCGCAGTTCGGCCAGTTCTCTTTCCAACCGTTTCGTATCGGCGTGGAGCTCATCGTTTCTCTTTGACGTCTCTTCGAGCAATCGTGTCACTTCCGTCGAGTCAGGAATCCGCCGCTTTTTCTCGTCGAATGCAATGACGCGAGTGCCGTCGAATTTGAACCACATCAATACCGTCGGCACCCATACGCCGAATGCCGGGTCGGCCTTCACTCGAACGAAACCGCGTTGCGTCCAACGGAAAGCCACAAGTTCCGACTCGAATTCCTCCCCATCACCCCCGAATAAATCAAAGATCAGGTAGTAGGGGACATGGAAGCGGTGGTAGAGTTCCGGCTTCCGGTGCAGGTCCATCCGTCGAGTGCTAATCGAAGTGACCTCGGCGATGAACAAAGTCTTGAGTTCGTTTTCTACGACGGGCAACGTGCCGACCGTTGGATCCCAATCGATATCGAAGTCGTCAAACGCGATGACATCCGGCCCCATTGGCTGAATGTCGTCGGTTTGGAAGTCGATCCGGTGGTCGCTGAATACCCGAAACCCCTCGCGATCGGCGTGAACTGTCTTCAGGGCGTGTCGGATGTAAGTGACGGCAGAGGTGTGGGCGTCCGTGAGCATGAACCGATCATCCTCTTGCGGGTGAAGGAAATCCTCCTCCGTCAGTGGCACTTGCACCATCGCGCTTCCGTTTTTGACGTACCGGTACCCGATGTCGAACGGGTACTCTGGCATCGATTTGCGATCGAAGGCTTGACTTGTCACCGTGGCCATAATCGCTCCTCGCTCACTTCGCCTCGTGGTCCTTGAATAATTTGTACTCGATGGCGTCGCTCAACGCGAGCCAGCTCGCCTCCACCACGTTCTCGCTGACGCCGACGGTGCCCCAGACGTCCTTATGGTCCCGCGATTCGATCACCACGCGCACGCGGGCGGCGGTGCCCTCCTTCGGGTTCACCACGCGCACCTTGTAATCGACGAGCTGCATCTCGTCCAAGGCCGGATAGTATTGCACGAGCGCCTTCCGCAGGGCGGCGTCGAGCGCGTTCACGGGGCCGTCGCCTTCGCTCACGGTGTGCTCCGTGGAGCCGGCGATGCGGAGCTTCACGGTCGCCTCGGTCGTCGGTGTGCCGTCGGCGCCCTGCTCGATGTTCACGCGGTACGCCATGCGCTCGAACCACGGCTTGTAGGTGCCGACGGCCTTCTTCACGATGATGTCGAACGACCCCTCGGCCGCCTCGAATTCATAGCCAGCGTTCTCCAGGTCCTGCACCTCGTTGAGGATCTTCGCCATCACCGCCTTGTCGTGCGCGATCTGGTATTTCTGCGTCTTGCTCAGGATCGTCGATTGCCCCGACAGCTCGCTCACGAGGATGCGCCGCTCGTTGCCGACGATCGCGGGGTCGATGTGCTCGTAGCTGGTCGGGTTCTTGGCGACGGCGTGCGTGTGCATGCCGCCCTTGTGCGCGAAGGCGCTCTGGCCGACGAACGGCTGGTTGTTCCGGAAGTTCATGTTCGCCAGCTCGTAGGCGTAGCGCGAGAGTTCCGTCAGCCGCTGGAGGCTGCCGGGCGACAGTACGTCGTACCGGTATTTGATCGCGAGGTTCGCGATGGTCGCGACGAGGTCGACGTTCCCGCAGCGTTCGCCGAAGCCGTTGAGCGTGCCCTGCACCTGCGTCGCCCCGGCGCGCACGGCCGCGAGCGTGTTCGCGACGGCCAGCTCGCAATCGTTGTGGCAATGGATGCCGATCTCGGCCTTCAACTCCCGCTTCACGGCCGCCACGACCTCCGCGACGTGCTCGGGCATCGTGCCGCCGTTGGTGTCGCAGAGGATCAGGCAAGTCGCCCCGCCCGCCTCGGCCGCCTTCAGCGTCTGGATCGCGTAGTCGGGATCGAGCGCGTAGCCATCGAAGAAGTGCTCGGCGTCGTAGAAGACCTCCGGCCCCTGGTTCTTGCAGTACGCCACCGAGTCGCCGATCATCTTCACGTTCTCGTCGAGCGTCGCGCCGAGGATCTCCTTCACCTGGAAGCTCGACGTCTTGCCGACGATCGTGACGACCGGCGTTCGGCCTTCGAGCAGCGCCTTGAGGCCGCCGTCGGCGTCGGCGGCGATGTTCTTCCGGCGCGTCATGCCGAAGGCCACGACCTTCGCGTGCTTCAGGGGCAGGTCGCGCACGGCGCGGAAGTACTCGGCGTCCTTCGGGTTCGAGAGCGGGTAGCCGCCCTCGATGAAGTCGACGCCGAGGTCGTCGAGGCGACGGGTCAGCAGCAGCTTGTCCTGAAGGGAAAAATTGACTCCTTCGCCCTGACTGCCGTCGCGGAGCGTGGTGTCGTAGATGGCGATGCGCGTCATGTCGGGTTCCGTGTATCAATGAAAAACCCCGAAGCGAAGGCTCCGGGGCGCGAAGGTGATCTCGAACGCCCGGGGTCAACTCGTGCCGACGACTTCGACGCGCACTCCCTGCGCGGCGGTAATCGCGATCGCGACGACCAGGGGCAGGGTGGTGAACGGCACGGGACGCTCCGGGGAATGCGTGTGAGGAAACTCTATCTTCGATTTCGACATTGTCAACGCCGGGCGGGTTCGGGTGGATAAACTCATTGCCATCCCCGCCGGAATCCGCCGATGCGATGTTTCTTCGCCGTCACGCTTGCAATCATCTCCGTGGCCGCCGATTGGCCGCACTGGCGCGGCCCGACGCGCGACGGCCATTCGATCGAATCCTCCGGCTGGTCCGACGGCCGTTGGCTCGCGGACAAACCGGCGTGGACCGCCGTTGTCGGACGCGGGGCGAGCAGCCCGATCGTCGTCCAGGATCGCGTCTATGTAGTCGGTTGGCAGGGCGGGTACGACGTCGTGCGATGCCTGAACGCGAAGGACGGCGCCGAGCTTTGGACCGCCAAGCACAAGTGTCCGCAGTACGGCCGGCACGCCGTCGGCGACGAAGGCCTCTACTCCGGCACGACCGCGACGCCGGAACTCGACCCGAAGACTGGATTGCTCTACACGCTCTCCAGCGATGGCGACCTGAACTGCTGGGACACGAAGGCGAAGGGCGCCTCTGTCTGGAAGCGCAATCTCTACGACGACTACCGGATGCCCCGCCGGCCCCGGCTCACGCGCGCCCCTCAACGCGACTACGGCTACACGTCCAGCCCGCTCGTGCATGGCGATGGGTTGCTCGTCGAGGTCGGCGGCCCGACGGGCAATCTCGTCGCCTTCGACAAGGCGACCGGCAAGGAAGCGTGGCGGTCGGAGCTGACGGACGAGGCCGGTCACACCGGCGGGCCGGCGCCGATCACGGTCGAAGGGATCCCGTGCGTCGCCGTGCTGACGCAAAGGCACCTCGCCGTCGTTCGGCTCGACAAGGGATTCGAGGGGAAGACGCTCGCGAAGTTCGAGTGGATCACCGATTTCGCGAACACGATCGCCGGGCCGGCCGTGCTGGGGAATCACGTGCTCGTCACGGCGGCCTACAACCAGAATGCGCTCGTCAAACTGAAAGTGACGGCGAAGGGGATCGAAGAGGTCTGGCGCAAGAAATTCCCCTCGAAGGTCTGCACGCCGGTGATCGCGCACGGTTCGATCTACATCGCGTGGCAGTCGGTGCGCTGCCTGGATTGGGAGACCGGCGAGCTGCGCTGGCAGGGCGGCGCCGTCGGCGATCCCGGCTCCTGCATCGTCACGGCCGACGACCGGTTGATCGTGTATGGGAAGTCCGGCAAGCTGATGCTGGTGGATTCCGCGAAGCGCTCGCCCAAGGAGTACGTCGAATTGGCGACGAAGGACAAACTCTTCGACGCGCTCGCGTGGCCGCACGTCGCGCTGGCGGATGGTCGCATCTTCGTGCGCGACCGCGAAGGGCAACTTGCATGCTACGAGTTGAAGAAGTAGACGATCGTCACACGGCGATCTCGCGGACGCGCTCGGCCACTTCCGCGAACGCCATCATTTGGCCGACCCCAGCGACAACGAGACCGCAACGCATTTTCCAACCGATCCGTTCGGAGACGAATGGCAGCAGCGCGAGCGCCCAGCCGTAGTGCGGCGAATACAGGAAGAACTCGTCGCCCCAGAGATTGTGGAAGACCAGGTTCCATCCGATCCAGATCGCGAGCATGCGCACCGGCGGCGTCCACGGGGTTCGCAAGGCCATCACCAATACGACGATCCAGGTGACCGCGGCGAGGCTGCGCACGGCGTCGAACGGCCAGGGCGGCATCCCCGCAGTCGGCTCGAACGTCAGCATCGGCACCGCGTGCAGGTTGTTCGTGTCGATCGTCGGCGACGGCGCGACGATCGGGTCGACGCAGCCCCGGCCCGCGCGGAGCGCCGCGGCGGCGGGATCGTTCACGAGCCGGAAATGCAACCAGTGCTTCGCCTGCCAGGTGACGGGCCAGCGATGTCCGTGGCGTTCGACGATCTTCAAAGTGATCGCGAAGCCGACGAGGCCGAGGATCGCCAGCGGGCCGGCGACGCGCCACGGGATGCGACGGCCTTCGAGGGCGAGCGCGAGGGCGAGCAGCGCGGGCCAGAGGCCGTTCGTCAGGCAGATCGACGCCGCGAGGATCGACGCGCCCGCGAGCATCGCGAAGGTCGTCCGTCGCGATACGGAGCGGTGAAATCCCAGAAGGTAGATCCCAAAGCTCGCGGGGAGCAGGCCCGAGCTGAACGCGAAGTGGTCCGGCAGGCACGCGACGATCTGATCACTCGACGCGAGCAGGAACGCGAGCGCCGCGAGGCACTTTCCGGCCGACCAACCGACGCGGCGCAGGCAGCCGATCAGGAAGCCCAATCCGATCCCGGCGCCGAGCGCGGCGGCGGCGCGGCTGAGGTACACGGTGGCGACCTCGGGATTCGGGAACAATCTGTTGAGGGCGCCGATGGCGTGCGGCCAGGTCTTGCCGATCAGCAGGTGGGTGCCGAGGCCGAAGCTGTTTCGGCCCGTGAGGGTGTCGTCGATCCGTTGGCCGGCGTCGCACTGGAAGATCACGTCGCTGCGCAGCGCGGCGGGGCGGCCGGGTCGCACGCCAAGCCAGCCGGAAAGGAGGAACAGGGCCACGCTGGCGAGCACGGCCGCGCCGACGTCGTAGCGGATCGCGCGGCGCGAACTGTTACTCGGCGATTCCATGCAGGAGCGTGTGGTAGTGGCGGAGCGTGTGGAGGGCCGCCGCGGCGACGACCGCGAGCCAAGGATAGAACACGCGGCCCGGCGCGGTGCGGAAACCGAACGCCGCGATCAGGAGCAGCGGTAGCGCGTAATGCGGCGAATAGAGGAAGAATTCGTCTCCCCAGATGTTGTGGAAGACGGCGTTGCCGAGGGTCCAGCCGACGGCGCCGATCGTGGCGGGGCGCAGCGCCGGATCGCGCCAACCACACCGGACGCCCCAGCCGAGCAGGGCGAGCCAGAGCATCGCCCCGGCGGTTTGGAGTCCGTCGTGCGGCCAGAACAGTCGCGGCCCTTCTTCGAATTCGTAGGTCAGCATCGGCCTTTGATCGAGGTTGTGCGTCGCGACGTGCGGCGTCGGCGCGACGACCGTGTCGGCGAGGCCCCGCAGCGAATACCCCAACGCTGCGACTGGATCGTCCACGAGGCGAAGGTTCAGGTACAACGCGATCCGTTCCTGGATTCGCGCTTCGATCGAGGGGAACTTCGCGATCGCGCGCGCCGCGAAGGCCGCGGCGACGAGCGCGACGAGTAGCGCGGCGACGTGTTTGCGTCGGATCGAATTTCGCCGATGTCGGACGACCAGGATCGCGAGCAACCCGAGCGGCAACAGCGCGTTCGTGAGCGTGATGCCGGCGCAGATCGGGGCGAGCGCCGCGAGGGCGAGGACTTGGAATCGCAGGCCGCGTTGGGAAAGGACGATCGCGAACGCGAGGCCGATCGCGCCGACGGAGAGGCCGAAGTGGTCCGGGATCGCGGCGAGCGTATGGCCGTGGGCGAGAACGACGAGGAGGGCGAACGCGAGGGCGCGGCGAATCGGCAAGCCCCGTGCGACGAGCGCCCCGGCGAGCGCGCCGACGCCGACGCCGGCGGCCAGGGCCATGAGGAGCCGGCTGAGCAATGTGGCCGTCGCGGCCGGTTCGATTCCCGGAGCGAGGGCGCGGGCGAGTTCGTGCAGCGGCCGCGTCCAGAGCGGGTAGAGCAGGGGGTGCGTGCCGCGCGCCCGGAAGTCGCGGTTCCACACGGCGTCGCGGATCAGCCCGCCGGCGTCGGACTGGAAGAAGACGTCGGTCCGCTCGGCGATCGGATGACCGGGGCGGACGTGCAGGGCCGCCGAGACCGCGAGGAACCCCGCGGCGACGACCAGCCCGGCGAGCCAGCCGGCGCGGCGCGGCGTCATTTCCACACCAGGATCGCGAGGACGGCGGAGGCCCAGAGCATGCCGCAGAGGACGAAGACGGGATCGGCGAAGAGGATGGCGGTCGGTCCGTCGCCGCGGGCCTCTATCGCCTTGAAGGTGTAGCGGAAGAGGCCGTACGCCACGAGCGGCACGGTGTAGACGAGGTTGCGCGTGCCGTGGCGGGCGATCGTGTCGGGGGCGACGGTGTAGAGCATGTAGGCCATGAGGCAGACGGCGGTGCTGGCGGCGAGGACCAGGACGAGTTTGTCGCGGGAATAGGCGAGAAGGGTGGCGCGGTGCGCGGCGCCGACGCCGGGCGCCTCCACTTCGGCGAGCCGCTTGCCGAAACCGAGCACGAGCGCGAGCGAGAAACCGCAGACGAGCAGCCACGGCGACGGCTCGACGTGCACGGCGGCGCAGCCGGCGAGCAGCCGGATCACGAACCCGCAGGCGATGACGATCACGTCGACGATGACGCGGTACTTCAGCCAGACGATGTAGGCGAGCGTGTTCGCGGCGTAGGCGCCGACGAAGGCGAGGAAACGGACGTCGAGTTCGACGAGCGACCAGGCGATCGCGGCCGCGGCGAGCAGCAGCGCGAAGCCGAGCGCCGTGCCCGGCGCGATCCGGCCGGACGCGACGGGGCGCAGCCGCTTGCGCGGATGCGCGGCGTCCTCCTGCCGGTCTTTCACGTCGTTCAAGATGTAGAACGCGCTCGAAACGAGGCAGAAGATGCCGAGGGCGCCGACCGCGTCGCGGAAGACGGGCCACTCGAAGATGCGCTCGGAGAAGAGCGCGGGCGCGGCCACGAAGACGTTCTTCAACCAGTGCCGCGGGCGCAGGATGCGCACCAGCGCGCGGCCGAACGATTCGCGGGGGGCGGGAGCATTGGCGGATGCCTCCATCGCGGCCATCTTACGGAATCGCGGCGCGGCCGTCGGTCCGCGGTTCGGCTTGACACCGCGCGCGAGCGCCGGCATAGGCCTCCCGCGTTTTCGGCGAACGGCCGCGCGGGCGGTCGATCGCGCACCGATTCGAGGAACGAAGATGACCCGATGGATTCGAACGATGGTCTGGATCGCGCTCGTCGCGGCGGGATGCGCGGTGGCCGCCCCGGCCCGCGCCGGCCTGTTGCCCGTCAACGTCAGCGTCCTGCCCGACGGGAACAACTACCGCTGGACCTACAACATCGTGCTGCCCACCGATTCGCAGCTGCGCGCTGGCGATTATTTCACCGTCTACGACTTCGGCGGACTGGTGGCGAACAGCCACGCGCAGCCGGGCGATTGGCTGTTCGAATCGAACGCGCCGATTCCCGCGGGCGTGATGCCGGCCGACGATCCGAGCCTGCCGAACCTCACGTGGCGTTACGCCGGCCCGACCATCGCCTCCGGCCAGACCGGCCTCGGCAACTTCTGGGCGGTCTCGCTCTACGAAACGCCGACCGATTCGTTCTTCACCGCGACGACGCACCGCACGACCGACGGCCGCGTGGATACGAACATCACCGACACGACGGTGCCGGTGCCGACCGGCCCGACGGAGCCGAACCTCGTGCCGGAACCGGCCACGCTGTTGCTCGCCGGCCTCGGTCTGCCGTTCGCCGCGCTGCTCCGCCGCCGCGCCTGAGCGGTTGCGGTTGACACGATTTTCCGGGCGGCATATCGTGCCGCCCGCCCAACGCACGAATCCCCCGTTCGCTCGTATTCGGAGACTCAACCCATGCTCGGTCGAAAGTGGATCACGCGATTCCTGGTCGCCGCCCTCGTCGCCGCCTCGGCGTCCAGCGTCAACGCGGGCCTGCTGCCCGTGTCCGTCACGGTCCTGCCCGAAGGCGGCAACTACCGCTGGACCTACGCCATCGTCCTGCCCACGGACAGCAAGCTGCAGTCCGGCAACTATTTCACCATCTACGATTTCCACGGCTACGTCGCCGGCGGCGAATCCTCGCCGGCCGACTGGACCTTCGAAGCCGCGATGGCCGGCCCCACCCCGGCGCTCCTGAACCCCTCCGACAACGCCGACGTGATGAACCTGACCTGGCGCTACACCGGCCCGACGATCCCGAGCGGCCAGATCGGCCTCGGCAACTTCTGGGCGGTTTCGACGATCGGCGAGGCGCGCGTCGATTCGTTCACCGCCATCACGAACCGGACCTCGGACGGCGTGATCGACAGCAACATCACCGAGACCGACGTGCCGGTCGCCCCGACGACGCCGCCCGATCCGAACCTCGTGCCGGAACCGACGACGCTCCTGCTCGCCGGCCTGGGCCTGCCGCTGGTCGGCCTCGCCCGCCTGCGTCGCAAGACGGCGTAAAAGAAGATTGGATGAAACTCGAAGCGGCCCGCTCGAAGGAGCGGGCCGCTTTGCAGTTTGAGTGGGGGGGG
>CAYVRB010000163.1:0-9014 GCA_964453375.1 uncultured Alcaligenaceae bacterium
TGGGTGTTCGGCGTCTCGCCATCGTCGACTTAGCCTAAGCGTCCGCCGACGCTGACGACGCTGGTGGGCAGGCCGGGAAGGTTCAGGCCCCAGCGCGCCTTGTCGGCCTCGTGGACGCCCTGGTTGCCGAAGTCGCCGTTGCCGTATTCCCAGATCCAGTGCCAGTCGTAGTGGACGGGGCCGTTCTTGGTATTGCGGGTGGGGGCGATGACGCGCGCCGGGCCGCACCAGAGGTCGTAGTCCATGGAGGCGGGGGTGGACTGGACGCCGTCGACCTTGCCGATGGAGCCGCGGGGCTTGTAGCAGGTGCCGTAGGCGAGGTTCACCTTGCCGATGTTGCCGTCGTGGATGTAGGCGATGGCTTCGCGCATGCCGTTGGTGCTGCGGCTCTGCGTGCCGACCTGGCAGACCTTGCCGTACTTGCGCGAGGCCTGCACCATGAGACGGCCTTCGTGGACGTTGTGCGTCGCCGGCTTCTCGACGTACACGTGCTTCCCGGCGCGCATCGCCCACACGGCCGCCAGCGCGTGCCAGTGGTTCGGCGTGGCGATCGAGATCACGTCGATCGACTTGTCTTCGATGACCTTGCGGAGGTCCTTGACGAACTTCGGTTCGCCCTTCTGGACTTCGGCCACCTTCATCATCGCCGGGCCGATCACGGCCTCGTCGCAATCGCAGATCGTGGTGATCTCGCAGTTGGCGGCCTTGCTCAGGAATCCGCCGACGTGGCTCATCCCGCGGCCGCGCACGCCGATGATCGCGACCTTGAGCCGGTCGTTGGCGGAGCCGGCCTCTTTCGAGGCCTTCTCCTCGGCCCGCGCCAGCGGCGTGCCGGCGGCGACGGCGGCGGACAGGATCGCGGTGCGATTCAGGAATTCGCGACGGTTGAACGGACTCATGGCGGCTCCTCGTGCGAGCACGAACGGAAGGGAAGTCGGCGGGCGGTTGGTGAGGGAAAGTGTACACGACCGTCGGGGGGCGGGTCAACGATTTCATCGGTGTTCGTCAATTTGCACTTTGCAATTTGCACTTTCTACTTTGCACTGGTTTGGGTTGGGATGAATCATTGCAAAGTAGAAAGTGCAAAATGCAAAGTGCAAATTGAGAAGAAGAGATCACTTGAACGTGTGCTCCGGCCCCGGAAAGGTGCCCGCGCGCACTTCACGGCGGTGGCGTTCACGTTTTGGGTTTTTCGTTGTCCGTTTTGCATTGGTACGGACATGCTCGAACCAATGCAAAACGGACAACGATAAACTCAAAACGGAAAACGTCTTTCAGTTGGACGCGAGCTCCGGCCCGGGAACGTCCCACGAGTTCATCGCGGCGATGGCGTTCACGTTTTGGGTTTTTCGTTCTCCGTTTTGCATTGGTACGGACAAGGACGAACCCATGCAAAACGGAAGACGTCTCTTACTTAAACGTGTGTTCCGGCCCCGGGAAAGTTCCCGCGCGCACGTCGCGGCAGTAACCTTCGACGGCGTTGGTCGCGAGGTTGCCCAACTCGGCGAACGCCTTCGCGAATTTTGGGCGGAAGTCGGGATAGAGGCCGAGCAGGTCGTGCCAGACGAGCACCTGGCCGTCGCAGCCGGCGCCGGCGCCGATGCCGATGGTGGGGATGCCGAGGGCCTTCGTGACCTGTTCGCCGATCGCCGGGGGCACGCTCTCGATCACGAGCGCGAACGCGCCGGCGTCCTCGACCGCCTTCGCGTCCGCCACGATCCGGTCGGCGTCCCGCTGCACCTTGAACCCGCCGAGCTTCCGCACGCTCTGCGGCGTCAGGCCGACGTGGCCCATCACCGGAATGTCCGCGCGGACGCAAGCCGCGATCCGGTCGGCCATGCGCTGGCCGCCTTCGATCTTCACGGCGGCGGCGCCGGCCTTCAGGAACTTCCCCGCGCTGCGCACCGCCTGCGCCGCCGAGGCCTGATACGTGAGGAATGGAAGGTCCGCGACGACCAGCGCCCGCGCCGCGCCGCGCACGACGCACCGGACGTGGTAGAGCATCTGGCCGAGCGTGACCGGCAGCGAGTTCGCGTGGCCCTGCACGACCATGCCGAGGGAATCGCCGACGAGGATGGAATCGACGCCGGCGGCGTCGAGGATGCGCGCGGCGGTGTAGTCGTAGCCGGTGACGACCGCGAGCTTGCGGGCGCCCTTGGCGGCGCGGACGTCCGGGACGGTGACGGGTTTCGCGGTCGGCGGAAGCGACGACACGACGGGCGGCCTCGCGGTTACTTGTCGGTCAGCTTGACGTAGCACAGGCCGGCGGCGTCGCGCAGCCATTCGGGGGGCGCGGCGGTGCGCGTGCCGATGATGTCGTGCAGGAACTGGCTCGGTCCGTCGCGGTCGCGGTAGCGCTCGAGGACGAGCTTGGCGCGTTCCCAGTCGTGGCCGTCCTCGAACTCGTGCAGGGCCTCGTCGAAGTTGGCGAAGATCGCCTCCTTCATGCCGAAGGTGTCCTGCATTTCGGCGGGCATGAGTTCGTAGATGCCGAAGGCGTCGTCCATGCCGGCGGGGCTGACGCGGGCGAGGCGGCGGAAGCGGCCGTCGACGAGGCGAACGTCGGGCAGGTTGGTGGCGAAGGCCTCGTCGACGATGATTTCGACGCCGAACTTCTTGGTCATCCCTTCGATGCGCGAGGCGCGGTTGACGGTGGGGCCGAAGACGTCGATCTTCTTCATGTCGTAGTTGCCGAGCTTGCCGACGAGGGCGGGGCCGTGCGTGAGGCCGATGCCGATGCGCATGTTGGCGAGCGGCGAGGAGCGGTTCTGGCGGAGCCGCTCGAAGTTCTGGCGGATGCTGAGGGCGGCGCGGGCGGCGCGTTGCACCTGCGCGGCGGCGGGCGTCGGGTCGGGCCAGCCCCAGAAGCCCATGACGGCGTCGCCGATGAACCCGCCGATGACGCCGCCGTTGTCGTCGATGGCGCGGCTCATCTGTTCGAGGGCGTTCTGGAACACGCCGTTCCACTGGCCCTGCAGGTCGGCGCGCCCCGCCCCGGCGACGCCGCACGAACCGCGTAGGTCGCAGAACAGCACCGTCACGTCCAGCGTGCGCGGCGCGAGCTGCGCGTCGTAGTCGGAGCGGTTCAGCAGGCGCTGCACCGGTCGGGGCAGGTAGCCGACGGCCTCCTGGTAGCGGGCGTTGACGCGGCTCATCCGTTCGAGCGCGGCGTAGAGCTTGGCGAAGAGCAGCACCACCTTCTGCGCCTGCGCGATGCCGGGATCGGAGCCGAGGTCGGCGTCCATGCCGCTGTCGGGCATCGGCGCGGACACGTAGAGCGCGAGCTGCTCCTCGTTGGCGCCGCGCGGCGGCACCGGCGCGCAGACCGCCCAGCCGGGCATCGTGCCGGTGGTGTTGTACGGCAGCTTCATCACGCCGGAGGTGGCGGATTCCTTGGTGCTGGGCGCGACCACGCCGCTGCCGAATCGCGCGGCGGCGGCGGGGAACTCGCCGGTCTTGGCCATCGCGTCGGCCTTCCAGAATCCGGCGAGCACCCCGCCGTTCTGGCCCACCTTCTTCAACGCGTCGCGCACGAACGTGCGGCTGAACCACGGCAGCCGGTCCTTGCCCCGCGGCGTCGGGTCCCCCTTCGGCGGGATCACGATCACGTCCGCCGCCGCCGACTCGAGCGCCACGGCGCGGCGCACCGCCTGCCGGAACATGTCGTCGAGCGCTTCGGTCGTGCGCGTCGGGTCGAAGCGGTCGACGATCTCGAGCAGCCCGTTGATGACGTTGTCCGAATCGACCAGCGGCGTGCGCAAAACCTCCGCCGCTTCGAGCGCCATCGCGCTGGGGCCGCCGTCGACCGGCGCCTTCCGCGCCGCCGCCCGCGGACCCGAACGCGAACCCCGCGCGTGCAACGGCACCAACTGCTCCGGCGCCACCGACACGTTCATGTCCGGCTCGGAGCGGTCCGTCTCGAATGCCGGCACCGGCGGCGCAGGAAGCGGCGCCAACGGTTTGACGATATCTTCCGTCTTCGCCGGCGCCGTCTGGTACGGGAACGATTGCGGCAGCGAATCGCTGAGGTCCAGCACCGTGAACAGGAACCGCGCGATGCGGAACGACTCGGTCGGGCGCAGCTTGACTTCGTCCGGCGCGGGCAAGCCCTTCGCCGTCAGCAGGCCGTTGGTGGTCTTCTTGGGCTTGGTCCGGCGGCTGACGTGGAGGAATTCGCCGTCCCATTTCATCAGGGCGTGGTAGCCGTGGCCGCTGACGTTCTTGTAGTCGATCTCCGGCACGTCCTTCTCGGCGACGCCGAGCGTGACGACGCCGCCGCGGCCGTCGTCGATGCCGGCGACCTGCGCGAGCGTGATCTCCTGGTCGACGACCAAATCGTGTACCCACAGCGGCAGCGGGCCGCCGGAGGATCGCAGCAGGGTCGCCTCCAACTTCGCCATTCGTCGTCCTCGATCCGGTCCGGTGGGCGCGCGGAGCCGGGGTGCCCCACCTTCAATGTAGGGAACGCGCGCGGCGTTCCACGCCCCAATTTTATTCGTCCGATCCGTCCGCCACAAGTTGAAGGCCCCGACCGGAACCGCCCCGGCCCGTGAATTCCCCCGGACGGGTCGCTATCATCCCCTTGCCCCCGGAGTGCTTCGGCATGACGATCGCGGACCAGTTCCCGGACATCGTGAAACGGGGCGAACCCCTCGCGCCGTACACGCACCTGCGGATCGGCGGGCCGGCGGAATTCCTCGTGCAACCGCGGACCGTCGCGGAACTCGCCGACGTGCTGCGCCGTTGCAAGCGGGACCGCGTGCCGGTGCGGATGCTCGGCGGCGGGTACAACCTCCTCGTGCGCGACGAGCCGGTCCCCGGCGCCGTCGTCCGCCTCCAGGGCGAGGCGTTCGCCGGCCTCGAACGCGACGGCCGCACCATCCGCTCCGCCGGCGGCGCCCAACTCTTCGACCTCCTCGCCTTCGCCGTCCGCGAGGGCCTCGGCGGACTCGAAACCCTCGTCGGCATCCGCGGCACCGTCGGCGGCTCCGTCCGCTGCAACGTCGGCGACCGCACCGGCGAGATCGGCTCCGCCGTCCGCCGCGTCGCCGTCCTCACCGACGACGGCGCGCAGGAGCTGCGCTCGCGGGACGAACTCAACTTCTCCGATCACGGCAGCGACCTCGTCGAACCGGTCATCCTCTGGGTCGAATTCGACCTCGAACCGAACGCGCCGGACGCGCTACTGCGCCGGATGCGCAAGGCGTGGGTGCTGCGCCAGGCCGGCGAACCGCACAGCTTCCAGGCCGGCGTGCGCATGTTCCGCAACCCGGCCGGCGGCACCGCCGCCTCGCTCGTCGAACGCGCCGGCCTCGCCAAACACCGCGTCGGCGGCGCCGAAGTCAGCGAGCGCAACGGCAACTACGCCATCGCCCACCCCGGCACCACGGCGGCCGACGTGCTCGGACTCATCGACTTCGTCCGCAAGACCGTCCGCGAACGGACCGGCCTCGCGCTCGAACGGGAACTGAACGTGTGGTGAGGCCCGCGCTGGAACGGATGCGGTCGCGCCGCCTCGCGCGGGCGGCGCTCGCGGCGGGGCTGGGCTTGGCGTTGCTCGCCGGCGTCGCTTGGCTCGGTTCGATCGCCGCCGCGCGGATCGGCCCGCGCGATCGCTATCGCCTGCCGCTCGACGCCATCGACTGCGAGCCGCCCGCCTGGGTGGACGCCGGCGCCTTCTGGGCCGAAGTCCGCTACCTCGGCGAACTGCCGGACCGGTTCACGACGACCGACTCCGCCTCCGTCGGCCGCGCGCGGGCGGCGATCGCGAAGCATCCGTGGGTGGAGTTCGTGGCCGACGACGGCTACCTGACGGTCGGCGGCCGCTATGTGCTCACGGTCGGATTCCGCCGTCCGCGACTCGCGGTGACGGTCGCCGGCGTGCCGGGGTTTCGCTCCGTGGACGAAAAGGGTATCCTCCTTCCGGTCCACGGGCCGATGGATGGACTGGCGACGTTGGCGGGTGAACGTCCGCCTCCGAACGGCGCCGCGGGCGAACCGTGGAACGATCCGGTCGTTCGCCGCGCCGCCGAGTTGGCCGTCCAGTTCGACGCCGCGTCGATCGAACGCTTGGGGGCGGGCTGGCGCGTCGTGCGCCGGACCGGCCCGCCCGTGACGCTCGAACGCTGACTTCTTGGTGCTTTCCGCATGGCGCAGTCTTCGATCCGCCTGGTCATCCGCGACGATCGCTTCGCGACGCTGACGTTCGACGCGCCGGACAAGACGGCGAACGTGCTGACGGAGCAGACGTGGCGCGACTTGGAGGTCGCCCTGCGCGTGCTGATCGTGCAGACGGACATCCGCGGCGTGATCCTGAAGAGCGCGAAGCCGGACAACTTCATCGCCGGGGCGGACCTGAAGCTGCTCGCCGGCGCGGTGCGGAACGATCCGAAGGTGAAGGCGGTGGTGGAGCACGGGCACCGGGTGCTGAACATGCTCGAATCGCTGCCGTGTCCGTCGTGCGCCCTGATCGACGGCGCGGCGCTCGGCGGCGGCCTGGAGGTCGCGCTCGCCTGCGACGTGATCCTGCTCGGCACGAATCGCAAAGTGGAAATCGGCCTTCCCGAGGTGAAGTTCGGCCTCATGCCGGGCTGGGGCGGCACGCAGCGCCTGCCGCGCCTCATCGGCCTGCCGTTCGCCGCCGACCTCATCGGCACCGGCAAGACCATCACCGCCGTCCGCGCCGCCGAGATCGACCTCGCCCTCGGCCCGATCGATTCCGGCACGCTGCTCTCCTCCGCCATGCAGATCATGGGCATCGAAGGCTGGCAATCGGCCCGCCGGCAAAAGATGGAATGGATCCCCGCCGACGCCCGCGCCCTCTATCGCCCGCAACTGGACAACGCGACGAAAGCCGTGCGCGAGGCGCTCACCGCCCTCGTCGACGGCGCCGCGCTCCCGCTGCCCGAAGCGCTCGTCCGCGAGTCCGAGGGCTTCTTCCAGTTGGTCGGTTCGGACGAATCCAAGACGCTCATCGACCAGTTCTTCGCGACGCGGAAGTGATTCGCGTCGGCTCGCCGATCCGCGCCCCGTCCGCACAATAGCCGCACGATGGCCACACCGTTCACCGTCACGCGCCGCGTCGAGTTCGGCGACACCGACATGGCCGGCATCATGCACTTCGCCAACTTCTTCCGCTTCATGGAAGTCGCCGAGACCGCGTTCCTCCGCGCCCGCGGCCTCACCGTCGCCTGGACCGAGAACGGCGTCGGCTACGGATTCCCCCGCGTCTCCGCCGGCTGCGATTTCGAGAAGCCCCTCCGCTTCGAGGACGAGGCGACGATCGCCGTGTCCATCGAGAAGATCGGAACGAAATCGTTGAGCTACCGCTTCGAGTTCAGCCGCGACGGCCAGCCGATCGCCGTCGGCCGCATGTCGAGCGTCTACTGCCGCAAGGGGCCGGGCGGCACGATCGAGCCGCTCGAAATCCCGCCCGACCTTCGCGCCAAACTGGAGGCGTGAGCGTGGCCGAACCGTACCTCGTGACGCTGACGAACCAGCTCGTCGACGGGATCGAGAAGCTCCCGGACGAGACGCGCGCGAAGCACGCCGACTACGTGCGCTCGCTCCAGCGGCCCGACGGCGGCTGGCCCGGCCGCGAAGGCGGCAGCGACCTCTACTACACCGGCTTCGCCCTTCGTTCGCTCGCCGTGCTGCAGGCGCTCGAACCGACGATCTGCAAAGCGGCCGCCGGGTTCCTGCGCTCGAAGATGGGACAGCCGACCGGCGTGGTCGATTTCTTCTCGCTCCTCGTGGCGTGCCACCTCGTACCGCTCGGCGGCGGGCCCGACGTGCTCGCCGAGTCGCCGCCCGACTGGCGCGAGCGCGTCGGCTCGCTCTTCGACTCCTTCCGCACGCCCGACGGCGGTTTCGGCAAAGTCCCCGGAGCCCCCGGCGGCAGCACCTACACGAGCTTCCTGGTGTGCCTCGCGCACGAACTCCTCGGCCGGCCGATCCCGGAACCGGACGCCCTCGCGAAGTTCGTCCGCGGTCGCCAGCGGGAGGATGGCGGCTTCGTCGAGATCGCCGCGATGAAGCGCAGCGGCACGAACCCCACGGCCGCCGGCGTCGGCGTCCTCCAGATTCTGAACGCGCTCGACGACGGAATCCGAAGCCGCGTCGTCGAGTTCCTCGTGCAACTTCCGACCGAACTCGAAGGCGGCTTCCGCGCCAACGACCGCATCCCGGCCGCCGACCTGCTCTCGACCTTCACCGGCGCCTGGTCGCTCGACCAGCTCGGCGCCGGCCATCGCCTCAAGCTCGCGGCCCTGCGGGACTACGCCGAGTCGTGCGAAGTTCCGACCGGCGGCTTCCACGGCGGCCTTTGGGACGAGGGCCACGACGTGGAGTACACCTTCTACGGCCTCGGTACGCTAGCGCTGACCGCCGACGCCCCGCAGGAGCCGGGAGCGTTCTCGAAGTAGTCTCCGTTTTGCATTTTTCGTTTCTCGTTTTGGGTTGATAGGGAACGTATCAACCCAAAACGAGAAATGAAAAATGCAAAAGGACGGGAAGGAATCTTGATGCCCCTGACCGTGACCGATCTCCGCAAGGAATACCCGACGCGCGGGGAGCCGCTGCGCGTGCTGGCCGGCGCATCGCTGTCCCTCGCCGACGGCGACGCCCTCGCCATCACCGGCCCGTCCGGCTCCGGCAAGAGCACGCTCCTGCACATCCTCGGCACGCTCGACCGGCCGACCACGGGCCGCGTCGAACTCGACGGACAAGACCCGTTCGCCCTCGACGACGTCGCGCTCGCGAAGTTCCGCAACGAACGGATCGGGTTCATTTTCCAGGATCACCACCTGCTGCCGCAGTTCAACGTGCTGGAGAACGTGCTGGTGCCGACGCTCGTGAATCCGAATCGCGACGTCGCCGCGATCGAGGCCCACGCTCGCAGCCTGCTCGAACGCGTCGGTCTCGCGGCGCGGCTGGAGCATCGACCGGCCGAGTTGTCCGGCGGGGAACGCCAGCGCGTCGCCATCGCCCGCGCGCTCGTGCAGAAGCCGAAGCTC
>CAYVRB010000163.1:9024-13621 GCA_964453375.1 uncultured Alcaligenaceae bacterium
AACCGACCGGCAACCTCGACCGCGCGAACGCCGGCGCCATCGGCGAGCTGCTCTTGGACCTGCACCGGCAGGCGGGCGCGATCCTCGTCGCCGTCACGCACAGCCTCGACCTCGCAAAGGCGTTCCCCGCCCGCGCCGAGATGGCCGACGGCCGCCTCGAACGGAGCGCCTGACATGCTCGCGCTGCGCTCGCTGCCGGTCCGCGGCCTCCGCCATCACTGGCGCGGCAACCTCGCCGTGCTGTTCGCGTCCGCCGTCGGCGCGGCCGTGCTGGCCGGGGCGCTCTTCGTCGGCGATTCCCTGCGCGGCAGCCTCCGGGCGAAGTCCGAGCGCCAGCTCAACGGCGTGACCGCCGCCTGGACCGGCAACCGGTTGATCCGCGTCGGCTCGACGGCGATCTCGGACACCGTGCCCGCCCTGATGCTGCAAGGCTCCCTGGCGAACGACGACGACGGCACGACGCTCCCGCGCGTCACCGTGGTCGGACTGACGGAGGAAGGCTTCGCGAAGTTCGGCCTGAAGCCTCCGACCGAACGCGCTGTCCAAGCCGTGCTCGGCGACCGCGTCGCGGCCCGGACCGGGGCGAAACCCGGCGGCAAGCTTCGCCTCTCGGTGCAGAAATTCTCGAACCTGCCCCGGTCGTCCATCCTGGGGAAGCGCGACGCCGACGATACGGCGGAGAGCTTCGACGTGACGGTGGCGGACATCCTGCCCGAATCGCACGCGGCCAACGACTTCAACCTGCTGCCGAACCCGGCGCCGCCGCTGAACGTGTTCGTCCCGCTCGAAGCGCTCCAGCGCCGCGTCCTCGGCGACAATCCCGGCCGCGTGAACGCCCTCTTCGCCTTCGGCCCGGACGCCGGCGCGGTGAACGCCGCGCTTGAGCGCACGCTCGACCTGCCCGACTGGGGCCTGCGGCTGCGCACCCGTCGCGACCCGCCCGTCGGAAACAAGGTGCCGGGGCGAAATCTCGCTTACGTCTCGCTGGAAACGGATCGGCTATTGCTGGAACCGGCCGTGCTGGACGCCGCCGACGCAAGCGCGAAGGAACTCGGCCTGCGGACAGCGCACACGACGGCGTACCTCGCCATCGACATCGCGCACGGGAAGATCGCGATCCCCTATTCGATCGTCGCAGCCGTCGACCCCGTCGCCGCTTCGCCGCTCGGCCCGTTCGTTCCCGACGGCGTAGCCTCATTGGCCGACGACGAGATCGTACTCGCCGACTGGCCCGAATCGCCCCTGAAGGACGCGAAGCCCGGCGACGCCATCCATCTCAAGTTCTTCGACCCCGACGTGGAGGGCGGCGAGCGCGTCGTCGTCGCCGAGTTCAAACTCAAGGGCGTGATCCCGCTCGCCGGCGCCGCGGCCGATCCGGCGCTGACGCCGCCGTTCCCCGGCATCACCGATAAGCTCGACATCGCCACCTGGCAGCCACCGTTCACCTTCGATCGCACTCGCATCCGCCCCGGCGACGTCCACGACAGGTTCTGGAAGGACTATCGCACCACGCCGAAGGCCTACATCAACCGCGCCGCAGGCGAGAAGTGGTTCACGAGCCGCTTCGGCAACGTGACCTCACTGCGGATCGCGCCGGCCGCCGGCGAGACGTCCGAGCAAACGGTCGCGAAGCTTGCGCCGCTCCTGCGCGTGAAGCTCACCCCCGCGTCCGGCGGCATCGTCGTCGACGACGTGCGCGCCCGATTTCTCGCCGCCAGCAAGGGCGGCACCGATTTCGGCGGCCTCTTCCTCGGCTTCAGCCTGTTCCTCATCGTGTCGGCCCTGATGCTCGTCGGCCTGATGTTCCGGCTCAACGTCGAACGCCGGGCGAAGGAGATCGGCAACTACCTCGCCTTCGGCTACACACCGCGACTCGTCTTGCGCATGCTCCTGATCGAAGGCCTGCTGCTCGCCTCCGTCGGCGCCGTCGGCGGCGTCCTCGCGGCCGTCGGCTATTCCCGCCTCCTGCTCGCCCTCATCGCGGACCTCTGGCCCGATCCCGGCGCGAAGTCGTTCCTCCGGCCGCACGCCACCCCGACGAGCGCCCTCCTCGGCTTCGCCCTCACGCTCCTCATGACCGGCCTGACCGTCTGGCTCGCGCTGCGCAAGCTCGTGCGGATCGCCCCGCCATCGCTCCTGCGCGGGCAGGTCGAAACGGTCGAACCCGAGCGCCCCGGCCGCCGGAAGTGGGGCACGATCCTGATCGTCGGCTGCGTCGTCGGCGCCGCCGCGGCGCTCGGCGGCGGCTCATTGCTGCCGAACCCGGACTTCCGCGCGATGGGCTTCTTCGCCGGCGGCGCGATGATCTTCCTCGCGGGCCTCGTCGTCATCCGTCGCAAGCTCGCGGAGCCTCGCTCGCTCGCGCGGACGCTGGCGGACTTCGCCGTGCGGAACGCCGGGCGCGCCCCCGGCCGCAGCGCGCTCACGGTGCTGCTCATCGGCTCGGCGACGTTCCTCCTCGTCGCGGTTGAGAGCTTCCGCCGCAAGCCCGAAGCCGACTTCGGAGGCAAGACCGGCGGCAGCGGCGGTTTCAATCTCCTCGTCGAGTCGGACGTACCGCTCTTCCATCGCTTCGATTCGCCCCTCGGCCGCGCCGACGTGCTGGACGGGCTGGACCGCTTCTACCAGCGGCGGGCCGACCGGAACCCGGACCTCGACAAGCGGGCGATGCTCGCGGCGGCGAAGGAACGGCTCGGCGCGATCCGCGCGAGCGTGCCGCTGCGCGTCGTGGCCGGAGACGACGCGAGCTGCCTGAACCTCTACCAGGCCGGCAAGCCGCGCCTGCTCGGCGTGCCGGACGACCTGATCGAGCGCGGCGGCTTCCGCTTCGCCATGATCGCCTCCGGCGCCGGCGACAACCCGTGGACGCTCCTGAAGCAACCGCAGCCCGACGGCGCGATCCCCGTCTTCGCGGAGCAGAACACGGCGATGTGGATGCTCAAGATCATGGTCGGCGGCGTGGTCGAGGTCGACGATGAACAAGGGAGGAAAGTGACGTGTCGCCTCGTCGGCACGCTGCAGGACAGCCCGTTCCAGAGCGAGCTGGTGATGGCGGACGACGCGCTGCGCAAGCTCCATCCGCGCGAGGAGGGGTTCCGCCTCCAACTCGTCGAGACCGATCCGGCCGACGCCGCCGAAGTCGCGAAGCTCCTCGCCGCGGGCCTGCAGGGGAGCGGCGCCGCCGTGACGGACAGCCGCGAGCGCGTCGCCGCGTTCCAGGCCGTCGTCGGCACGTACCTCACCACGTTCCAGCTCCTCGGCGGCCTCGGCCTGCTGCTCGGCATCCTCGGCCTCGCCGCCGTCATCCTCCGCGGCGTCTGGGAGCGGATGGGCGAGATCGCGCTGCTCCGAGCCGTCGGCTTCGCGCCGTCCGCCGTCCGCCGCGCCGTTCTCCTCGAGAACCTCTGGCTGCTCGCGCTCGGCGTCGCCCTCGGCCTCGGCGCCGCCCTGCTGTCCGTCCTGCCGCACCTCGCGCTCGGCGGCTCGCTGCCCTGGGCCGGCGTCGGTATCCTCTTGGTCGGCGTCTTCGCCACGGGTATCATCGTCGTTGCCCTCGCGGCCCGGAGCGCCCTCCGCGCCCCGATCCTCGCCGCCCTCCGTTCGGAGTGACCCCATGATCCGCCTCGGCCTGCTCGACTTCGACACCTCCCACGCCGTCGAGTTCACCAAGCGCCTCAACCACGTCGACATCGCCGAGGCGCAGTGGGTGGAGGGGGCGAAGGTCGTCATCGGCTGCGCCGGCGAATCGAAACTCTCGCCGGAGCGCATCCCCGGCTACACGGCGCAGATGAAGAAGTACGAGGTGCCGCTGGTCGACAAGCCGGAAGACATGATCGGGAAGGTGGACGGCATGTTGATCGAGGCCGTCGACGGTTCCGTCCACTGGGAGCGTGCGAAGCCGTTCCTGGACGCCGGCATCCCGTGCTACGTCGATAAACCGTTCGCGTGCTCGGTGAACGACGCGAAGAAGATGGTGGAGCTGTCCGAGAAGAAGAAGCTGCCGATTTTCAGTTCGTCGTCCTTGCGGTACGCGCCGGAGGTGGTGGAGTACCTCGCCGACGCGAAGCACGGGAAGGTGCTGGGGGCGTACACCTTCGGCCCGGCCTCCACGCACGAACGGAATCCCGGCCTGTTCCACTACGGCATCCACGCCGTCGAGGTCCTGTACACGCTGATGGGGCCGGGGTGCGAGCGCGTGACCTGCTCGCACACGAAGGACGCCGACGTGGCGACGGGCACCTGGAAGGACGGCCGCGTGGCCACGATCCGGGGCAACCGCGCCGGCGGCGGCGTCTTCGGCTTCACCGCCTTCGCCGAGAAGGGGTCGTTCAGTTCGAGCGTCGGCACCGGCGTCATCTACCGGGAGCTGCTCAAGCACGTCGTCGAGATGTTCAAGACCGGCAAGGCGCCGGTCCCCGCGGGCACGATGATCGAGATCGTCGCGTTCATCGAAGCCGCGAATCGCAGCGGCGCGAACCACGGCTCCGTGGAAACCGTGAAAGCGTGAGGGGAACGGCTTTCGCGGTGGTCTTGTAGGTCGGGCCGAGGCTTCGAGGCCCGACAGCTCCGCGGAGCCATCCTGGCGGGCCTCGAAGAC
>CAYVRB010000163.1:13631-13915 GCA_964453375.1 uncultured Alcaligenaceae bacterium
GGCACGGGTTTTCGGGGTGTTTTTTTCGGGGGGGCGTTGTCTTCGCGGCCCCACATATCCGGCTTGAAAAACTGGTGGGCCTCGAAGACTCGGCCCGACCTACGGAATCGCCTCAATACGTCGCCCGGCCGCCGCTGATGTCGAAGCAGAAGCCGGTCGTGAAGCTGCATTCCTTGCTGCTCAGGAAATGGACGAGGTTCGCCACCTCGTCCGGCTTGCCCGTGCGGCCGAGCGGGATCTTGCTCAGCATCATGTTGATCTGGTCCTGATTCAGTTGATCCAAG
>CAYVRB010000164.1:0-9140 GCA_964453375.1 uncultured Alcaligenaceae bacterium
CCTAGAGGGAGGGTGGTGTTAAGGGGTTTGTTAGTGTGTTGGGGGTGTTTGGGTCAGTTTACCACCCGGGGCCCCCAACCGGGTGGTGGCCCCACGCCGCATCCCGACCGGGAGGTTCGGGACGAGAGCGCAACCCTTTTCGAGGCCGCCGTGAATCGCAATCGCATCTGTTTGGCGCTCGCCGTCGTCGCCGTCTGCGGCTCGCTGCGCGCCGACGACTCGCTGCTTACCGTCGGCCGGCTGTTCGGCACCGGGGAGTTCGCCACCGAACCGCTGCCGGCGCGGCAGTGGAGCAAGAAAACCCCAACGTACTTCACCCTCGAGAAGGGGGAATTGTTCCGGAACGACCCGGCCACCGGGAAGAAGGACGTCGTCGTTCCGGCGAAGGCGTTCACGCCGGAGAGCGCCAAGGACCCGCTCGCGGTGCAGGCCTACGAGTTCTCGGCCGACGAATCGAAGCTACTGATCTTCACCAACGGCCAGCGCGTCTGGCGGCGGAACACCCGCGGCGACTATTGGTTGCTCGACGTGGCGACGCGCAAGCTCCGCAAGCTCGGCGGCGACGCCGCGCCAGCGACGATGATGTTCGCCACCTTCTCCCCCGACGGCACGCGCGTCGCCTACGTCCGCGAGAACAACCTGTACGTGCAAGACCTGACGAGCCTGGTGATCGCGCCGCTGACCGCCGACGGCTCGAAGACGATCGTCAACGGCACCGGCGACTGGGTGAACGAAGAGGAGTTGGATCTTCGACACTGCTTTCGCTGGAGTCCGGACGGAAAACATGTCCTCTTCTGGCAGTTCGACACGTCCGGCGTCGCGGAGTTCCACCTCGTCGACACCGTCGCCAGCCAGACGCCGAAGATCACGTCGTTCGCCTATCCGAAGGTCGGCGGGCGGAACTCGGCCACGCGGCTCGGCATCGTCCCGGCCGCCGGCGGACCGGTGCGCTGGATCGACCTCCCCGGCGACCCGCGCGAGCACTACCTGCCGCACGCCGACTGGACGCCCGACGGCGCGCACGTCCTGGTCCAGCGTTTCAACCGGCTCCAAACGGAGCTGACCGTGTGGCGCGTCGACCCTGCCACCGGGAAGGGGAAGGACGCCTTCACCGAAACCGATTCGGCGTGGCTCGAGAACGAGAACCCCTGGCGCTGGCTCGACGGCGGCAAGTCCGTCGTCTGGCTCAGCGAACGGACCGGCTGGCGGCACGCCTATCGGATGCCGCTCGACGGTTCGCCGCCGGAGCCGATTACCAAGGGCGACTTCGACGTGATCGCCATCGAGGCCGTCGACGAAACCGGCGGCTGGCTCTACTACGCCGCCTCGCCGAAGAACGCGACGCAAAAGTACTTGTTCCGCGTCAAGCTCGACGGCAGCGCGACGGAGCAACTCTCGTCCGAGAAGCAGCCCGGTTGGCACGAGTACGACCTGTCGCCGGACGCGAAGTGGGCGGTGCACACCTGGTCGAACTTCACGACGCCGCCGGTGGTGGAACTGGTGCGGCCGGGCGAGAACACGGCCGTCCGCACGCTCGCCGACAACGCGAAGCTGCGGGAGAAGCTGGGGGTGCTGCGGCGGCCGGCCATCGAGTTCATCAAAGTGCCGATCGGCGGCGGCGTCACGCTCGACGGATGGAGCATGAAACCGGCGGTGATCGAGGAGCATGTGAAGATGCCGCTGCTGATGCACGTCTACGGCGAGCCGCACGGGCAGACGGTGCGGGACGCCTGGCCCGGAGCGCGCGGGCTGTGGCACTGGATGCTCGCGCAGCAGGGGTTCGTCGTCGCCAGCGTGGACAACCGCGGCACGAACGTTCCTCGCGGCCGTGCGTGGCGGAAGTCGGTTCACAAGAAGATCGGCATCGTCGCCCCGACGGAGCAGGCGGCCGCCGTGCGCGAACTCCTGAAGCGCTGGAAGGACGTCGACCCGACGCGCGTCGGCTCGTGGGGCTGGAGCGGCGGCGGCAGCATGAGCCTGAACGCGATCCTGCGCCACGCGGACCTCTACCGCGCCGCCATCGCCGTCGCCCCCGTCGCGGACCAACGGCTCTACGACACGATCTACCAGGAGCGCTACATGGGCCTGCCGGCGGACAACGCCGCCGGCTACCGCGACGGCTCGCCCCTCGCGCACGCCGGCAAGCTCCGCGGGAACCTGCTCCTCGTCCATGGCACCGGCGACGACAACTGCCACTACCAGGGCACCGAACGCCTCATGGAGGAGTTCATCGCGAAGGGGAAGCGCTTCCAGGTGCTGCCGTATCCGAACCGCACGCACGCGATCGGCGAGGGGCGGAACACGAACCAGCACCTGATGGAGACGATGACGCGCTTCCTGCACGACAACCTGAAATCGCCGCACGCCCCGGCGCCGGAGCCGGTATACGACACGCGCACCGTGCGCGGCTGGACCGTGCACGTGCATCGCGAACTGCTCGCGAACGACGCGAAGCTGACGGCGAAGGCGATGGAGATTCTCGACAAGCAACTCGCGGAGATCGTGAAGGTCGTGCCGAAGGACGCCGTGGCGAAGCTGCGGGACATTCCGCTGTACTTCAACCCGGAGTACCCCGGCGTTCGGCCGCTCGCCGAGTACCACCCCGGCGCGGGCTGGCTGCGCTCGCAGGGGCGCGACCCCGCGATGGCGCAGGCGGTCGAATTCCACAACGTGCGCATCTTCGAGGCCGAAGCGAATCGGATGCCGAACGTGACGCTGCACGAACTCGCGCACGGCTACCACGATCGCACTGTGGCGAAGGGCTTCGCCAATCCGGAGGTCGCGGCCGCCTACGCCCGCGCGAAGGACTCGGGCAAGTACGACAAGGTCGAGCGCCACCTGGGCAACGGCCGGCCGAACACCTTCGAGAAGGCCTACGCAATGACCAACCCGATGGAGTACTTCGCGGAAACGACCGAGGCGTTCTTCAGCCGGAACGATTTCTACCCGTTCAACCTCGAGGAGCTGAAGACGCAGGACCCGGCGATGGTCGAGGTGTTGGCGAAGCTCTGGGGCGTGGAGAAGGTGCCCGCCGCGGCCGCGGCGGCGCCGACGCTCGCGCAGCGGCTCTTGAAGGAATCGCCGGCGGAGCTGGCGAAGGAGGCGCGGGCGCGGGGCGACGCCGGCCGCGGCGCGGTGCTGTTCTTCCAGCCGTTCCTGACCTGCGCCCGCTGCCACGACGCCGAGGTCGGGATCAAGCTCGGCCCCGATCTCGCGCAGGCCGGCAAGGAGGCGACGGCCGAGTACCTCGTCGAGTCGGTGCTGGCGCCGTCCAAGGCGCTCAAGAAGGGGTACGAGCCGATCACCGTGACCACGACCGACGGGCGCACGATGACCGGAATCGTCGTCGAGGAGAAGAACGGCGCGCTCGCGCTCGTCGACCCGGCCGGCGGTAAGACGATCGCGATCCCGACGGCCGACATCGAGAAGCGCACCGTCGGCGCCGTGTCGCTCATGCCGGAGGGGCTGGCGAACCTGCTGTCGGACCGCCAGCAGTTCCTCGACCTGACGAAGTACCTGATCGAAATCACCGAAGGCGGCCCGAAGCGCGCGAAGGAACTGCGGCCGGCGCAGACGACCTTCGCCGTGCCGGAGTACGAGAAGGAGATCGACCACGCCGGCCTCCTGCGCAGACTCGACGACAAGGCGTTCCAGCGCGGCGAGGCGATCTACACCCGCGTCTGCGCCAACTGCCACGGCACGCACACCCAGCCCGGCTCGCTCCCCACCTCCCCGAAGTTCGCCTCCCACGCCTTCAAGAACGGCGCCGACCCGCACGGCCTCTACCGCACTCTCACCCACGGCTACAACCTGATGGCCCCCCAGACCTGGATGGTGCCGCGGCAGAAATACGACGTGATCCACTACCTCCGCGAAGCGTACCTGAAGCCGCACAACCCGACGCAGTATTCGCGCATCGACGACGCGTACTTGGCGAAGCTGCCGAAGGGCACGACCTTCGGCCCCGCGCCGGCGAGCGTCGATCCGTGGATGGCGATGGACTACGGACCGAGCCTGATGAACACGTACGAAGTCGGCGGACCGGGGCCGAACATCGCGTACAAGGGGATCGCGGTGCGGCTGGATTCGGGCAGCGGCGGCGTCTCGCGCGGCGCGAGCTGGGCGCTGTTCGAGCACGACACGCTCCGCTACGCCGCCGCCTGGAACGGCTCCGGCTTCATCGATTGGAAGGGGATCCACTTCAACGGCCAGCACCAGGTGCATCCGAAATTGATTGGCGAGCGGCACGTCGCGAATCCGGTCGGACCGGGCTGGGCGAACCCGGCGACCGGCGGCTTCGCCGACCCGCGCCCGACGGGCCGCGACGGCCGGCCGTACGGTCCGCTCCCCCGCGAGTGGGCGCGGTTCCACGGCGTGTACGCCTACGGCGACCAGACGGTGATCGCCTACGCCGTCGGCGACGCCGCGATCCTGGAACTGGAAGGCGCCGAATCGAACGCGTTCACCCGCACGCTGGAAATCGGGCAATCGAGTCGCGACCTGCACGCGCGGCTCGCGCCGGAGGGCGTCGCCGTCGCCGTCGTGGGTGACAGCCGGGTGACAGTGGCAAAGAACGACGGCTTCCACGTGCTGACCGTTCCCGCCGCGGCGACGCCGACGCGCGTGAAGGTGCTGATGGCGAAGGGCGGCGACCTCGCGGTGCTCGCGAAGTCGTCGCCCGCCCCGCGCGCGCTGAAACCGCTCACGGAGGGCGGCCCGAAGCGCTGGCCGGAAACGCTGACCACGACCGCCACCATCGGCAAGAACGACGGCGCGTTCGCCGTCGATACCTTCGAGCTGCCGGTCCGCAATCCGTGGAACGCCCTGCTGCGCCCGACCGGCTTCGACTTCCTCGACGACGGCAAAAGCATGGCCGTTTGCACCTGGGACGGCGACGTGTGGCGCGTCGACGGGATCGACAAACCGGAGGCGGGATTGACATGGCGGCGCATCGCGTCCGGCCTGTTCCAGCCGCTCGGGCTGAAGGTCCGTGACGGTTCCATCTTCGTCTGCTGCCGCGACCAGATCGCGAAGTTGCACGACCGGAACGCCGACGGCGAGATCGACTTCGTCGAGTGTTTCAACAACGACCACCAGGTGACGGAGCACTTCCACGAGTTCGCGATGGGCCTGCAGACCGATGCGGACGGCAACTTCTACTACGCCAAGAGCGGCCGGCACGCGCTGCCCGCGCTCGTCCCGCACCACGGCACGCTCCTCAAGGTGAGCAAGGACGGCGCGAAGACCGACATCCTCGCCACCGGCTTCCGCGCCGCGAACGGAGTGTGTTTGAACCCCGACGGCACCTTCTTCGTCACCGACCAGGAAGGGTTCTGGACGCCGAAGAACCGCATCAACAAGGTCGAGGTCGGCGGCTTCTACGGCAACCTCTTCGGCTACACCGACATCGTGGACACCGCCGATTCGGCCATGACGCCGCCGCTCTGCTGGATCACGAACGCGTTCGACCGCTCGCCGGCGGAGCTGGCGTGGGTGCCCGCGAAGACGTGGGGCCCGCTCGCCGGGTCGCTGTTGAACACCTCGTACGGCATGGGGCGGATCTTCGTCGTCCCGCACGAGACGGTGAACGGCCAGTCGCAGGGCGGGATGTGCGCCCTGCCGCTGCCGACGTTCCCCACCGGCGTGATGCGCCCGCGCTTCCACCCGACCGACGGCCACCTCTACGCCTGCGGCATGTACGCCTGGGCCGGCAACCAGCTCGCGCCCGGCGGCTTCTACCGCGTGCGCTACACCGGCCAGCCGGCCGATCTCCCGGTGGGGCTGAAAGCGAAAACCGGCGCGGTCGAACTGACCTTCACCGACGCGCTCGACGCGAAGGGCGTGGACGCGAAGAGCTTCGACGTGAAAGTGTGGGGCCTGAAGCGAACCCAGAACTACGGCTCGAAGCACTTGGACGAAAAGGCGCTGACGGTGGCGAAGGCGACGCTCGCCGCCGACGGCAAAACCGTCCGCTTGGAACTGCCCGACCTCGCCCCGACCTGGTGCATGGAGATCCGCTATAGTCTGACCGGCGCCGACGGCCGCGCGATCGCCGGCACGATCCACAATACGATCCACGCGATCGGGAAGTGATCCGCCGACGTCACTTCCCGATGCGGTAGAGGTGCTTCTCGCCGCGGAGGTAGATCGCGCCGTCGGCGAAGGCCGGGGACGTGTAGCACTTCTCGCCGAGCGCGTTCTTCGCGAGCACCTCGAACGTATCGGACGCCTTGACGACGGTGGTGACGCCGTCGTCGTCGACGAAGTAGACGCGCCCCTCGGCGGCGACGGCGGAGCCGCTGTAGTGCCGGCCGATGCGCTCCTTCCATTTCAGCGCGCCGGTCTTGGCTTCCCAGCAGGTGGCGATGCCGTTGTCGGCGGCGGTGAAGAACCAGTTCCCGTCGGCGACGGGCGAGGGGACGTAGCCGCCCTCGTTCTTCTTGGACCACGCGACGTGGGTCTTGGTCACGTTGCCGTCGCCGTCGGGCTTGATGGCCATCACCCAGTATTCGGGGAAGCCGGCGGTGAGGAAGAACAGGCCGTTCGCGTGGACCATGCTGGCGACGAACTGCTCGGTCGGTCCGTCCACGATCCAGAGCCGCTTGCCCGTGTCGGGGTCGTAGCCGCAGACGCACTTGGAGCCGGTCATCACCATCTGCTTGCGGCCGGCGGCGTCGAAGACCACCGGCGGGCAGTACGAGCGCGTCTGGTTCGGCCGGTCGATGCGCCATTTCTCCTCGCCCGTGCGCTTGTCGAAGGCGACGACGTAGGCGATGGCGTCCTGGTCGCAGTTCACGATCAGCGTGTCCTTGTACAGCGTCGGCGAACTGCAGAAGCCGTGCTTCGAGTGGAACTCGCCGGGGGATTTCTCCCAGAGCTTCTCGCCGGCGACGGAGTAGCAGAAGACGCGCGCCTTCGGCTTGTCGAAGAAGCTGACGTAGACGCGCTCGCCGTCGCACGCCGGGGTGGAGCTGGCGAAGCTGTTGAGGGCGTGTTTGCCTTCGAGCGGGGCGACGAGGACGACGCGCTCCCAGAGGATCGCGCCGGTGGCCTTGTCGAGGCAATACAGCACGCGTTCCTTCTTGGCGTCGACGCAGCCGGTGACGAAGACCTTGCCGCCCGAGACGATGGGCGAGGAGTGCCCGCCGCCGGGGATCGGCGTCTTCCAGGCCACGCCGTCGGTCGCGCTCCACTTCAGGGGGTAGCCGGCGTCGGGGGCGCGGCCGTCGCCGGTCGGCCCGCGCCAGGAAGGCCAGTCGGCGCCGAGGGCGAGGACGAGGACGACGAGCGGGATCGGGCGCGGCATGGATCGCTCCGCAAAGGGATCGTTCGGCGGAAGGTCGTTGTACCAAACGAAAAGCCCCGCGACGAACGTCGCGGGGCTTGGAGTCGGAAATCGAAGCCAACCTTCACCAATCGGACAACACTTCGCCCCCCGCCGGCGTGATCGCGCCCCAATAGACCGGAGCGGCGATGGAGGGCGAGATCGTGCGTACGCTGCCGTCGACGCAGGACACGATCATCCCCGCTTCGTGCGGTGTCTGCGCCAGATTTGCCTCGCAGCGTGTGACCGGTGGTTTCGCTTGGAAAGTTCGATTCGCCAATAACGGATGGAGGTGCAAGTTGAGGTAACTGTTTCGGCTCACTGGAGGGTTTCCCTCAGTGATAGGATGAATGTCCCCCATCCCATTCTGGCCGTCGGCGAAGGTCGCGCGGGAAAGCGAAGACATTGCGGCCCGATCGGGAAATCCCCAGAGGAATGATGTACCCGAGCAATTCGCGTAGTGCTCGCCGAACGCGACCGTGTTTGAAGTGCCGTCAGGAAAGGATTTTTCAAACGCCATGTGACCGCGGACGATCCACGCATTGACCGGGTAACTGCAAACGCCATATTTATCCGTATGAATTGTAGGATCCGAAGGACTGAGGTATTCACGCAGAATATATTGCCCGGGTTTGGGATCGTTTAAGAGCGACCGAAATGCACTGCCACCATCGATAAAAGGGAGGAGTTCGGTATGGACCGGATGACGATATGAGCCGCCGTCCGAAGCTTCGTAAGACACGCCGTCAAGCGGCGGCAAACGGCCGTATTGCGACTCGTAACTATGCATCGCGAGTACGATTTGCTTTTGGTTGTTGATGCTGCTGCTTCGAGCCGCCGCCTCACGTACTCGCTGCACGGCCGGCAACAATAGGCCCAACAATATAGCAAAGATGGCGATGACTACCAGCAATTCGATCAAAGTCAACGCGCGACGGGATTTCATCGTTCTTCCTTGAATGTATGTTGAATAGAGTAAAATTACTATGTGATGGTGGCGCTGAATGGCCCAGACATGATTTGCTGATACTCGTTCATCCCGGATTTTTTGAGTGTCGTAATGATGTAAACCGTGTAGGTGCCGGCGGGCAGGCTCGAGATTGCGACATTCCAAGCAACCGGCGTCGTGCTGGTTGGCGGAGAATAGGTTTGCTTGAATGTATGCGAAGTACCACCAGTGGAAATGGCGGCATATATTTCGACGTAGGCCACTTCCCAATTCGCATCGAGATTGGTGATTGTTCCGTTCGACGATATCTCTCCACCGCTTCCCACGGGCTGGTTGGTTACATTCACGGTCCCATGTGGCAATGCTTGTAATTGATTTTGATTTCCTTCCCATTGATTCGTAATGCTTACGGTTTTCTTTTCCGAGTACATATATTTCTTTACCGCGCCAGGAGTAGGCACGTTGTTCACTATCATCGTCTCCGTTACCCAGTATTCCAGTACTGCCCAGACCGCATATGTTCCTGTGCGCACTCCTTCGAGTTTGAATGTGAGTTGCCCCGTCGTGGAGGTCGCGGAACTGATCGTCCCGCCGTCTTTCGCCGCGAAAACGGTAACATTCCCAACGCTCGTCCACCCGGTGCCGGTGGAATACTGGACCGTGACGTTGATGATTCCCGCGCCCGCCGTCGCGGAGGATATCGTGACCGAACCACTCGATTGAGCCGCAATGTCGCCGTGACTGGCGACGAAAAACAGGAAAGCCGTCGCGCTGAAAATGGCACTGCGCATGGCATGCTCCGCGTTGGGGAACATGCTCCGCGTTGGGGAACATGCTCCGCGTTGGGGAACATGCTCCGCGTTGGGG
>CAYVRB010000164.1:9240-13883 GCA_964453375.1 uncultured Alcaligenaceae bacterium
AACACGCTCCGCGATACTGAATCGTGATCGATGTCGAGTTGCTTGTCAACCGAAAAATGTAATTGTTACAATCCAACCCATTTCAAACGAAAAGCCCCGCGACGAACGTCGCGGGGTTTTCGGGTTTCGCGGGGGGATCAGCCGACGAACACGCCGCCCTGGAAGCCGGCGAAGGCGTCGAACTCGAACGCCACGGGCGGCTGCGCCGCGCCGAGGATGGTCTTGCCGAAGTAGGCGGTGAGGCGGCTGCCGGCGCCGGTGCCGGCCCCGGTGATGAGGTCGGCCTGGTCGTCGCCGTCGAGATCCTTGACGGCGATGCGGACGCCGCCGCGGTTGTTCGGGTCGCCGCCGAAGAAGTTGGCGACGATCTTCTGGTTGTTCGCGAGCAGGCTGGCGCCGTCGAAGGCGGTGACGCGGGGTCCGCCGCCGGGTCCGCCGCCGACGACGAGTTCAGCCTTGCCGTCGCCGTCGAGGTCGCCGGCGGCGACGAAGACGCCGTTGCGGAGGGTCTGCTCGAAGGCGAAGAAGTCGTTGAAGACCTTGACGAGCTTGCCGGTGGTGGCGAGGGCCTTGCCGTCGTAGCCGGCGATGCGGGGTCCGCCGCCGAAGCCGGCCGCGACGACGAGGTCGCCGAAGCCGTCGCCGTTGAGGTCGCCGACGGCGGCGCGGGCGCCGCCGCGGAAGTTCGGGTCGTCGATGCCGAAGAAGTTGGCGATGACCTGGAAGTTCTTGCCGTCGAGGACGGTGACGCGCGGTCCGCCGCCTTCGTCCGGGGTGATGATGAGTTCGGGGACGCCGTCGCCGGTGAGGTCGCCGCCGGTGATGTAGATGCCGCCGAGGAAGCTGGCTTCGAACGGGCGGGTGTTGAAGATTTGCTTCTCGGTGAAACCGTCGATGACGGTGATTTCGCTGGGCGAGCCGGGGCTGCTGCCGGCGATGACTTCGGCGCGGCCGTCGCCGTTGAAGTCGGCGGTGGCGACGCGGCCGCCGCCGTTGATCTCGTCCCCTTGGAAGGGGAAGGCGTCGAAGATGAAGTTGCCCTTCGAGTCGTAGTAGCGGACCGGCAGGGCGTTCAGCGCCTCCGTGCCGATGGCGAACTGCTGGTTGCCGACGAGCGTGGTGCCGGTGTCGAAGTTCGGCAGGACGTTCGTGGAGGCCTGGCCGGCGATCGCGGGGAACTGGACGTCGGTGGCGACGACGGTGGCGGTGGCGTTCGGCGTGCCGAACGTCGCGGTGAAGGTCCGCACGCCCTTGTCGGTCGGGATGAACGCGGTGTTGGTGGGCAGCGTCGCGCGGGCGTCGGAGCTGGAGAAGGTGACGATGCCCTGGTAGTTGGTGGCGAGGTTGTTGAACGGGTCGCGCGCCGTGACGGTGAAGCCGGCGGGCTTGCCGGAGATCACGGACGCCGGCAGACCGGTGACGACGAGCTGGCTGGCGGCGGCGGCGGTGACGACGATGCCACCCTGGCCGGCGCCGATCGTCTTGTCGACGGTGTCGTTGGCGGCGATGTCCTGCGTGCCGGCGGTCTTCAGCGAGATCGTGAAGGTCCGCTGGCCCTTGTCGGCGGCCTGGAACGCGGTGTTCGCGGGCAGGCCGGCCTGCGGGTCGGTGCTGCTGAACGCCAGCGTGCCGGTGTAGCCGGTGGCGATGTTGCCGAAGGCGTCCCGCACGGTGGCGAGGACGGTGTTGTTGGCGCCGGCGACGACCGACGGCGGGATGCTCGAAAGTTCGAGGACGCTGCCGGCGGCCGGCACCACGACGATGCCCGACTGCGTGGACGTGAAGGACGACTTCGCCAGGTCCGTCGCGGTGATGGCGTGGGTGCCGGCGGTCTTGAGCGTGCCGACGAAGGTGCGCTGCCCGGCGTCGCCCGCGGTGAACGGGAAGTCCGGCGGCAGCGAGCCGTTCTTGTCGGTGCCCGTGAAGCGGACGGTGCCGCTGTAGGACGGCGCGACGTTGCCGAACTGGTCGCGGGCGGCGACGAGGAAGTTCTGCGGCACGCCGGCGGTCGTCGGGCTGGGGAAGCCGGTGACCGAGATGCCGACGGCGGCGCCCGGAAGCACGTTGATGTTCAGCACGCTGCCCGTCACGAGCGAGTTGGCGTTGTCCACGACGCCGATGGACTGCAGGCCGGAGGTGCGGAGCACGTCCGAGAACAGGCGGGCGCCCTTGTCGCCGGACAGGAAGGTGTACGGCGCGGGCAGGCTGGCCTGCTTGTCGGTGCTGCTGAAGTTGACCTTGCCGGCGTAGTTGACGTCCACGTTGCCGAACGGGTCCTGCGCCGTGACGGTGAAGTTCGAGGTCGCGCCGGCGTTGACCGTCGTCGGGTGGCCGGTGACGACGAATTTCGAGGCGGCCGCCGGCGTGACCACGATGCCCGCCTGCTCGCCGGTGATGGTGGCGGTGACGAGGTCGGCCGCCGTGATCGTCTGCGTCCCGGCGGTCTTCAGTTGCGCGGTGAAGGACGCCACGCCCTTATCCGCCGCGGTGAAGGCGAAGTCGGTCGGCAGCCCGGCGATCGGGTCGGTGCTGGTGAAGCGCACGGTGCCGGCGTAGCCGGTGGCGACGTTCTGGAACGCGTCGCGCGCCGTGACCTTGAAGGTGCCGTCGACGCCGGCGGTCGTCGGGCTGGGGAAGCCGGCGACGGTGAGGGTCTTCGCGGCCGCGGGCAGCACGACGATCCCGGACTGCGTGCCGGTAATCGCCTTGTTGGCGCTGTCGGTGGCCGAGATCGACTGGCTGCCGGCGGTCTTGAGCGTCGCCGTGAAGCTCTTCACCCCGTTGTCGGCGATCGTGAAGGTGTAGCTGGCGGGCAGGCCGGCTTGCACGTCGCTGCTGCTGAAGAACACGGTGCCGAGGTAGCCGACGGCCACGCTGGTGTCCGGCGCGATCGCCGTCACCGTGAACATGTTGTCCGATCCCGCGACGACCGGCGACGGGTGGCCGACCACGCTGAAGTTCGCCACGGCCGCCGGCGTCACCAGCGTCGTCGCGATGCCGGGCGTCAGCGCGGCGCCGAGGTCCGACGCGATCAGGTCCTGCGACCCGGCGATGCGGAACTGCACCTGGAACGTCTGCTGGCCGGCGTCCGCCATCTGGAAGGTGTAGTCCGCCGGCAGCGCCGCGAACGGGTCGGTGCTCGTGAAGCGGATCGTGCCGAGGAAATCCGGCGCGATATTCCCGAACGGGTCTTGCGTCTGGACGGTGAAGTTCTTGAAGTCGCCGGCGTTGAAGGGGCTGGGCAGGTTCAGCACCGCGAGCTTGGCCGCGGCCGCCGGGTTCACCACGATGCCGGTCTGGGCGCCCATGAGCGCGACCTGCACGAAGTCGTTGGCGGTGATGTCCTGCGTGCCGGCGGTGCGCAGCTGCGCCGTCAGCGTCACCGTGCCCTTGTCGGCCGCGGTGAACTGGTAGTCGAACGGCAGGATCGCCTTCGTGTCGGTGCTGTTGATGACGATCTTGCCGAGGTAGTCGAGCGCGAGGTTGCCGAACTGGTCCTTGGCGGTGACGGTGAAGAGGTTGTCGGTGCCGGCCGTTACCGGGGACGGGTGCCCGGTGACGAACAGTTGGCTGGCCGGCGCGTTCAGCACCACGGTGCCGTCCTGGCCGGGGTTGGCGACACCGGCGAGCACCGGCGCGGCGGTGATGGTCTGCGGGCCGGCGGTGGTGAACGTGACGGTGAAGGACCGCACGCCGTTGTCGGCGGGCTGGAAGGTGTAGGTCGCGGGCAACGTGGCGTTCGGGTCGCTGGACGCGAAGCCGACGTCGCCGGTGAAGCCGGCGATCGGGAAGCCGTTCATGTCCTCGACGCTGACGGTGAACATCGCGGACGTGCCGGCGACGACGGTGAGCGGCAGGCCGTCGACGACGAGGCTGTTCGCGAGGCCGTTGAGGAACACGAGTCGGCGGAAGGCGTCGTCGGCTTCGCCGTTCGTGCCGTTCTTGTTCTGGTTCATCAGGTTGCCGCCGTAGTCCGAAATGGTCGGACCGACGACGAGCTGATAGAACCCGGCGTCCGTCTGCTGGGCGAAGTTGATGGTGTAATCGGTGTCGGAGTTCCGCGTCACGCCGGTGATCGCCACCGGGTTGCCCATCGTGTCGAGCAGCGTGATGTCGGAGGCGTTGAACGTCACCGGATCGACGACCTGGTCGAAGATGACGCGCAGCGACGTCGACGGTCCGCCGACCGGATTCGGGTTGGCGAGGCGCGTGACGAACGGCCCGGACTCGAACTGGACGTTGAATTCCTGGTCGATGGTGTTGTTGAGGCGGATGGCGAACTGGCCGCGGCCGTAGGTCGTCGCCATGAGGAGGTTGAGGCCGCCGAGGCCCTGGTTGTGCAGGCCGGTGGCGGGGTCGACGTTGCCGAGCGAGAGGTCGAGGTCGGTGATCTCGACGTTGGGCAGGTAGCCGCCGTCGACGGCGGCGCCGTCCTCGGTGATGCTGGGGAAATAGGCCCAAGTCTGGCCCTTGTCGCGCGAGCGGTAGACGCCGGCGTCGCCGCCGACGTAGAGCACCGGGTGCGTGGGGCCGGCGGGGTTGCTCAAATCGTCGGGGATGGCGTAGCGCCAATCGACGGCGAGCGCGGAGAGGCGCGTGAGCGTCTGCGTGGTGTCGTTCGCGTCGCCGAAGATCGGCTTCTC
>CAYVRB010000165.1:0-1343 GCA_964453375.1 uncultured Alcaligenaceae bacterium
GGTGCAATCGTCAAGTGTGTCGGGCCTCCCAAAGCCTCGGCCCGACCTACGGTTCAACCCCAATCGACCCTAGCGCATCATAGTGCGGAGGCGGCGGACGGGGAACGAGTTTTTCCGTTCGTCGTTTCCCAACCCCCGTTCGGCGATTACAGTTTCCCCATGAACCCGATCGTCTTCGCCCTGCGGCACCCGTACACGGTGATGGTCGCCGTCGCCGCCACCGTCGTCGCCAGCGCCCTCGCGCTGTCCCGCAGCAAGGTGGACATCTTCCCGAACCTGAACCAGCCGGTCATCTACATCTGCCAGCCCTACGGGGGCATGACCGCGCAGCAGATGGAAGGCCTGCTGACGAACTACTACGAGTTCCACCTGCTGTACGTGAACGGCGTCGAGCATGTCGAATCGAAGAACGTGCAGTCGATGACGCTCATCAAGGTGTTCTTCCACCCCGGCACCGACATGGCGCAGGCGATCGCGGAGGTCGTCGCCGCCGTCAACCGCTCGCGCTTCATGATGCCGCCGGGCACCGTGCCGCCGTTCGTCATCCGGCACGACGTCGGCAGCGCCTCCGTCGGCTTCCTCGTCCTCAGCAGCGAGACGAAGTCGATCAAGGACATCCAGGACATCGCGACCCTGCGCGTGCGCCCGATGTTCGCGAGCATCGACGGCATCAGCACGCCGCCCGCCTTCGGCGGCAACCAGCGCGCCATCGTGGTGAGCGTGCGCCCGCGCGATCTCGAGCGCCAGGGGCTGACGCTCGAACAGATCACCCGCGCCGTCGAGGAGGGGAACGCCGTCACCCCCTCCGGCAACGTCCGCATCGACGACCGCAGCTTCGTCGTCACCTCCAACGTCATGGTCGGCGATCAACCGAAGCGCGAACTCGGCGAAATCCCGGTCAAACTCGGCCCGAACCCGGTCTTCCTGAGGGACGTGGCCGACATCGACGACTCCTCCGACATCACCACCGGCTACGTGCTCGTGAACGGCCGGCGCTCCGTCTACATGCTCGTGACGAAGCGATCGAACGCCTCGACCATCTCCGTGGTGAACGCCCTGCGGAAGAAGCTCCCCGAAATGCGGCAATCCGCTAGCCCGGAAGGGGAAATCGACATCCGATTCGAGTTCGACCAATCGCCGATCGTCACGGAGGCGATGTGGGGCGTCGGCACGGAGGGCCTCATCGGCGCGGCGCTCACCGGCCTGATGGTGCTCCTCTTCCTGCGGGACTGGCGCACGGTGATCGTCGTCGTGCTAAACATCCCGTTCGCACTGCTCGCCTCGGTGTTCGCGCTCTGGCTCACGGTGCGGGTGGCGCTCGAGCACGAGCTCCTCGATCTCGC
>CAYVRB010000165.1:1353-13790 GCA_964453375.1 uncultured Alcaligenaceae bacterium
CGATCAACCTCATGACGCTCGGCGGCCTCGCCCTCGCCGTCGGCATCCTCGTCGACGAGGCGACCGTCGAAGTCGAGAACATCCACGCGCAACTGTTGAAGACCGACAGCGTCGCCCGCGCCGTGCGGCGCGGGAACCAGGAGACGGCCGTGCCGCGGTTGCTCGCGATGCTGTGCGTGCTGGCCGTCTTCGTGCCGTCGTTCTTCATGGACGGCGCCGCCCGCGAGCTGTTCGTGCCGCTCTCGCTCGCCGTCGGCTTCGCCATGATCGCGTCATACATCCTCTCCAGCACGTTCGTGCCGGTGCTCTGCGTCTGGCTGCTGAAGAAGCATCCGCATCACGCAACTCCGAACCCGTTCGTCGAGCGCCTCCATCGCGCCTACGGCGGCCTCGTCTGGGCGCTCGTGAAGCTCCGGCACCTCGTCGCGCCGTCGTACCTCGCCGGCGCGGGCGTCCTGCTCGCCGGCCTCTTCGCCCTCCTCGGCACGGCCGTCTTCCCGCCCACCGACAAAGGACAATTCCGCCTGCGCATCAAGGCCCCCGCCGGCACGCGCATCGAACGCACCGAAGACCTCGCCCGTGAGGTCGTCCGCCTCATCGAGCGCGAATCCGGCGACAACGTCTCCATGACCGTCGCGTATATCGGCATGATCCCGACGAATTACCCGGTGCAGGGGACGATCCAGTGGACGAGCGGGCCGGAAGAGATCATCCTGCAGGTCGCGCTCAAGCCCGGCTCCGGCATTCGCGTCGAGCCGTTCCAGCAACGGCTGCGCGAAGTCCTCCCCGAACCGCTCCGCGACTGGTTCCGCAAGGACTGGACCGCGCGCGGCGTGCCCACCGATGAGATCGCCCGCCGCGCCTCGGACCTGTCGCTGTCGTTCGAACCGGGCGACCTCGTCAGCGAGGTCATGAGCTTCGGCTCGCCGACGACGGTGGAAGTGCAGGTGAGCGGCAACGACATGAAGCTGACGAAGCCTCATGCCGAGAAGGTGCTGGCCGCTTTGAAGGCGATCCCCGAATTGCGGGACGTGCAGATCGAGCAATCGCAGGCGTTCCCGACGATCGAACTCGCCATCGACCGCGAGAAGGCCGCCACGATGGGCCTGACGGCGAAGGCGATCGGCAACGCGCTGATCCCGGCGACGGCGTCCAGCCGCTACATGAACCCGATCTACTGGCGCGACCCGAAGAGCGGGCAGGCGTACATCGTCCAGGTGCAGATTCCGCCGCCGCTGATGAACGCGCCGGCGGACCTGGGCAACGTGCCGGTGCGGGCCGCGCACGGCGGCGAATCGACCGCGCAGCCCGCCACGCTCCTGCACGACGTGGTGAAGGCGGACCGCGGCATCGCCGTGACCACGGCGCCCGGCCGCATCGACCGCTACAACATGCGGCGGATGCTGAGCGTGACCGCGAATGTGGCGACGCACGACCTCGGCCGCGTCGCTCGTTCCGTGAAGGCCGCGTTGCAATCGGTCGGCGAGCCGCCCGCGTCCGTGAAAGTGGACGTTCGCGGGCAACTCGTCACGCTCGAGCAAATCCAGGGGAGCCTCCTGCGCGGCCTCGGCATGGCGGCGCTCGCCATCGCCCTGCTCCTCACCGCCTACTTCCAATCGATCCGCCTGGCGCTCGTCGCCGTTTCGACGCTCCCCGCCACGCTCCTCGGCTCCGGAGCGATCCTGCTCCTCACCGGCACCACGCTCAACCTGCAATCGTTCATGGGCGGCATCATGGCGCTCGGCGTGTCGGTTGCGAATGCGATCCTGCTCGTGACGTTCGCCGAGCGCGCCAGGCGGGAATCGAACGACGCGAGCGCCGCCGCGCTGGCCGGCGGCAAGGGCCGCCTGCGGGCGATCCTCATGACGAGCTGCGCGATGATCTTCGGGATGATGCCGATGGCGCTCGGCTGGAGCGAAGGCGGCGATCAGACGGCCCCGCTCGGCCGCGCCGTGGTCGGCGGCCTCGCGGCGTCGACGGTCGCGACGCTGTTCCTCCTGCCGGCGCTCTTCGCCTTCGCGATGGGCCGCAGTTCCACCGGCAGCGCGTCGCTCGACCCGGACGACCCCGACGGCCGCCACTGCGATCTCGCCATCGATCCGCGTTGAGCGTCACCAGTCGCCGGGCATCGGCACGCCGTCGCGCGGGTCGCAGGCCGCCGCCCAGGTCGCGGGGGAAATGGAACCGGAGACGAATCGCGCGCTGCCGTCGCCGAGGACGGTGAGGATGCCCTGCGGGTGCGGCGATTGGGCGCGCGAGCTGTCGCAGCCGCCGAGCATCCGGGGCTGCACCTGGAACATCGCACAGCTCGGATAACCGGGACCCGTCGGCGTTTGATCGATCCGGTTCACGCAGACCGTCGGCCGCCAGATCGTGTTGGAATCGCACCAGAGCAGGCCCCAGACGTCCGGCCCGTTGATGTCGCCGTTCGTCAGCGAGCAAGCGCGATAGCGTTCGGTCATGACGACGGTGTTCGAGGTGCCGTCGGGGAAGGTGTTGGGAATCCGCGGGCTGCCGTCGAGCCGGCCGCGCGCCGGATCGCCGAAGACGAGGTAGTTGGCGGCGTAGTTGCCGGCGGCCCACGGTCCGGCGCCGTCGTTGGTGGTGAGGCTGCGCCCGTCGCCGCCGCCCGGATCGGAGGGGCAGAGGAACGCCGCGAAGGGCGTGCCGTAGACAGGCCGGCCGTCGATGATCGTGTTCACGTCCCGATTCGATTGGCGGAAGAACGGCTCCTGCTCCAGTTGTGGCAATAGCCAGTAGAGGACCGTCGGCCCGACGGCGCCGAAATACGGCCCGCGCACGGTGACGATCGACGTGCTTTGCAATCCGCCCGGATTGAACCGATCGTGGACCGCCATCGGCGGCAGCGAACCGTTCGTATCGTTCAGGTGGTGCAGCGCCAGCCCGATCTGCTTGAGGTTGTTCAGGCACTTCACGCGCGCCGCCGCCTCGCGCACCTTCTGCACGGCGGGAAGCAGCAGCCCGATCAAGATCGCGATGATCGCGATCACGACGAGCAACTCGATAAGGGTGAAGCCGTTCCCACGAACGGGTTTTGAATGCATGACTTGGCCCCGGATCGGGCGAACCGAATACCGCCAATCTACCGCTCCGCGTCGTCGTTCTTGGCCCGTACGACCGGATTCCTATAATTCCCACAAGGAATCGCCCGCCACGGAACCGCCATGAATTCGGAACTGCCGCCGCCGATCTATCGCCGCGTCGTCCTCAAGCTGAGCGGCGAGGCGTTCGGGCACGGCGGCAAGGGCGCGGGCATCAGCCTCGACGAAACGCTCCACATCGCCGAACAGCTCAAGCGCGTCGCGGACCGCGGCGTGCAACTCGCCATCGTCGTCGGCGGCGGCAACCTCCTGCGCGGCGCGCAGTTCTCCGCCGGCCTCGACACCATCAAGCCCGCGACCGCCGACTACATGGGCATGATCGCCACCGTGATGAACGGCCTGGCGCTGCAGGACACGCTCGAGAGCCTCGGCGCCGAGACGCGCCTGCTCTCCGCCGTGCCGATGGACACCGTCTGCGAGCCGTACATCCGCCGCCGCGCCATCCGACACCTGGAGAACGAGCGGATCGTGATCCTCGCCGGCGGCACCGGCAACCCGCACGTGACCACCGACACCGCCGCGGCCCTCCGCGGCCGCGAGATCGAGGCCGAAATCCTCCTGAAGGCCACGAAGGTCGACGGCGTCTATTCCGCCGACCCGGAGAAGGACCCCTATGCCGAACGCTACGAACGGTTGACCTACGCGAAAGTCTTGCACGACCGGCTGAAGGTGATGGACCTCGGCGCGTTCGAGCACTGCCAGGAAGCCAAGCTGAAGATCTTCGTCTTCAACTACAAGAAGGACAAGGCTATCGAACGCGCCATCGCCGGTCTGGCGACCGGCACGCTCGTGGCCGACTAACCCGAACGGAACCCGCACCATGAACGGACCGCAGATCTTGAAGGACGCCGAAGCCCGCATGGAAAAGGCGCTCGATGTGCTCCGCAATGATCTCAAGGGCCTGCGCACCGGCCGCGCCTCCCCGGCGATGCTGGATACACTGCGAGTGGACTACTACGGCTCGCCGACGCCGGTGAAGGAAGTGGCGAACATCTCGTGTCCCGATCCGACGTCGATCGTCATCAAACCGTTCGCCGCCGATTCGCTCAAGGACATCGAAAAGGCGATCCGCGCCAGCAGCCTCGGCCTCGCGCCGAACAACGACGGCAAGGTGATCCGCCTCTCGCTGCCGCCGATGAGCGGGGACCAGCGGAAGAAGATCGTCGCGGAGATCAAGAAGAAGGCCGAGGACGCCAAGGTCGCGTGCCGGAACATCCGACGCGACGGTAACAAGCACTTCGAGGACGCCGAGAAGGCCAAAACGATGACCGAGGACGAACGGGACAAGGGCAAGGCGAAGGTGCAGGACCTGCTGAAGTCGTACGAATCCAAGATCGACGAGGCGGCCGACAAGAAGTCGAAGGAAGCGATGGACGGCTGACGCCGCGCCGCGCCGCGCGAGAAGCACCCGCTTCGCGGGTGCTTTTTTCTTTCCCGACCGGATCCGCCATGCGTACGCTCCGCTCCGTCCTCGAACTCTTCCCGCGCGCCGCCGCGGACGGGCTGACAGACGACCAGGTGCGCGAGAGCGCCGGCCGGTTCGGCAACAATCGACTCACGCCGCTGCGCCGCGAGCCGGCGTGGCGCAAGCTCCTCGCCAAGTTCGACGAACCGATCATCCTCATCCTCCTCGCCGCGCTGCTGCTCAAACTCGTCGTGGACCTCTTCGAGGCCGCCGCCTGGGCGGGCGTCGCGGGGTTCCTCGTCTCGGCCGGCGTCTTCGCCCTCCGCCTGCTGCCGCGCCTCGCGGGCTGGGTGCCCGCCGCCCTCTTCGCAGTCGCCGGCGGCCTCGTCCTCCTCGGCCTCGCGCTCGGCAAGACCTCCTACGAGGGGCTCGCGGTCATGGTCGCCGTCGCGCTCGCCACCGGCGTCGCCTTCCTCAGCGAGCACCGCAGCGATCGCGAATTCGAATCCCTGAACGCGAACCGGGAATCGGTGCGCGCGAAGGTCCTCCGCGGCGGCGCCCTGCGCGTGTTGGCGCTGGAAGACGTCGTCGTCGGCGACCGGATCGCCCTCGAAGCCGGCGACGAAATCCCCGCCGACGGCCGGCCGATCGCCGCCAACGAACTCGCCGTCGATCAATCGCTGATGACCGGCGAATCGGAGCCGGTCGCGAAATCCGTGGCGGCGGACGCCGAGGAGAACGACGACCCCGCCGCCGAATGGTGCCTGCACCGGGGCACGCAGGTCGTCGCCGGCGCCGGTGCCATGCTCGTGACGAACGTCGGCGACGACACCATGCTCGGCCAGATCGCCCGCCGCCTCGGCGGCGCCGAGGCCGAGCCCGGCGACCGCACCGACCGCGTCCACCGCAAGCTCGCGCACGACCGCGAATCGACGCCGCTCCAGGAGAAACTCGAACAGCTCGCCAAGCTCATCAGCAAGGTCGGCTACGTCGCGGCCGGCGCCATCTTCGTCGCGCTCGTCGCCCGTGGATTGCACATCGGCGAACTCCGCTGGCCCGCCCCGGACGAACGCCCCGTCGACGCCGCCCTCGCCAACTTCCGCGCGCTCATCGGCTACTTCGTCTACATGGTCATCGTCATCGTCGTCGCCGTGCCCGAAGGGCTGCCCATGAGCGTCACCGTCTCGCTCGCCCTCGCGATGCGGAAGATGACGCGCGCCAACTCCCTCGTCCGCCAACTCGTCGCCTGCGAGACCATCGGCTCCGCCACCGTCATCTGCACCGACAAGACCGGCACCCTCACGAAGAACCGGATGACCGTCGTCGACGTCGACGGCGATTCGCCGATCCTGCGATTGAACGCCGCCGCGAACTCCACGGCGCAGCTCTCCGAGAAGGACGGCCAACCGGTCGTCGTCGGCAATTCCACCGAAGGCGCGCTGCTGTTCTGGCTGATGTCCCAGGGCGAAACCGATCCGTCGAAGGTGCGCACCGAGCTGCCGATCCTCCATCAATCGACCTTCTCGTCCAAGGCCAAGCGCATGACCACCGTCGTCGAACGAGATGGACGGATCGTCGTGCTCGTGAAGGGCGCGCCGGAACTATTGCTCGCCGATTGCGAAACGACCGCGCGGCCGGTATCGGAGATCGAAGCCCGCCTCCGCGACGCCTCCGCGCAGGCGATGCGCACGCTCGGGTTCGCGCACCGCGTCCTGCCGGAGGGGACGACGCCGGAGCGCGTCACCGAGTGGCATCGGGCGGGGGAACTGGAGCGCGGGCTGAATTTCGACGGGTTCGTCGGCATCCGCGATCCGCTGCGCGACGACGTGCCGGACGCCATCCGCGAGTGCCGGCGCGCGGGGATCGCGGTCGTCATGGTCACCGGCGACAACGCCGAGACGGCCCGCGCCGTCGCCCGCGACGCGGGGTTGCTCGAACCGCCCCGCGATCTCGTGCTGGCGCACGCCGACTTCGCGCGGATGTCCGACGAGGAGCTGACGGCCGCGCTGCCGCGCCTCGCCGTCGTCGCCCGCGCGCAGCCCCTCGACAAGTACCGCCTCGTCCAACTCTTCCAGCGCGCCGGCCACGTCGTCGCCATGACCGGCGACGGCACCAACGACGCCCCCTCCCTCCGCAAGGCGGACGTCGGCCTCGCCATGGGCCTCTCGGGCACCGAGGTCGCCAAGGAGGCCAGCAAGATCGTGCTGCTGGACGACAGCTTCGCCACCATCGCCAAGGCCGTGCGCTGGGGCCGCGCCCTATACGAGAACATCCAGAAGTTCATCGTCTTCCAGCTCACCATCAACGTCTCCGCCCTCGCCATCGCGCTCCTCGGCCCGTTCCTCGGCTTCCGACCGCCGTTCACGGTGCTGCAACTGCTCTGGATCAACGTCATCATGGACACCTTCGCCGCGATCGCGCTCTGCTCCGAGGCGCCGCGCAGGGAGTTGATGGACCTGCCGCCGAAGCGGCGCGACGAGAACATCCTGACGAAACACATGTTCGCGACCATTGGCGCCACCGCCGCTTTCTTCGTCGTCGCGATGATCGCGCTCCTGCTCGGCATGAACTTCGAGGGCTGGTTCGCCGGCGCGGGAGCCGTCTCCGGCGAATTCGCCCCGCTCACGGTGCGGCAAGCCACGATCTTCTTCACCGTCTACGTGCTGTTCCAGTTCTGGAACCAGTTCAACTGCCGCTCGCTCGACCCGCGGACGTCGGGCCTCGCCGGCCTCCTCGGCAATCGTCCGTTCCTCGTCGTCTCCGCCCTCACGCTCCTCGGCCAGGCGCTCATCGTGAGCTTCGGTGGCCGTATCTTCCAGGTCGAACCCCTCGGCATCGTCGATTGGCTCGCGATCCTCGCCGGCACGGCGTCGGTCGTCGTCTTCGCCGAACTGGTCCGCCGCCTCCGGCGGAAGGAGTCCCCGTGAAGGAAATCCTGCCGCCGGCCGAGATGGCCAAGAAGCTGTTGATCGGCGACTACGCGCGGCACGTCTTCCTGTGCATCGGCGACGCCTGCTGCTCCGCCGACGCCGGCGCGCGGGCGTGGGAGGCGCTCAAGGACGAATTGAAGAACCGCAACCTTTCGCTCGCGACCGGCCCCTGCGCGTGCTATCGCACGAAGGTGCAATGCCTGCGCGTCTGCTCCGGCGGGCCGATCCTCGTCGTGTATCCCGACGGGACCTGGTATTCGGGAATGACCGCGGAGCGGATCCCGGAATTCGTGGACCGGCATCTCGTGAATGGCGAACCGGTCGAAGAGTGGATTTTCGCCCGGAACCCGCTGCCGAATCCGGCGGGCGCGTCAGGGCAATAGCGACGCGACCGGGATCGACTTGTCCGGCGCCGCCAGCGGCGACACCGACTCGTTGGCCTTCAGTTCGAGGTGCGTCCGATACGACGCCGCGCCGTTCCCCGGAATCGGCATTGGATCGCGGAGGACGTGGAGGATGCGGTTATCCAAGTCGAGAATCCAATATTCCGGCACGAGCGCGGTCGCATAGAGTTCGGCTTTCGTCGTGATATCCAATGAGAGCGAAGAGACGGCGATTTCGACGACAAGGCTGGCTGATTTTGGATGTGTCGACAGGAACGTTCGGACATCGCCCCGCACCACTGCGAAATCCGGCACGGGATCCGTTTCGAGATCCAATGCCAATGGCAGTTGAACCTGAATCATGAATTCCGGAGGAAACACGCGAGGCAGAATGTTGTTGACGATCCGAATCCCCGTTGCGTGGAGCGGCTTCATCGGCGGCACCTCGAAGAGTTCCCCGCGGATCAGGATCATCCGTTTGCCGTCGCCCCAGACTTTGCGCTCGCAGGCATTGTGGAACGCCGTCACCGTCCAGCGGAACGGGCGCATCGGGGACGCCGTCTTCGGCGCGGGCATCGTGGCGGTGGTCATGAGAACTCCTCCTTCCCGCAGAATAGCAGCCGTCGCCCATCGAATGAAGCCGAACCGCACGACTACACCTGGAAGATCTCCCGCACGTTGTCGCGGAGCAGGCGCGTGCCGAGCGCCACGGCCTCGGTTTCGCTCAACCGGCCGGGGCGCACGAACTCGTCCGCGATCGTGCGCGCGAGAATCCGACGGTACATGCCGTACTTGGGCAGCACGAACTCCAGCTTGTACGCGTCCGAATAATAGCCGACGAGCTTCGTCTTCGGCACGCCCTGCAGCCGCTCCCGCAGGTCGTTCGCGATGTACGCCGGGATGTTCGAGTACCACCAGTGCCCATTCGGCACCACGTTCGGGAAGATCCACGAGTACGCCACCAGTTCCTGGTTCTGCCCGCTCGTGAGCACCGAGATCGGGAACGTCACCTCCGGGAAGGCGTTGAAGAGTTCCTTGTACTGGATCAGCGAGCAGCGGCGGTCGAACAGGTCCTGGCCCTGGTAGACGCCCTTCTCGTAGACGCGGCGGTTCACGCCGATCATCAGGTCGAACGGCAGCTTGAATTCCCGGCAGTTCTCGGCAAGCATCCAGAAGATGCTGCTTCCCTTCTCCGTCGGCGCGAAGTCCGGCGGCAGCGAGATCGCGCACGCCTTCGCCCCCTTCGCGACGAACTTCTCGAACAGCGCGCGGGCCGCCTTCCTCAACGTCGGCACGTCGCCCGCGTCGATCCCCGTCGCCTTCGCCAATCGTTCCTTCACGCCCGGCTCCTGGAACTTGAACACCAGCGTGTCGGTCCGCAGGCACGGCACGTACTTCGCCGTGTCGAAGCCGTCGAGATTGTCGTCGAACTCGTTTGTCAGGAAGATCTTCTCGAGCTTCGTCTTCGCGAAAACCTGAGCCTCCCAGTCCTTCGCCGCGAACCGTTTCACGCTCGCGTCGAAGAGCGCGTCGGCGTCCTTCGCGGTCACGCGGTCGCCGTCGAAGCCGAGGAACGACTTGCAAATGTCGACGAACCAGCCGTACTGCGCCGTGTTGTCGTACCGGTCCATGTGCCGCACGATCTCGCGGCAGCGCTCCTTCGGGTCGGCGTCCTTCGCGAGCAGCGTCTGCGGCATCCCGGCCGAGTGCGCCAGCTCCGTGTAGTAGTGGTAGCCGAGGATGTCGTCGAGCGACCGCGAGACGGGCGACAGCGGTTCGATGTGCGAGTGCGGATCGATGAGCGGGATCGCGTCGAAGGCGGCGGTCAGGGATTGCACGAGTCCGTCGGCGAGCATGGCGGTAATTCCGGGAAAGATTGTCGATTTTACCGATGGCCTGTCTTACGCCGACCGGCAGAAAATACAATTCGCCGGCATCGCGACGGGAAAATGGATGGAAAACAAGCCGTTTTCGTCTATCGCTGCGATTGGCACGACCCGTGCATATTCCCCAACGTCCGACGCGGTTCCCCCAACCGATCGGACGGTGCGAGTTCCGCGACGGCGAACCTTCCCCCAAGGCCTCGCCAATCCCCCAAGATCGCGGACCCCGCACCGACGACCCCGGCGGGTCCCCCGCTCGCCGGCCACCTCGGACGACACGTCAATCATCCCCCGCCACTCCGCCGTTCCCCCAACGGCGGAGTTGGTCTTTTCATGGGGATCAAATCAACATCTACGAATAGGCACGATGATGCACGAAAGCGATCACCAATTTCGGTCTTCCTTTTTGTGTCTCTTCGTGCCTCTTTGTGGCCATCGTTCAGTTTGGCGATAGCCGCAGGCTCGCCACGGCGGATCGGATCGCTTCGTCGGGCGTCCACGCGATCGGGATCGCTTCCCCCGACTGCCACAGTTCGAACTGGTCCGCGTAGTGCGGCGAGCACGGATTGCCGCTCTGGCCGCCGGCGAGGACGAACCGCGAGTTCGACCAGTTTCCCACGTCGAAGACCGCGCGCAGGTTCGGGATGTTGTGCGTGAACGCGAGCGGGTCGTTCGGCTTGGCGGCGCACTGGAGGACGGTATTGGAATCGCCGCCCGCCGGCACCGGGCCGACGTTGAACGCGCGGCCGAGCCAGTGGTCCTTGAAGATCGGGTGTTCGAGCCGGAGTTGCCGCAGGTCGCCCCACTGCCAGAACGCCGGGGCCGGGCCGCGCGTCGTCCGTAGTTCGAGCACGACCTGCCGAATCGAATCGCGGATCACCGTCGTCCAATCCTCCGCGAACCAACCCGCCGGCCGGGAGCGCAGCAGCGATACGAGATGCGCCACGCGCCGCTCGGAGAAGAGGCTGCCCGAAAACGGTTCATCGTCGCCCGCGCCCAGCACCGCCTTCCAGGCGGTCGGCGCCTTCGCCTTCGCGACGCGCGTCGCGAGCTTCGCCACGAGCAGCTCGAAGACCGTCGCCGCCGGCACGTCGGCCGCGACGCGGCCATCCCATTCCCGCAACAAATCGAGGCCCAACCGCACGTCGGCGTCCCCGTCGTCCGGCACGGCCAGCACGGTCTCGCGGATTTCCTCCCACGGCATCGAGCGCACGCTGCGCTGGAGTTCTCCGCAGAGCAAAACGCTCCAGTCCGTTCGCTTCGCCAACTCGTCGCGGATAATCCGCGCCCGGTACGCGTCGACGGAGTCGCATCCGAACCGGCCGTCCGCCGTCGGCGGATCGTTCGCCGTCGCGAGGAACCCCTCGGCGGGATTGATCGTGAACGGCATCTCGTTGAAGGGCACGTAGCCGTCCCATTCGCATGCGCCCGCCGGCATCGGGATCGTTCCGTTTCCACCGATCCGCCGCGGGAGCTGGCCGACGAGTTGATGCGCGATCGCGCCGGTTTCATCCGCGTAGACGAGGTTCATCGGCAGCGCGGGCCACGCCGCGAACGGCCGGCGAAACGCCTCGATCGACCGCGCCGCCGGCGCATCGAAGAACCCCCGCAGCGGCAACGGATGCAGCCAGACCGCCCGCATCGCCAGCCATTCGGTTCCGTTCTCCCACACGACCGGCCCGCGCGGCGTCACGACCACCGTCAACTCCTCGTCCGGCCCGTCCGCCACGCGGATCGTCTCGCGAATGCGCTCGAACGAGTCGTTCGGCGACTCGAGCACGAGGTCGGTGTTGTCGGTCAGGCCGGCGGTCACGCCCCAGCACGCGAAGCCGTTGTGCCCAATCGGGAACACCGGCGCCCCCGCCAGCGCCGCGCCGGCCACCGACCACGCCGGCGTATCGACATGCGCCAGGTACCACGGCGCCGGCACCGTCGGCGAAAGGTGCGGATCGCTCGCGAGCACCGGCTTCCCCGTCGCCGAGCGGGCGCCCGCGACCACCCAGTTGTTCGACCCGCCGCCCCGGCCGACGAACTTCGCGAACCGTTCCAGATCGCTCGCGAGGATCGCCGCGCCGGGCGAGGGCTTCACGTCGCCGATCGTCGCCGGATCGAGCGCCCGGAGCGCCTCCGGTCCGTCGGCGCGCAGGATTTGCAATCGCGCCAGCTCCACGTCCCAATTCGACGGCAGCAGGAACGTCTGGAGCTTCACCAGCCCCAGCACGTCGGCCGGCTCCCACTTCGTGAGCGGCGTCTTGAGGAGCTGGCACTCGTGGGGCGGCTTCGCGCCGCCGAAGCCGTGCGAGGCGTTCACCCCGGCGACGAACGCATCCAGGGCGGCGCGGATGTCGGCGTCGACGATGGCGAGCTGCGCGTCGGCCGAACGCCGGAACCCGATCCGCCGCGCGATTCGGTCGACCGGCAGCGCGTCCTTGCCGACGAGTTCCGCCAGCGTCCCGCGCACGACGCGCAAAAGCATCTCGAGTTGGAAGCCGCGATCCTGCCCCTGGACGAACCCGAGGCCGAAGTGCGCGTCGGTGTCGTTCTCGGCCTCGATCGTCGGGACGCCGAACTTGTCGCGGCGGATGGTGAGGTTCGCGCGGAGGCCGGCGAGCCGGTGCTCGCCGGAGACGACGGGCCGCCGCGCGCCGAGCGCGAGCTGCAGGAGAAACTGGGGGAATGGCATGGTTCCGAAATGATACGGAACCGCCCGATCA
>CAYVRB010000166.1:0-13757 GCA_964453375.1 uncultured Alcaligenaceae bacterium
AGCGGTTGCGGTCGAACAGCCGGTCCGGCCCGTCGTTGTTGTAATGGACGCTGCCTTGCAGGGTGTAGCCGGGGAAGATGAAGTCCTGGCGGTAGTAGTTGGCGATGAGGATGTTCTGGTCGCGGTCCTCCATGGTGTTGAGGCCGCTGTTGGTTTCCTTCTCGAGCTGGCGGAAGAAGGCGAGGTTGTACTGGTCCCGGTTGCCGTTGCGCGTCCCGAAGAGGCGGACGCCGCGGTTCACGTCGCTGAAGATGAAACCGCGGAAGTCGGAGCTGAACGGCTGGTTCCCGGCCCGGACGGACAGGAAGTCGTATTCGGGGCTGGTGTCCGCGAGTTTCAGTTCGCCGAACGCCTCCTGGAGCGCGAACCAGGAGCGGCCCCGCTGCGTGCCCTTGCGCACGTCCGGGTTGACGACGGCGAGTTCGTCCACGTCGATGAAGTTGGCGTTGAACGCCGGCGTGATCTTCACTCGCCAATCCATCGGCTTGAACGCGGCGGTGTCGCCGTGGAACAGGTCGAACGAGACCGTGAACAGTTGCGAGAAGAGGAACTGGTTCGGGCGGCCGAAGTTCTCGAACTGGAACGGCCGCGAGGTGGACTCGAACGGCGTGGTGGCGGTCGGAATCTGCCGGCCCTCGAACAGCGAGATGCTGTTCGCGGTCAGGTTCAGGAAGGTGTGCTGCCCGTAGATCGGGTAGTCGCCCTTGAGGACGTTCAGGTTGTACGGGTCGATGATGCGGCCGAGGCGGTAGGCGGAGTCGGCGATCCACTTGCGGCTGTTGCCGTAGCGGTCCCATTCCGGGAAGCCGAGGCGCCAGCGGTCTTCGACGGTGACGTATTCGGCGTTGGAGCCGCTGCGCGGGATGACGGTGCTGGGGCCGGCGTAGCCGAGGGGCGGATCGAACGGCGGCGCGGTGAGCACGGCCGTGGCGCTGGTCGGCTCGATCTCCATGCCGTCGCCGGGCTTCGGTTCGAGCGTGCGCTCGGACGGATCGCGCGGCAGCGGGCGCGTCGGGTCGTCCAGTTGCACCTTCACCGGCGCGGCGGGAGGCGGCGCTTGCGCGGAGGCGGCGGCGCCGCCGACCAGCACGGCCGCGGCGGATAGCAACCGGATTCGGGTCAACAGTCTCATCGCGTTCTCCCGCGCTCGCCCGCCGGTCGATCGCAGCGGTGGGTCCCCCGCTCCGACCTTCATGCGAATGGCGTACTTCGGGGAAGTATCGGCCTTCGACGCGCCGAACATGAGGAAAGCAACGATTCTTCGCGTCGGGCAAACTGGGCAACTTGGCGGCTTCCCCAGTCTCTCGCACACGCCGCCGATTCGACCGTTCTGCAATGATTCGCGACATTCCGTGCGATTTCCCGCGCCGATTCTGCCGATTGTTCGGGGAAGAGGGATTCGACGGCCTCACGGACGGGAGCGGACGATGGACACGAATCACGAACGGATCGCGCGGCGCATTCGCCTCATGGTGGAGGCGCTCGAGCGCCGCGAGCAGCCGGCCGTGCTCGCCACCCTGAACGGCGGAACGCTCGACGTGACCGGCGACGCCGAAGACAACCGCATCAACGTCTTCCGCGACGGCACGCAGATCGTCGTCACGGAACAGGGGATCGAGGTCGGACGCTTCTCCGCGGCCGCGATCACCAACGGCATCCGCATGGAAGGCGCCGCCGGCAACGACGTGCTCAAGATCGATCCGCACGTCTTCATCAACGCCACGCTCAACGGCGGCGCCGGCGAAGACCGGATCAGCGGCGGCGGCGGCACCAACGCCATCACCGGCGGCGACGGCGACGACGTGCTCAAGGGCGGCCTCGGCCTGAACTCCTTCGACGGCGGCGCCGGCACCAACAACGTCTACCGCGTCGGCCGCAACGACCCCGTCGCCCTCAACAACCCGAACACGCAGTTCATCCGCGAGAGCGTCATCCCGCCGTCGACCACGTCGCTCGGCCAGCCGCAGGAAACCCTGCTCGCGTCCGAAGTCGACACGCTCCTCAGGCGCGCGAGCGCCGCCTCGGCGTCCAACGACGCCATCATCGCCATCCTGGACCGCAACGGCCGCATCCTCGGCGTGCGCGTCGAGGCCGGCGTCGATCCCGCCATCGCCGGCAACAACGCCGCCCTCGTCTTCGCCATCGACGGCGCCGTCGCCAAGGCGCGCACCGGCGCCTTCTTCGGCAACAACGCCGCCCCGCTCACCTCGCGCACCATCCAGAACATCTCCGAAAGCACCATGACCCAGCGCGAGATCGAATCGAACCCGAACATCACCGATCCGAACTCCACCGTGCGCGGGCCGGGCTTCGTCGCCAACGTCACCGCCGGCGGCCACTTCCCGCGCAACACCGCCTTCACGCCGCAGGTCGACCTCTTCCAGATCGAGCACACCAACCGCGACGGCACCTTCCAAGTCGGCAACGACGGCATCAAGGGTACCATCGACGACGTCCGCCTCACGCAGCGCTTCGACCTGCCCGCCGCCTTCGTGCCCGCCGGCCAATCGCTCTTCCCGCCCGATTCCTTCGGCTTCGAGTCCGGCATGCTTCCCGGCGCCCAGGGCCGCGGCATCGCCACGCTCCCCGGCGGCATCCCGATCCTCAAGAACGGCCAGGTCGTCGGCGGCATCGGCGTCTTCTTCCCCGGCAAGACCGGCTACGCCACCGAGGAGAATTCCTCCCTCAGCAACACCTTCGACCCCACCAAACCCGACCGCACCCTCGAAGCCGAATGGATCGCCTTCGCGGCGCTCGGCGGCGAACCCGGCCCGATCGGCGGCGTCGCCCTCCCCGGCTCCATCACGCCGCTGACCGCCGTCGGCGATCTCCTCGCCACGCTGAACTTGAACAGCATCTACCTCGTCGGCATCAACCTCGAGATCTTCGGCCCGGGCATCCCGGAGGAAGGCGTCAAGACGCTGCGCCAGATCGGCGGCGTCGTCGGCCGCGGCGACCCGAACGGCGGCACGAACATGGCCGTCGACGCCGACGCCAACAACGACGGCGTCGCCAACGATCCCGTCATCGTCCGCGATGGCCTGCGCGTGCCGGAAGGCTGGCTCGTCACTCCGCACGACGGCGCCGACATCACCGCCGTCGAAGTCGAGGACATCATCAACCGCGGCATCACCCAGGCCATGGCCCTCCGCGCCGCCATCCGCCTCCCGCTCGGCAACCGCACCGGTATGGTCTTCGCCGTCTCGGACATCAACGGCGAGATCGTCGGCTTGTACCGCATGCCCGACGCCACGATCTTCTCCATCGACGTCGCCGTCGCGAAGGCGCGCAACGTCGGCTACTACGCCGACGCCAACACGCTCCAGGCCATCGACCAGGTTCCCGGCATCCCGGCCGGCACCGCCTTCACCAACCGCAGCTTCCGCTATCTCGGCGAACCGCGCTTCCCGCTCGGCATCGACGGCACGCCCCCGGCGCCGTTCTCCCAGCTCAACGACGACCTCGGCATCGACCCGCTCACCGGCCTCCAGCTCGGCCCGCGCGCCCCGGCCTCGCAGTTCCAGTCCGTCGTCGGGTTCGACTCCTTCAACCCCGGCACCAACTTCCGCGACCCCAACAACAAAACGCGCCAGAACGGCATCGTCTTCTTCCCCGGCAGCGCCCCGCTCTACAAGAACGGCCGGCTCATCGGCGGCTTCGGCGTCTCCGGCGACGGCGTCGACCAGGACGACATCGTCACCGACGCCGGCCAACGCAACTTCGGCGTGCCGCTGTCCATCAACCGCATCGACCAGCTCCTCGTCCGCGGCGTCCGCGTGCCGTACCAGAAGAACCTCCGCAACCCGCTGGGGTGAGCAGGCGGACGGAAAAAGGGGAGACGGAAAAAGGGGACGCAGCTCGTTTCAACGAAAACGAGCTGCGGCCCCGTTTTCGGTCAGCGCTCACCGCACGCGGGGCACCGTAACGGTGCTCAGCGACAAGTCGCCGTAGCCGAGGTCGCCCAGCACCTGCTCGGCGGAGCGGCGGATCGTCTCGCAGAATCGCGTCAACTCCAGGTCGTCGCCGTCCTTGCCGAACGGTTCCTCCACGTCTTCGGCGGTCATTTCGATGCCGAGCAGGAAGTAGGCGAGGAGGCCGACGACGCCGATGGCCATGTAGCCGTACTCGCCGGCCATGAACCAGGGGGCGGAGGCGAGGTAGAGGATGGTGCCGTGGCGCAGCAGCGCGCGGTACGACAGCGGCACCGGCGAGGAGCGGATGCGCTCGCAGGCGCCGCTCACGTCCATGAGCGCCTTGGCGTGCGGGTCGAGCAGGAGGGCGTCGAAATCGGAGATTTTGCCCGCGGCGCGCCAGGCACGGAGCTGGGCGAACGCGCCTTCGGCGAGATGCAACGGCACGTGCGCCGGTTCGGCGGTCTCCCGCTCGAAACCGGGCACGGTCTGGAGCGGCTCCCCGCCGCGCAGGTGGTTCCGCAGCGCGATGGCGAAGCCGACCACGATCCGGCCGAAGCGCCGCAGGTCTTCGGCGTCGGTCGATACCAGCACCTTCACCTTAAGGCACAGGTTGCGCGAGTCGTTGATGAGTTGGCCCCAGAGCTTGCGGGCCTCCCACCAGCGGTCGTAGGCCTGGACGTTGCGGAAACCGAGCAGCACGCCGAGCAGAATGCCGTTGACGACGGCCATGTCGCCGATCCATTTCGGGAACTTCCAGCCCTCGAAGTCGGCGAGGTACTTCACGCCGAAGGCGTAGACGACGACCAGCAGTACGGTCGCGTCGAGGCGCTTCCAGACCGGCAGCGGCGGCCAGATGCGCCAGAGGAGCGAGGGCCGTTCGGTCACGCCTTGCCCCCCAGCAGGCGGCGGATCATGTCGCTGCCGGCGATGAAGAGGCCGAGCTTGTCGAACCCGTCGCCGTCGTCCGGCGGGGCGGCGAGTTCGACCTTCACGTCGTCCTTCTTCTCGAGAGTGAGCTTCACGCAGCGGGTCGCGAGGTTGTAGACGCCGTAGGCGACGGCGAGTTGCGGCCCCATCTTCTCCTGGAACTCCTTCTTCAAACTGGCCGCCATCATCGCCGCGTTCAATACGACGGCGGTCTCGCGCAAGGCGTCGGCGTAGCCGGGAATCTGTTCCACGTCCTGCGTGTAGACCTGCTCGAGTGCCCGGTGCGCCGCGCGCACGGCGACCAAAATCCGCTCGAGCACCGCGCGCAGCGGATGGCCCGTTGCGAAGTCCAGGTACATGTGCGGCTCCATGAACGCCTTCACCGCCCCCGCGACCGCCCCGCAGCCGGTGTGGCCGAGTACGACCAACAACCGCAAACTCCCCCCCAAATTCGAGACCGCGAAGTCGAGGCTGCCCAAACACTCTGCGCCGAGCACGTTCCCCGCGACGCGCACGACGAACAGGTCGTTCGCCGCCTGGCTGAAGATCAGTTCGATCGGCACGCGCGCATCGGCGCAGCCGAGGACGGCGGCGAAGGGCGTCTGCTTCGGCGCCGTGCCGTCCGCCTTCGCCAGCCCGAGCGCCTCGGCGTTCAGCGTGATGATGTGCGGCTCGGTCTGCGTGCGGCGATGGATGTCCGACACGCTCGCGAAGGCGCGATTGCCCTCCTCGAGCCGCTTCCAGGCGGCTTTGGCCGTCTTGGGGCCTTTCGCCGCGGGCGCGTCCGGGTCGATGCGGTAGATCAGGTCGAACATGGCGGATTTCCCTTCAGAGTTGTTGCGCCTCGCCGAGGCGGGGCAGGTCGTCGAGCGAACCGAGTCCGAAGATTTCGAGGAAGCGGGGCGTCGTGCCGAATTTCGTCTCCGGGCGTTCGGCGTCGCCGCGCTGGACGACGGCGACGAGGCCGAGCCGCGCCAGTTGCCGCACCACCGCGCCGGAATCGACGCCGCGGATCGTGTCGATTTCGTCCTTGTCCACCGGCTGCCGGTACGCGACGACGGAGAGCACGTCGAGCGCCGGCGGCGACAGCCGCGCCTCGCGCGGCCCGCCGTAGAGCTTCTCGCGCATCCCGCGATACGCCGGTTTCACGGCCAGCACGTAGCCCCCCTCCCGCGGCTGCACCGAATACGGCCGATTCTGGTTCCGGTACCGCTTGTTCAGGTCCGCGACGATCCGGTGCAGGTGGTCGCCGCCGGAACGGATCGCCGCGGCGAACTTGTCCGCCGTCACCGGCGGACCGCCCGCGAACAGCATCGCCTCCGCGAGCGCCTCGGGCGACGGCGGCGAATCGGTATTCGGAATTCGGAATTCGGAATTCGGAGTGCGGCTGTCCACGACGGTCGGCCCATCGGAAGCCTCGCTCGCGGGCAGCGCGTCCAGGTCGCCATCGAGGGTCCACGGCTCGGCCATGACGCGGCGGCTCCGGTCACTCGTGCGGGAGGAAGAAGACGCCGGTGACGAACGTGCCGATCCAGAGCGCCGCGAACAGAAGGCCGAGCGGCACGTGGACCGCGCGGCGCCGCGTCACGCCCGTGACCAGCATCGCGATCAGAAGCAGGGCCGACGGCACGGCGAAGTACAAATGGACGCGCAGGGCCTCGCGCGCGGCGTCCGAGAATTGCGAGGTCACGTCCGTGCCGAGGCGGAGCAGCAGCTCGAAGCCGAGGACGGTGGTGATGGTGAGCGCGAAGAAGGCGAGGTTGATGCGGCCGTGGAGCCGGGGACGCTTGGCCGCGAGCGCGACGAGCGACGCCGCGAGCAGCACCGTCACGGCCGACACGAGGACTTTCAGGATCAGGATGATCTGCGGGCCGCTCGGCATGGAGTTAGTCTATGGGCCGATGGGCGGAACGGTCATGCGGCCGGCCCAGTCGAGCGCGCGGGCCAGCGATTCCATCGGCAGGCCGATCACGTTGCTCGCGCTGCCGTCGACCACTTTCAGGTACGGATCGTTCGGGAGTTGAATCGCGTAGGCGCCGGAACAGCCTTCCCACTTGCGCGTCTTCAAGTAGGAATCAATCTCGGCTTCGCTCAATGCCGCCATTTGTACGAGGCTCCGTTCCTGCCACGCGATCTGAAAATCGCCGGGGCGAATCCACAGGCAGACGCCGCTCCAGAGTTCGTGGACGCGGCCGGAGAGCGATTGCAGGATACGGCGCGCGTGGGCTTCGTCGTCCGGCTTGCCGACGACCTTGCCGTCGAGCCAGCCGACGGTGTCGGCCGCAAGCACGACGCCATCGGGCACGGCCGGCGCGACGGCGGCGGCCTTGAGGAACGCCAACTCGGCGACGTAGTGCCGGATGTCACCGAGGCGGGCCTCCGTCGGCTCGTCGATGTTCGCCGGGCGCACGTCGAAGGTATAGCCGTGGAGCTTCAGCAGCTCGCGCCGGCCGAGCGAACCGCTCGCGAGCGTCAGGCGGAACGGGAGACTCGGCGTTGCCATCGGGAAAGCACCTCCGCGAGCGGCGGCCACAGCTTGTCGGGCGTCAGGTCCTCGAAGCAGATCGTGCCGCGCGGACAGTTCTTGAGATAGCTTCCGGCGCACGCGACCGACGTTTCGATCCCCGAATTCCGGCTTCCATACGGACCATGGAGGACCGTCTTCGTGCAGGTATAGGGAGCCACGCACGGCCGGCCCATCGCGGCGGCGAGATGCAGCGGGCCGGTGTCGTTCGCGACCATGAGATCGGACAGGGCCAGCAGCGCGGCGAGCTTCGGCAGGCTCGTCCGACCGGTGTAGTCGCGGACCGACCCGGTCAACCGTCCGGCGATCTCGGCGGAAAGGACCACGTCCTCCTTCGCGCCGACGAGGATCGCGGTGCCGCCGAACTCCCGTTGCGCCTTCGCGAGGAGCGCCGCGAACGATTTCGGCGGCCATCGCTTCGTCACCCACTTCGCCCCGGCCGCGACCGCGATCCACGGACGCGGGACGTTCGACAACTCTTCACGGATCGCAAGGGATTCCGCCTCGTGCACCGGCACGACGAACCGCTTCTCCCCCGTGCAGCCGAGCGATGCCGCGATCCGCCAATACCGATCGACCGCGTGAATCCGATCGGCGTCCGGGACTTCGACGCGCTCGGTGTAGAAGCGCGGCGCACCCTCCCGCGCGTTCGCGAAGCCGACGCGCCGCGGCGACCCGGTCGCGGCGCACATCAGACCCGTGCGTAGTAATCCTTGTAGGTCGACGACGAGATCGAACCGCTCCCGGCGCAGCCGGTTCGCGAACGACAGCGAATAGCGCAGCGCCGAACCGACTCGACGGAACGCGGCGCGGTCGAAGGGCACGGTCGCGTCGAGGTGCGGGTGGCCGGCGAGGAGCGGCTCGAAGCCGCGATTGACGATCCACGCGATGCGCGAGGCCGGGAACCGCTCCCGCAGCGCCGACAGCACCGGCAGGGCGTGGACGATGTCGCCGAGGGCGCTCGGCTTCACGATCGCGATCCGTCGCGGGTCCGGCATGGATAAATCCCGATTCGTTTAGCCGCGACGCGGAGTCTTCGGAGCGGAGCGCGGTGGGCCTTCGCGCTCCGCTCCGAAGTCTCCGCGTCGCCGCTAAACTTTCTCGCCCTTCAACACGTTCGGCAGGAGCAGCAGCACGCCGACGAGCGCGGCCGTCGCCACAGCATACGGCAGGACGCGCGGCGGCTGCAACTCGAAGACGAACGCCCCGACGAACGGGCCGAGGATGCGGCCGAGCGACGCGGCCGACTGGTTCACGCCGATCACTTCCCCCTGCCGGTTCGGGTCGGCGCGCTTCGACACGAGCGCCGACACCGACGGGTTCACGAACGCGAAGCCGGTGACGGCGAGGCCGATCGCCAGGTAGAAGAGCGGCAGCATCCCGCGCGCCGTCTCGGGCGTGGACACCGTCGTGGACGACCAGGCGACGACGGCGAGCGTGCCGAGGCCGAGGAACATCAACCCGAGGCCGACGACCATCGTGCGGCCTTCCTTCCACCGGCCGACGAGCGGGCGGTACAGCCCGCCCTGCGCGACCATCAGGATGAACCCCACGACGGCGAAGACGAGGAAATTGCTCCGGTCGTCGAATCCGAAGGCGCCCTTCGTGAGCATCGCGAGCGTCGCCTCGAAGTTCGCGAAGCCGAAGATGGCGAGGAAGTAGATGAGCACCAGCGGCCCGACGCTCGGCATGCGGACGACTTCGAGCGTGCGGGAGAGGCTGAAGAAGTAGCGCGGTTCGTTCGAGGCCGCCGGGGTTCGAGTCTCCGGGAGTTTCCAGAAGGCGAACAGGAACGCGACCAGCGACAGGCCCGACGCGATCGCGCCGACGCCCCACGTCTGGTTCTGGAACAGTTCGAGGCCGAAGTAGGCGATGAGCGGGCCGAAGGTGAAGCCGACGCCGAACGCGGCGCCGATGAGCGCCATCCCCTTCGCCCGCGTCTCCTTCGGCGTGCAGTCGGCAATCACGGCGGCGGCGGCCCCGATGCTCGCGCCGAAGATCCCGGCCGCGACGCGGGAGACGAGCATGAGGCCGACGGCGAGTTCCGGCTGGCCGGAGGGGATCGTCGTGGCGAAGGCGAAGAGCGCGTAGGAGGCCATCGACCCGGCGAGGCCGACGAGCAGCACCGGCCGGCGGCCGATCCGGTCCGACACGCGGCCCCACATCGGCGAGAAGACGAACTGCATCAACGAGAACGAGGAGAACAGCACGCCGATGATCGCGCCGCGGGCGCCGGGCGAATACGCATTGAGGTAATCGTCCGCGAGGCGCGGCATGAGCGGCAGGACGATGCCGAAGCCGAGGAGGTCGATCGCCACCACGAGGGCGGCGATGAACATGGCCTTGCGCGGCGGGCGGGCGGGTTCATTCATCGGGATGGTATACGGAACCGGCGCGGCGTCAGAACCCGCCGCGAGCCTCGCCCTTCACGGCCGCCTTCACCGCGCTTGCGATGTAGTCGCGGTTCAGCCCGGCGATGAACTCCGTGCTGATCTCCTTCGGGCAGGCCGCCTCGCATTCGCCGATGTTCGTGCAGTGGCCGAACCCCTCGCGGTCGTGCGTCGCCACCATCTTGCGGACGCGCTCGGCCTGTTCCGTCCGCCCTTGCGGCATCGAACCGAGGTGCCCCGCCTTGGCGGCCACGAAGAGCATCGCCGACGCGTTCGGGCAGGCCGCCGCGCAGGCGCCGCAACCGATGCACTGCGCCGCGTCCATCGCCTTGTCGGCCTCGGCCTTCGGAATCGGCAGAGAGTTGCCGTCCGGCGCGCCGCCGGTGTTCACGTTCACGTAGCCGCCGTTCTGCACGATCCGGTCGAACGCCGAGCGATCGACGACGAGGTCGCGGAGGACGGGAAACGCCTTGGCGCGCCACGGCTCGATATAGATTTCGTCCCCGTCCCGGAAGCTGCGCATGTGGAGCTGGCAGGTCGTCGCCCCGCGTTCGGGCCCGTGCGCGAGGCCGTTGATCATCATGGAGCACGAGCCGCAGATCCCTTCGCGGCAGTCGTGGTCGAACGCGACGGGATCGAGGCCGTCCTTGATGAGGCGTTCGTTGAGGATGTCGATCATCTCGAGGAACGACATGTCCCCGGCGATGCCGTCGATCCGGTAGGTCATCATCTGCCCGCGGGCCTCGGGTCCGGGCTGCCGCCAGATGTGGAGGGTGAATTTCATGGTGGGCACCAATTGAGAATAGTATAGTTCGATAATTCAAGCGATCGCAAGTCGCGACCAGAGCAAATCGCAATTTCGTCCATCGCATTATCTTAACGATAACTAAAAAATGATGCATCGCTTGTGGGTTGCAGCTTCCGATATAACGCAATAGCCTCACTGTCAGTCATTGAAGCGATGATATCGGAAACAATTCTATTCCTCTCTTCAACATTATTTTCGGCAGACTTTAGCCTCGCTCGGTCGTATTCGCCAAGCAGATCGCCTGGCTGGCTAGATGACTCTGTGGTAGTCAACTTCTGGAAGAGATACTTAATGATCTCTTTCGCCCTGTGATGGAATACTCTGAGCTGCCTCGAATTGATTACTTTGTAGTAGTTAAACCTTTTCATGCATTCGATTCTCAGACTAATTTGATTGTCCAACTTAATCTGTGATAAGTATGGCTTTTCCGCATTTTGATTGCTTACGCGAACAGACTCGACGCTTTCCTGTATGAATGATTCGAGAAACTGCCTTCGGATGAGGGGATGTCGAGAATGCAGCATGGACTCAAAATACGTTCTGCCAACGTAAACCAAGCGGTCACGCAAGATGTCGTCCTTGCTTGCGCCGCTTCCAGTCGAGCTCAATATATATCCATTGCCTGTGTCTGCATCTTCCAGCATGGTGTCGAATACTTTAGACAGCACTCGCAGCACCACAGCGGGACTCACGGTGCCGTACGACCCTAAAGAGGAAATATCATTTGCAATTAGCTCAAGCACCGCATCGTCTACGGAAAAAAAGTCGAAAGGGCTTACTATTCCCGCCTCCATTGTGTCCTCTAAATCGTATACAGAATACGCGATATCATCTGCTAAATCCATTATTTGGCACTCGATTGTTCTAAGACCTTCTCCGTCTGGGATGCCAAAGTGGCTCTTAAGGCACTTGACAATCTCTGATTCTGATTGATAATATCCTTTTAGAATTTTGACATTTGCCGGCTTCGATCGTCGCGCATTGACAGTAATGACTTTGTCATATTTTAAGACAGATGCCAGTACGCCGAATGTTAAATTCAGGCCGCGAGGGTCTTCGATAGCCCTTTTGACGGTATTCACTTGCCCGAGACGATTTTCCAATTTTGTAATTAACCTGAATGTTTGGGCATTTCCTTCGAATCCGCCGTATTCTTTCATCTTCTCATCAAGCACGGATTCGCCGCTGTGACCGAATGGAGGATGGCCAATATCATGTAATAGACAGGCGCAGTTTACAACGTCTAGATCCAGTTCCCATTCGTCATTGGCTGCTATTTGAGGCTTCAAGTGTCGCGCTATCCGAGTGCCGATCTCAGCAACCTCTAGCGAGTGTGTAAGTCTAGTTCTAAAAAACTCATTTTCCCCAGTCGGTATTAACTGGCATTTTCCTTGCAGTCTACGAAATGAAGCCGAGTGAATAATTCTGGCATGGTCACGAGCAAATGCAGTTATATTTGGAGTCGGAATACCCTTTACGCACTTATAGCGAAATTCGTAAATCTTCTTGCCGCTATCTGATCCGTATTCGCTAAAATCATCGCTTTCGACTGTAGTGGCTGGACTTATCGCGGGCTTTTCCAGCAACGCAGTGAGGTGCTTGTGAGTCAGCTTCCCATACTCATGTGCTGCTAAAGAATACTTTAACCGGAGGCCATCTGCACACTTGGCAAATGACTCAGCGGCATCGCTTTCTTCACTCGGTTCAGTTGGCGCTTTCGGTTCTGCTTCCATATTTCACCATTAATTTAGGACTGTCATGCTTTACTTATAACTCCGCACGCTCGGCTTCACGGCGTCCCAGGTCAGTTCCTCCACGTTGCGGGTCGGGGCGGCGTCGGGGCCGTTGGAGGTCCACGCGGCCACGTGCGCGAACTTCTCGTCGTCGCGCTTCGCCTCGCCGTCCGGGTACTGGTACTCGGAGCGGAAATGCCCGCCGCACGATTCCTCGCGTTCCAGGGCGTCCCGCGCCAGCAGTTGGCCGAACTCGAGGAAGTCCCAGACGCGATTGGCGCGTTCGAGCGCCGTGTTCAGCCCTTCGCCCGTTCCAGTCACGGCCAGGTTGTGCAGGAACTCGAGCTGGAGCTGGCGCAGCTGCGCGAGCGCCTCCTCGCAACTCGCCTTTGTCCGGGCCATGCCGACCTTTTCCCACAGGATCTTGCCCGACTCCCGGTGATACTCGACGGCCGTCTTCTTCCCCTTCGCGTTAAGGAGCTTCTTCAACCGTTCGCTCGTCTCGGCTTCGGCCTTGAGGAATTCGGTGTGGTTCGTCGGCAGCGTGCCGGGCTTCTGGTCGGCGAGCCAGTGCGTCAGCGTGTAGGGCAGGACGAAGTAGCCATCGGCGAGGCCCTGCATGAGTGCCGAGGCGCCGAGTCGGTTGGCGCCGTGGTCCGAGAAGTTCGCCTCGCCGATCACGAACAGGCCCGGCACGTTCGACATCAACTCGTAGTTCACCCAGAGGCCGCCCATCGTGTAGTGGATGGCGGGGTAGATGCGCATCGGGCGTTCGTAGCCGTTCTCGCCGGTGATGCGCTGGTACATGTCGAAGAGGTTGCCGTAGCGTTCGGCGATCTTGGCCTTGCCGAGGCGTTCGATGGCGGTGCCGAAGTCGAGGTAGACGCCGCGGCCGCCGGGGCCGACGCCGCGGCCGTCGTCGCAGGCTTCCTTCGCGGCGCGGCTGGAGATGTCGCGCGGGGCGAGGTTGCCGAAGCTCGGGTACTTGCGCTCGAGGTAGTAGTCGCGGTCGCCCTCGGGGATGTCGCCGGGCTTCTTGCCGCAGTCGGCGGCGCAGCTTCGACTGGTGGTCGCCGCTGACGGGGATGCAAGTCGGGTGGATCTGCGTGTAGCAGGGGTTCGCGAAGGCGGCCCCGCGCTTGTACGCCCGCCACGTGGCGGTGACGTTGCAGCCGATGGCGTTCGTGCTGAGGTAGTAGACGTTCCCGTAGCCGCCGGTGGCGAGCACCACGGCGTCGCCGGCGTACGACTTCACCGCGCCCGACACCAGGTCGCGGACGACGATCCCCTTCGCCCGGCCGTCGACGACGACGAGGTCGAGCATCTCGGTGCGGGGGAACATGGTCACGTTGCCGTAGGCGATCTGCCGCGCGAGCGCCTGGTACGCGCCGAGGAGGAGCTGCTGGCCGGTCTGGCCGCGGCAGTAGAAGGTGCGCTGGAGCTGCGCGCCGCCGAAGGACC
>CAYVRB010000167.1:0-12596 GCA_964453375.1 uncultured Alcaligenaceae bacterium
AAATGGCTGGCGGGCCACGGAGTGACGGCGAACGTCGAATTCAGTTGGGGCGCCACGGAGGTGAAGCCGCCGAAGCTCGCCGACGCCATCGTGGAGGTGACGGAGACCGGCAGCAGTCTGAAGGCGAACAACCTGCGCATCGTCTGCGACATCCTCCAGAGCACGACGCGCTTCATCGCCAACCCGGACGCCGCGACGGACGACTGGAAGCGGAAGAAGATGGACGACCTGATCCTGATGCTGAAGGGGGCGATGGCCGCCGAGGGGAAGGTCGGGTTGATGATGAACGTGAAGCGCTCGCAACTGGAGGCGGTGCTGGCGATGCTGCCGGCGCTGCAGACGCCGACGATCTCGAGCCTGTCCGATCCGAGTTGGGTGGACGTGAACACGATCCTGGACGAAGCCGAGGTGCGGCGGATCATCCCGAAGTTGAAGTCGGCCGGCGCGTGCGGGATCGTCGAGTACCCGCTGAACAAGATCATCGATTGAATTGGGGCGAAGCCCTGGGACGGCCGTCCCAGGGCTTGATTTGAATTCACTTCTTGAGTTGCGCCTTCGCGGCTTCCAGCACCTTTTCGATCGTGAAGCCGAAGTGCTTGGCGAGGTCCTTGAGCGGGGCCGACGCGCCGAACGACCGCATCGCGATCATCGCGCCGCCGTTGCCGACGTAGCGCTCCCAGCCGAAAGTCGAAGCCATCTCGATGCCGACGCGCGCCGTCACGCTCGGCGGCAGCACGCTCTCCCGGTACTCCTTCGTCTGCTGCTCGAAGAGCTCCCACGACGGCAGGCTCACGACGCGGGCCTTCACGCCCTCGGCGGTCAGCTTTTCGTGGGCCTCGACGGCCAGCGGGAGTTCGGTGCCGGTCGCCATCAGGATCAGGTCCGGCTTGCCGCCGGCGGCGTCGGCGAAGACGTAGCCGCCCTTCGCGACGCCGCTCGCGGGGGCGTACTTCGTGCGGTCGTACGTCGGCACCGCCTGCCGGCTGAGCGCGAGGATCACGGGGTGATGGCTCGACTCCATCGCCACCTTGTACGCCTCGGCCACTTCGTTCGCGTCGCCGGGCCGCATCACGATCAGGCCGGGGATCGCCCGCAGGCTGGCCATGTGCTCGATCGGCTGGTGCGTCGGGCCGTCCTCGCCGACGCCGATGCTGTCGTGCGTGAAGACGTAGATGACCGGCTTCTCGATGATCGAACCGAGGCGGATGGCGGCGCGGCCGTAGTCGCTGAAGATCATGAACCCGGCCGCGAACGATCGCAAACCGCTGAGCGCCATGCCGTTGACGACGGCGCCCATGCCGTGCTCGCGGACGCCGAAGTGGACGTTGCGGCCGGAGGGCGTCGCCGCCTGGAAGTCGCCGGCGCCCTCGAACGTCAGCCGGCTCTTGTTCGACTTCGCGAGGTCGGCCGAGCCGCCGACCATCCACGGCACCGCCTTCGCCACGGCGTTGAGGACCTTGCCGGACGAATCGCGCGTCGCCATCCCCTTCGGATCGGCGGGGAAGACGGGCAGGCTCTTCTCCCAGCCGGCGGGCAGCTTCTTCGCCTGGATGTGCTCGATCTGGGCCGCGAGGTCGGCGTGCTTCGCCTTGTAGTCGGCGAACTTCTTGGCCCAGGCTGCGCTCGCCTCGGCGCCGCGCTTGCCGAGGTTGTCCTGGAAGCGTTCGAGGACGCCGTCCGGGATGTAGAAGCTCTTGTCTTCGGGCCAGCCGTAGTTCTTCTTCGCGCCCTTGATCTCGTCTTCGCCGAGCGGTTCGCCGTGGGCGTGCTCGCTGTCCTGCTTGTGCGGGGCGCCGTAGCCGATCTTCCCCTTCACGACGATGAAGGTCGGCTTTCCCTTGGTGGCGGCGGCTTCGTTCAGCGCCTTCGCCAGCGCCGGCAGGTCGTTAGCGTCGGCGACCTGCAGCACGTGCCAGCCGTAGGCGGCGAAGCGTCCCGCGACGTTTTCCGTGAAGGCGAGCGTGGTGCGGCCGTCGATGGTGATCTGGTTGTCGTCGTAGAGGAGGCAGAGGTTGTCGAGCTTGAGGTGGCCGGCGAGCGAGGAGGCCTCGCTGGCGACGCCCTCCATGAGGCAGCCGTCGCCGCAGATGGCGTAGACGCGGTGGTCGAAGAGGTCTTCGTAGCCGGGCTTGCCGTAGTTGGCGGCGATCCACTTCTGGGCGATGGCCATGCCGACGGCGTTGCCGATCCCCTGGCCGAGCGGGCCGGTGGTGGTTTCGACGCCGGCGGTCAGGTGGTATTCCGGGTGGCCGGGGGTGGCGCTGTCGAACTGGCGGAAGCGCTTGATCTCGTCCATCGTCACCTTGCGCTTGCCGTCGACCGCTTCGACGCCCGCGAGGTGGATCATGCTGTAGAGCAGCATGGAGGCGTGGCCGTTCGAGAGGACGAACCGGTCGCGGTTGAACCAGGTCGGCGCCTTGGGGTCGTAGCGGAGGAAGCGGTTCCAGACGGTGTAGGCGACCGGCGCGAGGCCCATCGGGGCGCCGGGGTGGCCGGAGTTGGCCTTTTGCACCGCGTCCATCGAGAGCGTGCGGATCGTGTTGACGCAGAGTTGGTCCATCGCATCGAAGGTCGCGGAAACGCTCATCGGGGGCCTCGGGTTGGAAGGAAATGGGGATCGGCTTCGAGAGAGGATACGGGAACGGAACGCGGATGCAACGTCGGCGGATTTTTCGCCGGGGCCGAAAACGGGCCGGTTTTCCGGGCTTTTTTGGCCTTTCCATCGAGATTCGCGATTTTTCGCTGGATTCGCAGGCACGGATGAATAACCTTGTCGCCGCACCCTTCAAAACAAGGGCTTGCGCGGGGTTTTCCCAATCCACAGTCTGGAGTGCGATCCGATGGCCAAGAAGAAGGTGATGACCAAGTCGGCCCTGTTCACCACGCTCGCCGAGAAGACCGAACTGAAGAAGGCGGACGTGACCAAAGTGATGGACGCCCTGGCGGACCTGGCGAAGGCCGAACTCGGCCCCAAAGGCCCCGGCGTCTTCACCCTCCCCGGCCTCGCCCGCTTCAAGATCCGCAAGGTCAAGGCGGTCAAGGGCGGCGAGAAGAAGACCAACCCCCTCAACGGCAAGGAATACGTCACGAAGGACCGCCCGGCCCACAACAAGGTCCGCGCCCTGCCGATCAAGGCCTTCTCCGAATCGCTGAAGTAAGACGGCGAACCACGAATAGCACGAATAAGACGAATGAAGTCAGATTGGATTCTGTCTTCATTCGTCTTATTCGTGTTATTCGTGGTCATCGCTTTGGAGTCGATCATGTTCCGTCTCGCGCTGTTCGCTCTCGTGGTTTCAGCGGCGTCCGCCTCGGCGGCGGGGACGTACCACACGGCCACCTACGAGGCGTCGACGACGCCCGGCGAGCTCGTCTACGGCGTCTCCTACACGATCTGGATTCCCGACGGCGCGAAGACGATCCGCGGCGTGATCGTCCACCAGCACGGCTGCGGCTCCGGCGCGTGCAAGGGCGGAGCCACCGCCGCCTACGACCTCCACTGGCAGGCGCTCGCCAAGAAATGGGACTGCGCCCTCCTCGGCCCCAGCTACCACCAGGAGGACGGCCAGGACTGCCGCCAGTGGTGCGACCCGCGCAACGGTTCCGAGAAAACGTTCCTCCGCTGCTTGAAGGAATTCGCCGCGAAGTCGAAGCATCCCGAACTGGAGACCGCGCCGTGGTGCCTGTGGGGCCACTCCGGCGGCGGCTTTTGGGCCAGCCTGATGCAGACGAGGCACCCCGAACGGATCGTCGCGATCTGGTTCCGCTCCGGGACGGCGTTCAGCGCGTGGGAGAAGGGCGACATCGCCAAGCCGACAATTCCCGCGGCCGCCTACGGCATCCCGATCGCGCTCAATCCGGGGGCGAAGGAGAAGGACGACAAGCGCTTCGCCGGCGCGTGGAACGGCTCGCTGGCGATGTTCGCCGCGTATCGCAAACAGGGATCGCCGGCTTGCTTCGCGCCCGATCCGCGCACCGGTCACGAGTGCGGCGACTCGCGCTATCTCGCGATCCCGTTCTTCGACGCCTGCCTCGCGCTGCGCCTGCCGGCATCGGGGGCGAAGCTGAAGCCGGTCGACGCCGCGGCCGGCTGGGCGTCGGCGCTCCACGGCAAGGACGCGGTGCCGGCGGCTCGATTTGAAGGTAAATCGGAAGAGCGCAACTGGCTGCCGACCGAGTCGGTGGCGAAGGCGTGGGCGCAGTACGTGGCGACCGGCGCGACGGAGGACGCGACGCCGCCGGCGGCGCCGACGAACGTGCGCCTCGCCGTGGACGCGTCGGGCGCGACGCTGACGTGGGACGCCGAGGCCGACTTCGAGAGCGGCCTGAAGGGCTTCGCGATCGTGAAGGACGGGAAGGAACTCGCGACGTGGCCGGCGAAGCCGGTGGGGCGCTTCGGCCGGGCGCTGTTCCAAACGATGTCGTACCACGACACGCCGGAGAAGCCGTTGCCGGAGATGAAGTTCCTCGATCCGAAGGCGGCCGCCGGATCGAAGTACGAGATCGTGGCGATCAACGGCGTCGGGTTGAAATCGCCGCCGACGGCCGCGAAGTAGAATTCGCGTCAATCGTCCCGTCGTCGCCGCCGTCGCGGCCGCTCGTCGTCGAATGCGTTTTCGCTTCGCCGCTTCGTCGTGGAGGTTCGGGACGCCCCGGCGTTCATGCGACGGATCGCGAACAGGACGCCGCCGAGCACGAGCAAACCGACGACCGCCGTGGCGGCGATGAGCCACGGCGAGTGCCCGCCTTCCGCATCGGCCGCGGCGGCGGGTCGCACGAAGCCGGCGTTCGGCTGGTCGAAGCCCTTCCAATCGTCGACGATTTCCACGCGGTTCTTGAAATCGCCCGGATCGGTGTAGCTCACCGAGAGCAGGCGACAGTCGTACGCGAATGGTCGCCCGGTCGCACCGTGGAATTGGTCGATCTGGATTTCCAGCGTGCAGGGCAGCCCCCTTCCGACGGACGTTTGATTCACGGCCGCGAGCAGTCGCTCGCCGACCGGACGCTTCGCATAGACGCGCAGCATGTTGAGCAACTCCGACTGAGGCGTATTCTCGGAGTAAGTGAGGCGATGCACCGGGAGCTTGCCGTAGTTCATGGTGATCGGGGCCACGATCCGCGTCGCGATCCGAATGCGCTTGCCGAGGCTCGACGGATCGAAGCGCCCGAGGTCGTCCAGGATCCGGCGCTGCGATTCGTGGCTTCCATGCGGGAACGGTTCGTCCGGCGCTCCGAAAACTCGAGGAGCGGTATTCACGGTTCGAGGCACGGCGTCGTGCTTGACCATGCGCGCGTGGGTGGCGAACGCGCTGCCGTCGGGCCGGAGGATGCCGATCGTCTCGACGACGAACAGGTGAACCGTGGCGGGAGGGCGCGGGAGTTGAATGGTGCCGGACACGCGGACCGCGACCTTCCTGCCGCGGAAGTTCGCGAGCGAATAGAGATCGGCGAGGGAGCGATCGAGGACGAAATCGAGCGCCACCGGGACGACGCCGTGGCGGTTGAAGGCGTTGAGGCTGGGGCCATTGCCGATCCCCTCGGTCGCTCCGGTGGAGAGGATTTCGACGGTGTGACTTTCGCCGGCGCGCGAGCCCGCGGAGACGTTCAACACGTCCAAGTCGATCTGGTTGGGCGGCGTGGGCCGCAGCTCCGTCGCGGCCCGGTCGACCGGCAGCGCCGGCTCCGGCGTTGGGGCGGGCGCGGCGCGCGGCGGCAGGCCCCCGGTGCCGATGCCCAATAGCTTCAATTTGTCCTCCGACGTTTCGAGGATCCGCACCGGTGTTTTGAGATCGTCGGTCGTGAAGTACTCAACCGCCGTGACGAGGCAATCGATGCGGGGCGTGCGCGAGCCGTTCGGTTCGACGAGTTGCACGGCCTGGAATTCGACGATGCACGGGAGTTTGGCGTCCGGGCAACGTTGCAGTCCCTTCCAGGCTTCGTCGATCACTTCGGCGGAGACGTACAGGTTGAGCGCATTCAAAAGCTCGTCGTTCGGCGTCTTGCAGTGGAACGTGGCGAAGGTGAGGTCCAACCCTTTGACGTTCATGACGCCCGAGCTGCGCCCGAAGAGTTTCACGGACAATCGGTGCTTCTTGCCGATCAGTTCCGGTTTCTGGGCGCGGAAGTCCTCCATCGCCAGCGCCTGCGCCTCGGCGCTGCCGTGCGGGTAAGGTGGCGGTACAACGCGCGACGCGCCGCCCGCGGTGGATTTCTTGGGGGCGTGGACGTGCCGCGTCTCGCGCGCGAAGGTCGCGGCGAGGCCGCCATCGGCGCCGAGCAGCGCCACCTCATCCACGACGAACAGGTGCCACGGCTTCGGGACCGCGGGCGGCTGCACCGACCCGGTGACGCGGATGGCGATGCGGCGGCTGTGCAGGACCGTGCCGGGCAGGCGCGTCTCCAGGGCGGAGTCGACGACGAAATCGAGGCCGACGGGCAGGATGCCGGCGGCGTTGTAGACGTTCAGGCTCGGTCCGTCGCCGTAGCCGCGGCCCGCGCCGACGCAGAGGACGTCGACGGTCACGCGTTCGCCGATCCGCTTCGCGGCGGTGCGGTTAAGTTCGTCCAGGTCGATCTGGCCCGGCGGCGGATCGCCGAGTTGCTTCGCCAGCGAGGCGTAGGGGATGAGGCGTCCTTCCGCCGTGCGCAGGCCGATGCCGTTGTCCTGGGTCGGGAATGGCGGGCGGGCGGGCGCCTCGCCGGGGCGGCCGCGCGGCGGCGCGGGTTCCACCGCCGTCGCCTCCGAGGAGGCGAGGCGCACCGGTTCGCTCCGCCGCGCCGCGCCGCCGCGATCGGTCCACGAATACCAGAACCAGAAGTGCGAACTCTCCGGCACCGGGAATTCCGTGGCGACCCGCGCGTCCGCCGCCGTCAGGTCGGGCGCGTAGGTCTTGGTTTGCGGGTCCTTCTCGAGGTCGTGCGAACCGGGCGCGCGCCAGGCGTTCGGCGCCGGCGCGACGTGCGCGTTCACTTTCTTCAACTGGCCGGACACGTCCACGAACCGCGATTCGAGCCGCATCCGCTTCGGCGCGCCGGGCAGCCACTGCGCCGTCGGCGCGGAGAAGTGGACGTCGTTGACGGCGCGGCGGACCTTCTCCGGCGGCACCGCGAACCCGATGCCGGCGCCCGTGACGGTGCGCACCGCGACGCCGACGAGTTTGCCGTCCTGCGTCACGACGGGGCCGCCGCTGTTGCCCGGGTTCAACGCGCCGTTGAGCTGCACCGTGGCCAACTGTCCGTTCTCGTCGAGGCGATTGCTCGAGACGCTGGCGGGGCCGATCGAGATTTCCGGGTTCTTGTTCCCCTCGGCGAGGTCTTCGCCGAAGGGGAAGCCGCAGACATAGACCGGCGTCGTCTCGGGCAGCTTGTCGGCGCCGGTCAGCGAGATCGGCGCCGGGATCGGCTTGACCGCCTTGACCTTGAGCAAGGCCAGGTCGTCGTCCTTGTTGACGTGCAGGATTTCGGCGCGGGCGCTCCACTCGCCTGGAAGGCCGCTGTTGAACACGACCTCGACCACGCCCTTGGTGCCGGGCGGCAGACGGTCGCGGACACGGTCGCCGGGGACGACGACGTGTTCGTTCGTGACGATGAGGCCGAAGTCCTTGCCGTCGTGGACGACGAAGCCGGAGCCGGACCCGCCGAGCGGCCCGTAGGTCACCTTCACGAAGACCGTGGCTTCCTTGATTTTCCGGAGTTGCGCGGCCGGGATCGCTTGCGTCTGCGCGAGGGCGGCCGAGGCCCAACTGCCGGCGAGAAGGAACGCGATCGCGATGGGGCGCACGGGGGACCCTCCGGTTTCGCGTCATGGTACCGCACGGCCGGGGGAAACGCCAGCGCCGGGTTCATCGCGCCGCGGCGAAGCTGAAATCGAAGAGCAATTGCCATTCCCGGAGTTGCACGCGTTGGGCGAGTTGCTCGTCGTCGCGGCCGGCGCCGCGGACGCGCTCGCAGAAATCGACGAACGCCTGCGGCGTGGTGTAGCGGTATCCGAGCGCCGGCGCCTGCTCCTTCAACCGCTCCAGCACCGGGTGCGCCCCGACGCGGGCCCACCAGTATTTGCTGTTCCCGGGGTCCGGTTCGCGGCGGTGCATGATGGCGTGCCAGAAGCTGCCGGTCGGCGTTTCGATCTCCTGGCTGATCGCGTGCGATTCGTCGAGGAAGTCGTGGTAGAGCCAGAGGCCGGCGAGACAGGCTTGGGGAACATTGCCAAGCCCGGCGAGTTTCGGTCGCAGCGCTTCATTCGGCGCGCCGGGGCCGAGGTCGGCGAGGCGGGCGCCGTCGCCGAGGATCGCGGCGACGTCCGGGCCGTAGGCGGTGGAATCGAAGGTCACGGCGGTTCGTTCCTCGATCGCGAGGGTGAGGTTGGGAGCCGGGCATCGACGGTTGCCCATACTATAGCCGTTCCCGCCGCGCCGGCCGTGGCGCGCGGTTGCGGATCGATCTTCCTCGCGGTTACGCTCGCATGATCGCGACGATCGGCAAGCTGCTGGAACTCGTGCGGTTCTCGCACACCCTCTTCGCGCTGCCGTTCGCGCTCCTCAGCGCGGCGATCGCCTGGAAGTCCGAGCCGTTCCGCGAGCGCGATCTGATCGGCATCCTGGCGTGCATGGTCTTCGCCCGCAACTTCGCGATGGCGTTCAACCGGATCGCCGATCGGGACGTCGACGCGAAGAACCCGCGCACGGCCAACCGGCACCTGCCGGCCGGAACCCTGTCGCTCGCCCTCGTCGCGGTCTTCGCCGTCGGCAACGCCGTCGCGTTCGTGGGGACCTGCTTCCTCTTCGCGAACCTCTGGCCGTTCGTCCTCGCCGGTCCGGTCCTGATCTTCCTCGCCGGCTACTCGCTCACGAAGCGCGTCACCTCGCTCGCGCACGTCTGGCTCGGCGCGGCGCTCCTGCTCGCGCCGGTCTCGGCGTGGATCGCGATCCGCGGGATGGTGGACATGGAGACGCCGCTGTTGCTCGGCGCGGCCGTGCTGTTCTGGGTGACGGGGTTCGACATCCTCTACGCGTGCCAGGATGCCGAGTTCGACGCGAAGGAAGGGCTGCACAGCATCCCGGCCCGCTTCGGTGTGAGGCAAAGCCTGCGGATCGCGGCGGCCTGCCACGCGATGACGTTTCTTCTGTTGATCGGATTGATCGTCGCGACGCCGATCTTGAAGGGGCCGGTCTTCGTCGGAACGGTCGTCGCCGTCGGCGTCCTGCTCGTCTACGAGCATTCCCTCGTCTCGGCCGAGAACCTCGCCAAAGTGAACAAAGCATTCTTTCACGTGAACGCAGTCATCAGCCTCGGCCTCCTCGCCGCTGGCGTCGTGCAACTCTATTTGCTCGATTAACCGCAGATCGCTCGGATCGGTTCGCCGTAGTCGATCTCCAATCGTTTCCGGCCGGGGATGTTCAGCTTGCGATTGTCGAGGCCCAATTGGTCCAGCACCGTCGCGTGGATGTCGGTGACGTAGTGCGGATGCTCGACGGCGTGGAAGCCGAGTTCGTCGGTCGCGCCGTGGATGACGCCTCGCTTGATTCCCGCGCCGTAGAGCCAGACGGAGAAGCCGTGCGGGTGGTGGTCGCGCCCGGTCGGCATCTTGTAGGCGTCGCGCGTTTCGAGGCCCGGCGTGCGGCCGAACTCGCTGCAACAGACGACGAGCGTGTCCTTGTCCTGCCCCGTGCGCTTCAGGTCGCGGATCAGCCCGGCGATCGGCTTGTCGACGCGGGCGGCGCTCTTCGCGTGCAGGTTCTTCAGGTCGTTGTGCGAATCCCATTCGCCGTAGCCACTGAGATAGACGAGCGAGAATCGCACGCCGTGCTGCGCGAGCCGCCGCGCGGCGAGGAGGCGACGCCCGTAGAGTTCGGTGGTCGGGTTGTCGATGCCGTAGAGCGCTTTCGTTTCGGCCGTCTCCTTCGCGAGGTCCAGCACCGACGGCACGGCCGCCTGCATGCGGAACGCCAGTTCGTAGCTCTTGATCCGCGCCTTCAACTGCTCGTCGTCCGGGTACTCGACTTGCCGGAGCTTGTTCAGTTCGTTCACGAATTCGAACTGGTTCTCCTGCTCCTTCGCCGACACGCCCGCGGGCCGCGCCGCGAACGGCAGCGGGTTCTTCGGATCAAGCGAGAGTTCGACACCGGTGTATTGCGGCCCCAGGTAATCGGCGGCGAAGTTCTTCTTCACCCGCGTGTCGGAGTACTGGCCGAGGAACACGAACTGCGGCAGGTTTTCGTTGAGCGTGCCCAATCCATACGTGGCCCACGAGCCGATGCTCGGCTGCTGTTCGTCCAGTTGGTGCCGGCCGTTGTGGAACTGGAACTCGGCGCCGTGGTCGTTGTCGGTGGTGTACATGGATCGCACGAACGCGAGGTCGTCGGCACACTTGGCGATTTCGGGAAACCAGTCGGCGATGTCGATGCCGAGCTGGCCGTGCTTCTTGAAGCCGACCTGGAGCGGGAAGATCTTCGGGTACGGCCGCGTGCCGCCGACGACGTCGCGGGAATGCTTGAAGAACAAGGGCGACTTGAGCGGGTCCGCGAACGGCGTGTCGGCGAAGGTCTTGCCGGCGTATTTCGTCAGCGCCGGCTTCGGGTCCCAACTCTCCATCTGGCTGACGCCGCCGGAGAGGTAGATCCAGATGACCGACTTCGCCTTCGGCGCGTGGTGCGGCTTGCCGGTAGCAATCGCCGTCTCGGCCCGCGCGAAGCCGTCTTGCCACAACAGCGATCCGAGCGCGAGGCCGGTGCAGCCCATGCCGGCATCCGCGAGAAACGTGCGTCGGTTCATGCTCGATGTCCAAGAAGAAGATTTCACCGCGGAGGTCGCAGAGAACGCAGAGAGGAAACAAATCGTTGATCGATTGATTCGACTCTTTTGTCTTTTACTCTGCGCTCTCCGTGTCCTCTGCGGTGAATCGGTTTTCTCTTTTATCTCACGGTCACGAAGTCGGTGTGGTTGAACAGCGCCTGCACGAGGCTCTCGCGGGCGCGCCGCGCGGCGGATTTCGCGTCGCCCTCGAAGAGCTTCGCCTGCTTCTCGAGGAACCGGATCGCCGCGTTCCGCTCGCCTTCGCTCGGTGATCGCGCGAGCACTTGTTCAAAAGTCGCCGTCACGAACGCGGCGGCGTCCGCGTCCGGCGCCAGCTTCGCCGCCAGCTTGCGCGCCAGGTCGAGCGTCAGTTGGCTGTTGCTCAGGGCCAACGCCTGCTGCGGCAGCACGGCCGCCGTCCGCCGGTAGGCGTCGCACGGGTTCGGCGAATCGAAGAGGTCCAGGAACATCATCCGCGCCTCGCCGTGGTGCGTGAAGTACAGGCTGCGCCGGCGGTTCGTCAGCCCCTGATCCTGCGGGATGTCCGCCCCGCCCATCGCGGGATCGAGTTCGCCCGCGACGTGGAGGAGGCTGTCGCGCACCGCCTCGGCGTCGATCCGCCGCGAAGGGAATTTCGCGAGGAAGACGTTGTCGAGATCGCGCGAGTGCCGCGGGCCGTTCGACGCGAGCCGATAGGCGTTCGACGTGACGATCGCGCGGTGCATCGGTTTGAGTTTCCAGCCGTTCTCCATCAATTCGACCGCGAGCCAGTCGAGCAGTTGCGGATGCGTCGGGGGTTTGCCGCTGCGGCCGAAGTTCTCGGTCGTTTCGACGAGCGGCCGGCCGAAGTGCCATCCCCAGAGATGATTGACGGCCACGCGCGCCGTGAGCGGGTTGTCGCGGTTCGCGATCCAGTGCGCGAGCGCCGAGCGCCGGCCGGTCGTCGTCTTCGCGTACTGGTGCGAGAGTGGTGAATAGTTGGTGGACACCGCCTTCGCCGCGGCCTCGGCCGGCGCGATGACGGCCTTCGCCGTTGCGAGTTGCTTCTCGAGCGCCGGCACCTGCGCCGCCTGCGCCTTCGTCCGCCGGGCGACCGCGAGCGCCAGCTCGGCCTTCGCGACCGCCGCCTTCGCCGCCGCGATCTTGTGCCGGCCCTCGGCCCGGTTCGCGTCCTCCGCCGCCCCCTTCCGATCGCCCTTGGCTTTCAGGTACGCCACGTCGTCCGCCGCGATGCGCGCGTTCAACGATTCCCGATCGGCCTTCGCCGCGTCGAGCTGGGCGCGGGCGCTGCGGAATTTCGCATCGGCCAGTTCGTGCTCCGCAATCGTCATCGGCTGAAGAACCATTCGACCGACGAGCTGCGTCAACGCGGTTCGCGCCGTCGCGGATTCGTCCATCGCCGTGCGGATCGCGGCCTCGCGGCGCTCGCGCTCCTCGTCGCGCACGAACGCCTTCAACCCCGGATACCACGCCTCCGGCGGCAGCGCCACCGGCTTCGCCTCGAACGCGCCGCCCAGGCTCGCCGGCACGCCCGGCGGGATCGGCGGCTTGTCCTTCGCCACGTTGCGCTCGTCGCCGCCCGTGTAGAACCGCGTCGGCGCGTCCAGCTTCTCCTCGACGACGCGCACCATCCCCGTCGAAATCGGCTTGTACGACGCCCCGTAGCTGTACTTCGGATACACGCCCGGATCGGCCTCGCCCGGCCAGCGATCGGTGCGGATCTCGATCGGCTCGAACACCGCGCGCAGCTTGAAATACTCCTCCTGCGAGACGAACTTGTCGGAGGCGGCCGCCGACGGGCGGGC
>CAYVRB010000167.1:12606-13756 GCA_964453375.1 uncultured Alcaligenaceae bacterium
GCAGCAGTTGAACGTGAGGCCGAGGAACGCCTTGCCGGTGTGCTCGACGTTGTCGCGCATCCAGTTGTTGTAATTCCAGCGGTAGAAGTTCCGCACGACGAACCCGGTGGCGACGATGTTCGCGTCGTCCGTCGGCGTCAGTTCGTCGGCCGCGAGCATGTCGCGGATCATTTGGTCGTAGCCGCGATCCTCGTTCAACGACTTCACGATCCAGTCGCGCCAGCGCCAGATTTGGCCGTAGCTGTTCAGCACGTCCGGCACGCCGCGCCGGCCGTACCAGTCGGAATAGCGCCAGATATCCATCCAGTGCCGCGCCCAGCGCTCGCCGTACCGCGGCGACGCGAGCAGGCGATCCACGACCTTCTCGTAGGCGTCGGGCGAAGTGTCGTTGAGAAAGGCGCGAAGCTCGTCGCGCGTCGGCGGCAGGCCGACGAGATCGAGATGCACGCGGCGGAGCAGCGTGGCGCGATCGGCTTCGCCGACCGTCGTGAGGCCGCGAGCCTTGCGCTCGACATCCAGCAAGGCGTCGATCGGCGAGCCGTTCACCGCCGGACGAACCGGCTTCACGAACGCCCAGTGCCGTTTCGGGTCCTCCTCCGGCTTCTCGCCCGCCGGCGCCGTCGCCCCGTCTTCGATCCATTTCGCAATCGACGCGATTTGTTCCTTCGTGAGCGGCTTCCCCTCCGGCGGCATCCGCGCGCCGTCGTTCGCCGAAATCCGCGCGACGAGTTCGCTCTCCTTCGGCTTCCCCTTCGCCACGACTTCCGCCTTCAGCATCGCCGCGGCGGTGTCGAGCCGCAGTTCCGATTCCTGCTTGAGCGCCCCGTGGCACGCGAAGCAGCGCTCCTTCAGGATCGGTTTCACTTCCCGCGCGTAGTCGACCGACTGGGCGAAGCCGTGCGGGGCGAACCAGCCGAGGATGACGAGAACCGCGACGCGCATGGAACCCCCGACGGAGGAGGGGGAAGGTAGGTGCTTCCGATGCTACCGCAACCGCACGCCGGATGCAAACGGGAGTTCGAGTCCGCGCGGGATTTCGACGCGTCCGACTCCCTCGCTTCCTCCGCGAGAGGGGCGCGACCGGAGAAGACGATCGGCCGCGAGCTCGTTGAACGACAATGCGGAGTCTGCGGAGCCGAGCGCGGAGTGC
>CAYVRB010000168.1:0-13756 GCA_964453375.1 uncultured Alcaligenaceae bacterium
CGGATCAAGCCGCCGTTCCCGGCCATCGAGGGGGCGTTCCGCAAGCCGACGATCGTCAACAATGTCGAGACGATGGCGTGCATCACGCAGATCCTGCGGCGCGGCAACGACTGGTTCAAGTCCCTCGGCGTCCCGCCCGACCCGAAGAACCCGCGCGACGCCGGCAGCTACGGGCCGAAGCTCTACACGATCGCCGGGCACGTCAACGAGCCGAAGTGCGTCGAGCTGCCGATGGGCGTGACGTGCCGCGAGCTCGTCGAGAAGCACGGCGGCGGCGTCTGGAAGGGCCGCAGGGCGAAGACCGTGAACCCCGGCGGCCTGAGCATGGGCTTCCTCGATTGCGACGCGCCGCTCAAGGGCGAGGACGGCAAGACCGAATACGACATCCCGCTCGATTTCAACGGCCCCGGCAAGGTCGGCTGCCTCGGCCTCGGCACCGCGGCCGTCACCGTCGTGGACGACCAGACGAGCATGGTGGACGTGCTGCACAACGTCTGCCAGTTCTTCAGCCACGAGAGTTGCGGCCAGTGCACGCCGTGCCGCGAGGGGACCGGCTGGATGCTGAAGATCCTCGAACGAATGCGCCGGGGCAAAGGAAGAAAAGACGACCTGGACGTTCTCGTCGACGTCGCGGACCGCATCGGGATCGTTCCCGGTACAACGATCTGCGGGCTTTCCGATGGCGCGGGCTGGCCGGTGAAGACGGCGATCCGCAAGTTCCGCAAGGAATTCGAGGCGGCCATCGAGGCGAAGACGGCGAGCAAGTACGCGAAGTTGCCGATGGCGGGGGTTCATTAACCGGAGGGGCGGCGATGCGAATCTTCATCCTGTTGGTGCTCGGCACGGCGCTCGTAGCCGGGGGCTGCAAGAAAAAGGAGAAGCCGGTCGCCAAAAAGGAAGAGCCGGCGCCGGCCGCGCCGGCGGTGGACCCGAGGAACACGAACTTCGTCCAGGGCGGCGGCGCCGTACAGAACGTTCGCCAGGCGGCGCGACGGACGGTGCAACTGAACGACATGCACCAGCTCGGCCTGCTGATCTCGCAGACGACGCTGTTGGACAACCGGATGCCCAGCGCCAGCGAGATCAAACAGAGCCTGAAGCGGGACGCGCCGACGATCCTCGCGGCGATCGACGAAGGGGTCATTATCCTGACCGATACGAAAAACATGGGGGGCCTCTGGGCCTACGAGATTGACGCGGACAAGGCCGGCGGGATCGTGCTGGTCGCGGGCACGGCCAGCCGGGCGACGGCGGAGCAGGTGCAGCAGTACCTCGCGAACAAGTGACGGAGGGGCGGCCATGCGGACGTTCATCCTGCTGGGCTTGGCCCTCGCGATCGCCGGCTGCAAGAAGAAGGAGAAGCCGGTCGAGGTCGCGAAGCTGGAGCCGGGGCCGGGCAAGGTGACGGTGAAATCGTCGGAGCCGGCGCTACCGGTGCTGGAACCGCCGCCGATCGACGCGCCGAAGCCGGTCGTGGCGCCGGGGCCGGGCGGCGGCGTGGTGGCGAATCCCGGACCGGTCGCGGGCGGGGGCGGCGGCGGGGCCGTGCAGGCGGTGCGCGGAGCGGCGAAGAAGACCGTCGACGCGAACGACCTGAAGATGATCCACACCTTCGTCGAGTACGCCTCCGGCGCCAGCGGCCGGATGCCCTCGACGGAGACGACGCGGGCGGCGCTCAAGCAGGAAGCGCCCGAGATCGAGCGGAAGATCTACGAGGGGCTGATCGTCCTGAACCCCGCGAAGAACCGCGAGGAGATCTGGGCCTACGAGGCGAAGGCGCTCGAATCGAGCGGCTGGGTGGCGACGAACAACGGCGTCGAGACGATGGACGCCGCGACCTTGAAGCGACGACTCGGAAAGTAGGGCTTCGCGACATGCCAACGGTCTACGTGAACGACACGCCGGTCGAGATCGGCGCCCGGAAGCTGAACTGCGTGCAGGTCGCGGAACTCGCGGGCTCGCTCGTGCCGCACTACTGCTACCACCCGGGCTTGAGCGTCGTCGCGTCGTGCCGGATGTGCCTCGTCGAGATGGGCACGCTCAAGGACGGCAAGGTGACGATGGTGCCGAAGGTCTTCCCCGGCTGCCAGACGCCGGTGAAGGACGGGGACGTGATCGTCACGGGCGACTACGAAAAGCGCGACCCGAAGGCGCCGAAGCTGGCGTACGACGCGGCCTACAAGCCGGGCGACCGCGCGAAGAAGAGCCAGGCCGACACGCTCGAAGGATTGTTGTTGAACCACCCGCTCGATTGCCCCGTCTGCGACAAGGCCGGCGAGTGCAAGCTCCAGGACTACTCGTACCAGTTCGGCCGCAGCCAATCGCGACTCGTGGACGAGAAGAACACGCCGCCGAACAAGCCGGAGCTCTCCAGCAAGATCGCGCTCTTCACCGACCGCTGCATCCTCTGCACGCGCTGCGTCCGCTTCACCCGCGAGATCTCCGGCACGGCCGAGCTGCAAGTCGTCGGTCGCGGGCACCACGAGGAGATCGACGTCTTCCCCGGCCGGCCGCTCGAGAACAAGCTCTCCGGCAACGTCGTCGACCTCTGCCCCGTCGGCGCGCTCGGCTCGAAGGACTTCCTCTATACGCAGCGCGTCTGGTACCTCAAGACCGCCGACAACGTCTGCCCCGGCTGCTCCACCGGCTGCAGCATCCACACCGACGTGAACAAGGACGTGGTCCAGCGGATCCGCGCCCGCGAGAACCTCGACAACCAGGGCTACTGGATCTGCGACGAGGGGCGCTGGGGCTACCACTACGTCCGCTCGCCGGAGCGCGTCGTCCGGCCGCTGGTCAAGGACGGTGCGGGCCGGAAGCCGATCGCGTGGACGGAACTGCTGCCGAAGCTCAAGTACGCGATCGACGAGGCGGTGCTGATGAGCCCGAAGCGCGTCGTCGTCGTGCTCTCGCCGTTCCTGACCCTGGAAGAAGCGTTCGCCACCGGCTCGGCGTTCAAGAAGCTGTCCCCGTTCGTCCGCCTCGTGCTCGGCCCGGTGCCGGTCGTCGGCGAGGACGACAGCTATCCGAAGGACGTGAAGGGGAATCCTGTTTCGCCGTCCAAGTTCACGATCCGCGCCGAGAAGTGCCCGAACCGCAAGGGCGTCGAGGCGGTGCTGGCGAAACTCCAGGGCGAAGTGATCCCGTTCTCGGCGGTGCTGCCGGAGTTCGGCTCGCTCGCGGCGGTCTGGTTCGCCGGCGGCTATCCGAACGCCGAGTGGGTGAACGATGCCGTGAAGGCGCCGCATTCGCCGCCGGCGCTGCTGGTGGTGCAGGACTTCTTCCTGACGAAGCTCGCGCAAGCCGCAACCTACGTTCTCCCGGCGACGGCGGCGTTCGAGAAGGACGGCACGTTCGTGAACCGCGCCGGCTACGTGCAGCCGTTCCCCCGCGCCGCGAAGCCTCCGGTCGAGGCGCGCGGGGAACTGCAACTGGCGTTCGACTTGTGGAACAAGAAGGGTCTGGCGACCGTCGCGGCCGTGCGGAAGGATTTGGCCAAAGCGCTACCGGAGTACGCGATGCTGGCGGACCTGAAACCGGCCGCCGGAAAGCGAATGGAACTGGCGACGGTGTGAAATCGAAAGAAACAGTCACCGCGGAGGACGCGAAGGACACAGAGAGAAAACCGAATACGAGTTTTCAAAACTGAATCTTACTCTGCGATCTCTGCGTCCTCCGCGGTGAAAAAGGTTTTAGAAATGCCGACGTTCAATCCTATCTACACGGCCCTCATGATCGGCGGCGTGGTCGCCGTCGTGCTCGGCACCGTCGCGTACCTCATCCTCGCCGAGCGGAAGGTCGCGGCGTGGGTGCAGGACCGGCTCGGGCCGAACCGCGTCGGGCCGTGGGGCCTGCTTCAGCCGATCGTCGACGGCGGGAAGATGTTCCTCAAGGAGGACGTCATCCCGGCGCACGTGGACAAGGTCTTCTTCCTGCTCGCGCCGATGGTCGCGTTCGGCACGGCCATGCTGGCCATCGCCGTCGTGCCGGTCGGCGGCACCGTCTCCGCCCCGCCGCCGGCGCTCACCGCGAAGGTCGAGGGCGCGACGCCGCTCGCGCAGTACGAGCAAGCCCAGGCGGCCTATGCGGAGCAGTTCAGCTTCGCGATCGCGCCGGGCCTCGACATCGGCATCCTCTACACGTTCGCCATCGGTTCGCTGGCCGTGTACGGCGTCATCCTCGCCGGCTGGAGCGCCAACAACAAGTACGCCCTCCTCGGCTCGCTGCGCTCCTCGGCCCAGATCATCAGCTACGAGATCCCGCTCGGCATGAGCATCCTCGGCGTCGTCCTGCTCGCCGGGTCGCTGAACCCCGAGACGATCATCCACCAGCAGGTGAACGGCACCTGGAACGTCTTCCTCATGCCGCTCGCGTTCCTCTTGTTCCTCGTCAGCATCTTCGCCGAGTGCAACCGCCTGCCGTTCGACCTGCCGGAATCGGAGCAGGAACTCGTCGGCGGCTACCACACGGAATATTCGTCCTTGAAGCTCGGCATGCTGCTGCTGGCCGAGTATGCCCACATGATCACGACGAGTTTCCTGATGAGCTGCCTGTTCTTCGGCGGCTGGCACCTGCCCGGCGTCACGAGCGCGGCCGACACGTCGGTCGTGGGCGTTGCGCTCAAACTCGTCGTCCTCGCGGCGAAGATGTTCGCGTTCATCGGGCTATTCCTGCTCGTCCGCTGGACGATTCCGCGCTTCCGGTTCGATCAGCTCATGAGTCTGGCGTGGAAAGTGATGATTCCACTGGCGCTCCTGAATCTGGTGGGCGCGCTGTTGATCCTCCAGTTCGGGTTGCCGTTGTGGAGCATGACGCTGGCGAACGTCGGCTTGTTCCTCGGCGCCGGCGTCTGGGGCGTGGTCACCGGCGGCAACGTGACGGCTCCGAAGCGGAGAGTGACGAAGCTCCCGCCGGGGCTACCCGCGGGAGTCGTGTGACCGATTCGCCGCCCGGCCGTTAAAGGACTTGGTCCGCCCAATCCCGCGGTTTCAACCAGAACTCCGTCAACTCCGCCTCCGGCGAACCGGCCGGCGCGCGGTAGTCGTACACGTACCGCACCACCGGCGGCAGGCTCATTAAGATGCTCTCGGTGCGGCCGTTCGTCTTCAGCCCGAAGATCGTCCCGCGGTCGTAGACGAGATTGAACTCCACATAACGGCCACGACGGTATTCCTGGAAGGCACGCTGTTCCGACGTCCAACTCAGGCCGCGGCGGCGCTCCACGATCGGCGCGTAGCTCGGCAGGAACGCGTCGCCGGCGTCCCGCACGAACGCGAAGATCGAATCGAGGTCCGGCCCCTTCAGGCCGAGATAGTCGAAGAAGATGCCGCCGACGCCGCGGGCTTCGTTCCGGTGCTTGAGGTGGAAGTACTCGTCGCAATCGCGTTTCATCTTGGCGTGATCCGCCACGGCGGGATGCCGGTCGCAGACCGCCTTCCAGGTCGTGTGGAAATGGACCACGTCCTCGCGGAACGGGTAGTAGGGCGTCAGGTCGCCGCCGCCGCCGAACCAGGCGGCCTCGCCCTTGGTGAGGAAGCGGAAGTTGGCGTGGACGGTGGGGACGAACGGGCTGCGCGGATGGAGGACGAGCGAGACGCCGGCGGCGGTGAAGCGCGTCCCCTCGCCGGGGATTTGCTTCGCGAATTGCGGGTCCATCTCGCCGAAGACTTCGGAGAAATTGACGCCGGCCTTCTCGAAGACGGCGCCGTTCTCGAGGACGCGGGAGCGGCCGCCGCCACCACCGTCGCGGTCCCAGGTGTCTTCGCGGAACGCCGCGCCGTCGAGCGCGGTCAATCCGTCGCAGATGCGATCCTGAAGCGCGCGGAAAAAGGCAACGGCTTCCGAGCAAAGGGATTCGGTGGCGGACACGAGGCGCTCCGGCGGGACGAACGGCGAGCGTCCCGGCGTGAGCGGGACGTGGCGGAGGTCGCAAAGCCACGTCGGGCTTACGCCTCGACGCTCGCCAGAATTATTTCTTCTTTTTATCGTCCTCCTTCTCGAGAATCAGCCAGACCTTGGAATTGATGGACGGGATCTTCTCCGTGTTCGCCCGGTAGATCAGGAAGGCGTCGTCCTTGGACACCTGCACGGGCAGGTCGAGCATCGCGTCGTAATCGTTCGAGAGGCCGATGACGACGCCGTTGTTCGCGCAGTAGAACGGCGCGTCGGCCGGGCGGTCGGGGTTCTTGAGGAAGCGGCTGCCGGCGAAGACCCAATCGTCGGTCATGAGCTTCTTGGTCTTGGAGTTCGCGATCCAATCCTGGGCGGCGTGGGTGTGGGACTTGCCGTCCTTCGTGTAATGCACTTCGACCTTGATCTTCGGGCCGCTCGCCGCCTTGTAGTCGTCCTCCATCGTGACGGGGTTGACGAACTGCACCGGTTTGCCGACCTTCGCGCCGGTCGCCTCCAGCGCGGCGTGGATGAAGCGGGCGTCCAGCGCGACGCGCAGGATCGACTCGTGCTCCTTGGTGCCCTTTTTGGTGACGAACACTTCGAGCGGCCCCTCGCGCAGGCAGACCTCGGCCACGGCGAGCACGCGCCGCCGGCCGTCCGGCGCCTTCTCGAGATAGAGCGACTTATCCGGCTGCAACTCGAACAGTTCGGATTTCGCGTCCAGTTTGGGTGTGGCCGGAAGCGCTTCGCCCTTGGGTGGTTCCTGCGCGGCCAGCGCCGGGCAGAGGATGGCCAGCAGAACGAAGATTCGCAAGCGGTTCATGGGTCACCTCGCGGGGATCGCCGGAGTCGAACACACCCGTTGCAGGTCACGTGCCGGTGCGGGTCAATTACTTTATCTTCTCGGCTTCCTTCTTCTGCTTCGCCTCGAACTCCTTGATGTACTTTTCGGGATCGTCCTTGAAGGCATCGCGGCAACCGGAGCAGCAGACGTAGTACGTCTTGCCGTTGTGGACGACGCGCGAGGTGCCGGTGCCGCCGCTGACGACGCATTCGGGGCCTTTCGGCACGTTGGCGAAGCTCTCGCCCTCCTTCGTGACGCCGACCTGGTACTGCCGGGCGAACGACGCCGTTGCGGCCGGCTTGGCGTCCAGCCGGTACAGGTAGCGGTTGTGGTGCAGCAGCGTGAAGACGAGACGCTCGGTCGCCTTCGAGTCCTCGATGGTCCGTTCGAGCGTGAGAATCTGTTCCTTCCCCTGGCCCGGCTTCAACTCGCCCCGATAGACGAGCTTGGCGCCGTCGACCGTCACGAGTTCGATCGCGAACAGTTTCTTGTCGGCGAGGTACCGCAGTTCGGCGGATTTATACTTCGGGCTTTTGTCGAAGGTCGCGGTCAGCCAGGCGTCGTCGCCCTTGAACTGCCAGGTCCATTCGACGGTTTCGGTCCAGAATTCCTTGGCTTTGGCGCCGCCGACGCCGTCGGGCACGCCGGTGCCCTTCCATTTGCCGACGAACAGGTTGAACGGTTTGAGCGCCTCGCGCGCGGTGGCCGGCGCGGGGTCGGCGCCCGGGACGAGCGCGGCGAGTACGAGACAAAGCGTCGGGGTCATGAGTTCCTCCCGTCCCGAAGACGTTCACCCCGGCGGGGCGTTTCTCTCAATGCGCATGCGCGTGGCGGGACTTGAAGTGTTCGGCCACCTTCTCCATGGGCACGTGCCAGCCACAGTCGTCGCACGCCGGGACGGACGTGTAGCATTTGCCGCAGTAGAGGGCGCCGCCGTGGAGGAACTGTTCGATCCGCTTCTTTTCGAGGCCGTTGAGGCCTTCGGCGGAGAGCGGGAACTCGACGGCGGTCTTGCACTTCTCGCACGGGCGGTGGTTGTGGCCCTTGAGGATCGGCTCGTAGTGGACGTGCGCGCCGCGCGCCACGACGCCGGAGCCGGCGCAGAGCGGGCAGGTCATGCCGAACTGCGCGAGGATCGCCTTGCGGATGAAATCGCTTTTGTTGGGGAGATTGTCGAGGAACTCCGCGAGTTCCTCCTCCACCTTGAAGGCGACGATTTGTGATTTGGAAGTCTTGGTCGCCTTGCGGGCCATGGCGGGGTTCCGGGGTCGCGCGGGTCTTACTGGAATCCTAAGCGCGGCCGGGGCGAAATCCAACACGGGAAACGAAATCGGCCGGCGGGTCCGCGGAACCCACCGGCCGTCGACGATTCGTTCGTGCTTACTTCTTCTTGCCGGGGAACTTGATTTCCGTGGCGGTGTCCTTGTCGACGGTGACTTCGAACTTGCTCTTGCCTTCCTTCATCTTGGTGAAGGAGGGAAGCGCCTTGTCAGCGGGCACGTCCTTGTCGCCGCGCTTGAAGGTCGTCTTGTCGGTGATCTTGATCGTCTTTTCCTTGTCGCCGTCCTTGACGGTCAGTTCCTTCTTGCCTTCGTCGTACTTGACGAAGACGACTTCGCCGGCGATCACGAGGCCGAACGAGCAGACCAGGGCGAACGCCGCCAGAGCGAACTTGCGCATGACAAAACCCTCAGGGTGTGATCCGTTCCGCCAAAACACCCCGTTCGGCGGGAGAGGATCGAGAGCGGTGGCCGTGGGAAAATCCCACATAATTTTGGTTACGCCGAAACGATGAGAATTCAATGATGAACTCGCGCTCGCGTCGACGACAGGCACCGTGATATGATGAACCCCACGCGAATCGATCCGTTCCGCCCGAAACCGGAAATTCCCGCCATGTCGTACGCGAAGTTGCTCCGCCGCGCCGTCCCGCTCGCCTGTGGTTTCGTCGCGCTGGCGCTCGGCGCGCTCGGCCAGGGGACCATCGTCCCGAAGAAGGACGACAAGAAGAAGGACGGCGAGAAGGGCGCCGCCGTCGAGAAGGGCGGCACCGGGGCGCCGCCCGAGGTCGAGGACGCGAACCCGAAGAAGGTCCGCAGCTTCATCCCCATCGACGACGAGGCGCCGATCGTCAACGTGCCGAAGGGGGCCTACTACGTGCGGATCGAGGAGCTGGCGCGCGCGACCGCGGACGCCCGTTCGCAAGAACTGCGCGCCGTCGTCGTCAAGTACGTCGTCGCCTTCGACGTGATGGTCGACCTGCAGGACAAGCCGACGCGGATCACGCCGATCCCGGTCTACCGCTTGGCGAAGATCCCGCCGATCTTCGGCATCTTCGAGCTGGACGAGAAGAACCACCCGCTGGCGCACCGGCGCGTGGAATCGGTGCGCGTGCGCCGGTTCCAGCATTTCGAGGAGCTGGCGGTGGAGGAAGCCGAGCGGCTGATGGACTCGAAGGTGACGACGCCGCGGGGCGTCGAGATGCGGGACCGCGTGGACGCGGCCGAGCAGATCGTGGCGGGGGCGCTGTACTTCCACGACACGGCGCGGGACCAGAGCAAACGCAAGGGGCTGGGCTGGGAGCAGGTGCGGGCGAAGGCGGTCGAAACGCTGGCGACGGCGCGGCTGACGCGGCTGACGCTCGCCGCCGAACGGAAGGACTGGAAGCTCGTCCGCGGCCTCGGGTCGCGCATGGTCGGGCTGTACCCGAACGACAAGAAGTTGCTGGAGCGGGTCTTCACCGCGCGGCTGGCGGAGGCGGAAGTGGCCGCCGCCGAGTCGGAGCAGCCGGCCGAACTGGAGATGGCGCGGAACCTCCTGATCGAGTTCGAGAGCCAGTTCCCCGGCAGCAAGTCCGAGGCCGCCGAGCGCATCCGCGACGCGCTCAAGCAGAAGGCGAAGCGGCTCTTCGAACTCGCGTCGACGGCGCTCAAGCAGAACGATCAGAAGCGCGCGCAGCTCCTGATCCGCACGGTCGAGACGATCGAGCCGGGGATGGCCGGCCTGCGCGACCTGCAAGGGCAGCTCACCGGCGGCTACTCGATCCTCTACGTGGGCACGCGGCAACTGCCGGAACGGATGACGCCGCTGACGGCGCGGTTCCCCAGCGAGCACGCCGCCGCCAGCCTGATCTTCGAGCCGCTCCTGGAAGCCCTGCCGGACGATCCGCACGGGATGAAATACCGCCCGGCGCTGGCGGCCGGGATGCCCGCGCCCGTAGGCTCCGCCCGCGATTTCCAACTCGTGCGCACCGCCGAGTGGGTCGGCCTCGATCGCGAGTACTTCGACGCCGCCGATGTCGCCGGCACGCTCAAGGGGATCCGCGAACGCCACCGGCACACGTGGGCCGGCCGCGACGTCGCCTGGCTCGCCGACCAGCCGCGCGTCGAAGACCGCGCCAGCCTCCGCCTCGGTTTCGCCAGCGGCCACCCCTATCCGCTTTCCCTCATGACCACGCGCATCCTGCCCAGCCGCTGGCTCACCGCGCAGAACAAGGCGCTCGACGACGTCGCCTTCGCCGTGCGGCCCGCCGGCACCGGGCCGTTCCGCCTCGTCGGCGCCGGGCAGCCCAGCGACGGCCCGCCGGAGGTCGTCTTCGTCGCGAACTCCGCCTTCGGCCGCCGCCCCGGCCGCGTCGGGCAGCCGTTCATCAAGGAGGTCCACTTCGTCGACCTCAACAAGATCGCCGATCCGACGGCGCTGTTCCGCTCCGGCCAACTGCACTACCTGCCCGACGTGCCGACCGCCGATCTGGGCAAGTTCACGGCCGTGGACGCGAAGCTCGCCGGCGTCGCCGAGGTCGTCACGAGCGCGAGCAACCGGAGCATCCACCTGCTGGCGATCAACCATCACCGGCCGGAGCTGAACAGCGTGGCGCTGCGCCGCGGCGTGGCGCACGCCATCGACCGCGAGGACATTCTGGACAAGGCGTACCGCGCGGGGTTCAAGAACTTCCACAAGGCGCTGGTCGGCCCGTTCCCGCCGGAGTCGTGGGCGGTGCCGCGGACGCCCGGCTCGGTGCCGCCGCCGCTGTTCAACACGAACCTCGCGCAGGCGAAGCTGGCCGAGTACGCCGGGCAGGCCGGCGCCAAGGCGCTCTCGCTGGCGTATTCCACCGAAGACCCGCGGGCGCGCGTGGCGTGCGAGGCGATCCGCAAGCAGGTGGAGGCCGCCGCCGCGGCACTCGTGAAGGTGACGGTGAACCTGGAAGGCCTCGCGCCGCTGGAGTTCCACAAGCGCGTCTACGAGGACCGCAACTTCGACCTGGCGTACGTGTCGTTCGAGTACCCCGACGAGTGGTATCCGCAGGGGCTGGGCGCGTTCCTGGACCCGGAGGCTCAGGAGCCGGGCGGGCGGAACTTCGTGCGCTATCCGCCGAAGACGGTGTCGCCGAGCCGGGAGGACAAGCAGTTCGGCCAGCAACTGGAGGAAATCCGCCGCCACTCCGATTTCTCCGGCAAGCTCTGGCCGCAGGCGCACGATCTCCAGCGCCGCTTCGTGGAGGCGATGCCGTTCATCCCGCTCTGGCAGCTCGACCGGCACATCGTGGTGTCGTCCAAGCTGAAGGTCCACTTCGACGACGTGGCCGACGCCGCCCATCCGAAGTGGCTACCGCCGGGCGATCCCTTCGCGGGCGTCGCGCGCTGGAAGCTGTTGGACTGATGCGCCCGATTTCCGTTCGTCGCCGGGAGCGCCGGCGTGCCCCGGCGCGAATCCTGCGCTCCCGGCGAGGAAAACCGCCCGAAACCCCGGAAAAACCCGCCCAGTTCCCCATTCGGCGTGTTCTAGCTTCCCATGACGGAAACCCCGCGGTCTCCGGATGGGAACGCTCATGCCCGCAATCGCCAATCGCTCCGAATTCCTTTCCGTCGTTTCGGAAAGCCAACTGCTCGACGCCGCCGCGCTCGACGCGCTGCGCGCCGACGGGGCGCTGCCCGAATCGCCCAACGACTGCGCCGAATCGCTGATCCACAAGGGATTGCTGACGCGCTTCCAGGCCAAGCACCTGCTCGCGGGCAAGTACCGCGGCTTCGTGTTCGGCCCGTACCGCCTGCGCGACCAGATCGGCAAGGGCGGCATGGGCACCGTGTTCCTCTGCGAGCACGCCGCGCACAAGGTCCGCGTCGCGCTGAAGGTCCTCGCCGCCGAGATGGCCGAGAACAAGGTCGCCGTCGAGCGCTTCCTGCGCGAGGCGCGCAGCGCCTCGGCCCTGTCGCACCCGAACATCGTCCGCGTCCACCACGTCGGGCAGTCCGCCGGCACGCACTACATCGTGATGGAATACGTCGACGGCGCGACCCTCGAACAGGTCGTCGACCGCAAGGGGCCGTTCACCCTCGCCGAGGCGGCGCAGATCGCGATCCAGGTGGCGGCCGGCCTCCAGCACGCGCACGAGCGCGGCTTCGTCCACCGCGACATCAAGCCCGAAAACCTGATGGTGACCAAGGGCGGGCAGATCAAGATCCTGGACATGGGCCTGACGAAATCGGTCAAGAACGCCTCCGACAACCTCACCGGCGTCTTGAATACGAAGACGATCCTCGGCACGCTCGACTACCTCTCGCCGGAGCAGGCGATCCAGAACGACGTCAGCGCGCAGAGCGACATCTACAGCCTGGGGGCCACGCTGTTCATGCTGCTGACGGGGCACTCCCCCTACGACGGCGTGCCGGCGAACCAGAAGCTGATGCAGCACCAGTTCGGCCAGGTGCCGAACCTCGTGGACTTCCGGTCGGACGCGCCGGCGGAGTTCGCGGCGATCCTGGTGAAGATGATGGCGAAGAAGCCGGAGGACCGCTACAAGTCGATGGCGGACGTGGCGGCGGCGCTGCGGCCGTGGGCGATGGCGGACGGCCAGTCGGCGAAGCTGTCGCTGCCGAGCCGCGTGATGGCGAACCCGACGGCGCAATCGCAGACGCCGACGGTGCGGGACGCGGCGAGTGCCACGTCGAGCGACGCGAAGCCGGCCCCGACCATCGATCCCCCGGCGGCGCCGCTCGTCGTGGTAGCCCCGCCCGTTTCGCCGCCGGCTCGCCGGCGCATGGACGCGAAGGCGATCGCGTTCCTCGTGCTGCTGGGCTTGGCGTGCGCCATCGGCCTGGGCATCGCGATCGCGCAACTGTTCTGATACGTTTCGAGAGTCAGACACTCGCTCAACAGTATCCGGCCGTAAGAATCTTTGGGCGGGACAAGTCCTTGCGCCGCCCCGAAGAGTCGGCCATCTCGAGAATACGATCGCCGAACACGGCAAGCCGGCCGGTGGTTTGGAGGCGGCGATGACGGATATGTCCGTCATCGGAACGCCGCACCAGATGCAATATCAACAGTAAATAACCGTTAAAGTGAAGGTTGCTCTTGATCCAATGCATTGCCATCGGCCTCGTTATGTCTATGCTTATCGCACCGTCACGTCAATAGTTGACCGATTTGCGGTAATGACGAAAAAGAATACTGCGCTCCTATTAATGTGCGCTATCGGAAATAATGTTGTCAAGAACTATACTAATTGATGCTGGATACAGGCAAATGACAAATGCGAAGCACGCACGGTGCAATTCAAATTCCTTGGCAGGACATGTCATCAATAAGAAATAATAGAAAAATATGTTGTTCGGTGTTGATTTTGCACAATCAGTCAAGGCCAACGTCATTATGAATTGAGGCCACTGTGGCTATCAAGCATAATTGATGCGGGCTAAAGTTAATATGGAGTAACCAGAATGAGAACGAGTGTGGCTTGCGTTGCCGCGCTGGTATGCGTCGTCTTCGGACTGACCACCACGGCAAAAGCGGACAATGCGAGCGAAGCGGAAGCCTGGGCGAGATCGCTCTCGGCAGAAGACATGAACTATTGGCTGTGGTGGGCGCCGATATACCTCGAAATGCTTGAAAGCGATATTGAAATGGGGGACAGCATGGCACTTGCATTGACTGGGGGCAACTTCAATGCAGGAGATAATCCCAGCTGTATCCCCTCAGCCTTCTGAACTGGCCTTGCGCCCGGGCGTCGCGTGTTGTACA
>CAYVRB010000169.1:0-13754 GCA_964453375.1 uncultured Alcaligenaceae bacterium
CTCGCGCCCCGGGCGCAGGGTGCCCCCCCCGCGCGCACCGTGGCTGGGGTGGGGCCCCCCCCCCGGGGGGGGGGTGGGTTGGGGGGGGGGGTCGATCTCGCGACCAGCTGATCGCGGTTCCCGTCACCCCCACCCCGTCCCTCCCCCTTCGAGGGGGAGGGGGAACGGTGCCGTTTCTTTGATCGTGTCGCGATGGATCGACCAAATCGCGATGAACTACGTCGCCCGTAGGTCGGCCAACTCGGCGGCGAGGTTGCCCCGCGCCGCCGCCTCGGCTTCGAGGAACAGCGCGTCGGTCCGGTACAGCCGCGACCGCGCGAGAAAGCGCTCCAGCACCGCCGCGCGGCCGGCGCGGTACGCCGCGTCCGGCACGTGCGCGTACTCCCGCCGGATCGCTTCTGCGTATCGCCGGTAGCGCGCCTCGCCGGCGCCGAGGATCGCCAGGTCCGCGTCCAACAGCACGTCCCTGTCCGGGTCCGCCGGGCGCTCGCGGTGGTCGGTCGCGAGGATCAAGGCCGCGACGCGCTCGAGCCGCGATTCCTCCAGCCCCAGCGCCGTCAGTTCCGTTCTCGCCAGTTCGGCGCTGCGGGCCTCGTTGTCGCCGGCGGTCGGATCGTACACGGCGTCGTGGAACCAGGCCGCCAACGCCGTCGCGGCCGGATCGGCGCAGTGGCGCGACAGCCGGCCGACGACCTTCAGGACTTCGCCGACGTGCTCCAGATTGTGGTAGTGCCGGTGCGGTTCGGCGTGCGCCGCGACGAGCCGGTCGAACACGGGGTACGCCGCCGCCGGCGCGACGCCGAGGGACTCGAGGAACCGTACCCACTGGGTCTGGAGCAGATCGAGGCGTTCGGGCGAGATCATGGCCGAATTCTACGCGCGATTCGGCCGCCCGCGCCCTTCAACATTCCCGGCCGTTCGACTAAACTGCGAAGACCACTCCTCGGAGCCGCGACATGGCACTCGACCTCACCCCCGAGCAAAAGGCGCAGGGCAAGCAGAACTTCGACCAGGCCGCCGGCGACCTCGAGCGCCTGCGCCGCGCGAACGGCAAGGACGACCCGACGCGGCGGACGTTTATGAAGTCGGCCCTCGCCGCCGGCGCCGTCGTGCCCGTCTCGGCGGCCGTGTACTTCGGCTACGACGCCTGGAAGGGGAACCAGGCGGTGCGCCTCGCCCTCATCGGCTGCGGCGACGAGGGCGGCGTGCTCGTCGGCGACCACAACCCCGAATACACGAAGATCGTCGCCGTCTGCGACGTCCGGCCGTCCAACCTCGAACGGATCTTCACCGGCGACCTGAAGCCCGACGGCACGCCGAACCCCGACACGCCGCGCAAGGGCCTCAACAAGATCTACGGCGTGGACGAAGCCAAGACGATCAAGACCTACGACGACCTCGACAAGATGCTCGCGGACAAGACGATGCTCGGCCTGGACGGCGTGATCGTGGCGACGCCGCTGGTCACGCACCGGCCGCTCGTGGAGAAGTGCCTCGACGCCGGGCTGCACGTCCTCTGCGAGAAGCTGATGGCGCGCACCGTCGAAGACTGCAAGGCGATGATCCGCAAGGCCAAGGAGAAGGGCCTGCTCCTGAGCGTCGGCCACCAGCGCCACTACAGCATGCTCTACGCCCACGCCCTCGAAGTCGTGCAGTCCGGCATCCTCGGCGACGTGAAGCACATCCGCGCCCTCTGGCACCGGAACAACACCACCCCCACCGCCTTCAGCAAGAAGGAACTCGCCGAGTTCGCCCCCGGCACCGACCTGCCGATGTTCCGCGACACCTGGTACCCGCCCATCCGCAAGAAGGACGCCGACGCCCTGCCCGCCGAGAAGCTCAAGGCGCTCGGCTTCGACACCCTCCAGGAACTGATCCGCTGGCGGACCTACAACAAGACCGGCGGCGGCCTCATGGCCGAACTCGGCAGCCACCAGCTCGACGCCGCCAGCATCTTCCTCGGCAAGGTCAAACCCCTCTCCGTCGTCGGCACCGGCATGCGGTCCTACTACGGCACCAAGCCCAGCCCCACCAAACGCGACGACGGCTGGCTCACCGACAAGAATCCCCGCGAATGCCACGACGGCGTCTTCGTCACCTTCGAGTTCCCCGGCCCCGAGCATTCCAAGGCCGGCAAGGGCGGCAAGAACGACGACGACATCGTCATGGTCACGTACTCCTCCTTCAGCACCAACGGCTTCGAGAAGTACGGCGAGTGCATCATGGGCAGCAAGGGCACGCTCATCACCGAAGAGGAGCGCGACGTCTACCTCTTCAAGGAGGGCGGCGCCGCCCCGCGCGACACCGGCGTGACGGTCACCGGCGCCGGCGACAAGAAACCCGCCCTCGAAGCCGCCGCCAGCTCCTACACCGGCGGCGGCGCGGCCATCTCCAAAGGCTCGACGGCGCCCAAGTGGGACTCGGACGTCCGCGGCTACCGCACCGAGTTCGAGCACTTCGCCTACTGCATCCGCCACTGGCAGAAGGCGAAGCAGCCGGTGAACTACGACAAGAAGGACGGCAAGTGGATCCACGCCGACGTCCTGCCGCGCTGCCACGGCGAGATCGCCATGGCCGACGCCATCCTCGCCCTCACGGCGAACATGTCCATGAACAAGCGCGTCCGCATCGACTTCGACAAGAACTGGTTCGACCCCGACTCGAAGGAAGTGCCCGAAACCAAATATGGGTTGGGATAAATCAGAAGCCCCGGGTTGAACAACCCGGGGCTTTTTCAATCCGTCATCCGGTGCGGCACGAACCGGCTCAGATTCGTCGTCACGATCTGGCTGTCCTCGCGGATGCCGATGCCGCACGACCAGCCGTTGATGATCCAACTGCCGATCACGGGGAACCGCCCGTCGTAGCTCGGCAGCGGGAAGAGTTGCTGGAACACCACGTCCCGCGTCACCTGGTACGGCCCCTCGGTTTCCAGTTCCGTCTTGCCGTTCCGCACGACGCGGATGTTCGCCCCTTCCCGCGCGTGGATCGGCTTGCGCACGTAATCGCCGCTCTCTGGTTCCTCGAACCACGCCGGCAGCAGGTACGGCGAATCGGGATTCAACTGGTACAAGAGCGGCAGGATCGACTTGCTGCTGAGGATCATCTTCCACGCCGGCTCCATCCAGCGCGTCTTCGCCGCGAGGATGTTCTTGCCGAAGTCGTCGCGGATCAGCCATTCCCACGGGTAGAGCTTGAACATCCGGTGGATCGGCCGGCCGCTGCGATCGACGAACGACCGCATCTCGCGGTTCCAGCCGACCGCCTCGACGTCCAGGTAATCCGTCTTGAGGCCGGCTTGGATTGCGGTGTCGCGCAGGTATTCGACGGTGATGTAGTCCTCGACTTCCCCGGAAATGGCCGCGAAGTGGATCGGCGTGTCGTCGGCGGCGCGGATCTCCTGCCAGCCTTCGATCAGCCGTTCGTGGATGCTGTTGAACTGGTCGCCGCGCTCGTCCACGTCCTTGAGCCAGAACCACTGCGCGACGGCGGCCTCGACGAGGCCGGTCGGCGTGTCGGCGTTGAATTCGAGGAGCTTCGGCGGGCCGACGCCGTCGAACGCGAGGTCGAAGCGGCCGTAGATCGTGGCGTGCTCCTCCTCCCAGCTCTGGCGGACGAGCGCCTCGAACTCGGGCGGGATGAGGAACAGGCCGAGCATGTCGTTGTCGAGCACGTACTGCACGAGGTTCGTGCACATGTCGAAGAGGGCGTAGGTGGCCCGTTCGATCGTGTCGATTTCGTATTTGCTGAAGGTGTAGTTGGCGGTCTCGTCCCAGTACGGCTCGCCGCGGAGCGTGTGGTAGTGCAGGCCGTACTGCTCGACCCGCTTCTGCCAATCGGGCCGGGGGTCGATGGAGAGGCGGCGCACGGGATCAGCCTCCGGCGCCGGCGGCCTTGGCGCCGCCGCCGAACCCGCCGCGGGCGACGCCGCCGACCGCCGGGGAGCGGGTGCCGCCGCCGTTGTACCCGCCGCTGTGGACCCAGAGCATGACGAAGCCGGGGCGCACGTGGTAGCGGCCGGAGGAATCGCGTTCGCCGCCGCCGACGCGCTCGGCCGCCTGTTCGTCGGCCTTGGCTTCCATGTCCGGCGAGGTCGCGAGGAAGTAGCCGGCGGTGAGGATGCCGGCCCCGAGGAGGACAAGCGAAAAATCGCGGGTCATGCGCGTCATGGCCGGCCACCGGAAAGAAGCGAATGATTCAACTTTTACCGCGCCGAGCGGGAGGATGCAATGAGAAAGCAATCGTGTTCGCCGAATCTCGGAACTCGCAACTCATTTTGAAGATTGAGTCGGGAGTTCCGAGTTCAATACTCCTGCACGAGCAGCGTGCCGTCGCCGTCGAACCAGCCGGCGCCGTCGGCCTGCCAGAACGCGCCGGGTTCGGCGGCGAGGAACGCCACCGCCTCCCGCACCGTCGCGTCGAGCCGAGAATCGTCGGCGTGGTCGATCGGCTTGCGCAGCGCGATCAACTGCTTCGTCGTGATCACGCGCCCCATCAACTTCGTCGCGTTCGGGCTGTACGTCATCGTCTCCAGCTCGGCCGCGTAGGCGTTCAGGTCGTCCCGGATGTCGTCCGGCTCCGTCAGGTAGCGCTCCAGCAGCACCGGCGTGTGCCCGCCCGGCAGCACCAGCTCCCCGCGCGTCCAACCGAGATCGTCCCCTTTGAAATGCGGTTCGACCGCCAACCCCCGCGCGTGCAAGTGCTCCGCCAGCGCGGCCGGCCTCGGCTCCGTCTCGGTCGGTAGGAAGACGCGGTACCACATGGGGAAAGAGTGTCAGTGCCAGTGGCCAGTGTCTGGAAGGTAAATCGTTGATTCGGGTTTCCTGACCACTGACACTGACCACTGACACTTCACTCTGCCTCCAAAGCAATCTTCCGATAGATCGCGATCGCTTCCAGAAACGTCTTCTTGGCTTCGGCGCGCTCGGTCGGGGCGATGTTGTTCTCGCGGACGCGCCAGAGTTGCTCGATCACGCCAACGCACCACTTGGCGCTGGCGCGCGAGGCGCGGATCGGCTTGTCGTCCACGCTCACGAAGACCGGATTCGTGTGCATCTGCGGAAAGCTCCGCAGCGCGATCCAGCAGCTCGCCTTCGGGGAATACTCGAAGGCGACGTCGTGCAGCTTCTGGTCGGCCGGGATTTCCTTCTTGGCGACGACCTGGCCGTTGACGATCAGTTCGACCATGCGCGTGTCGGACGGGGCGAGTCGACCGCCGACGGACGTGCCCAGGACCATCTCCTTGTCGAAAGCGACTTTCGCGGCGACGGGCACCTTGTCGCCGGCTTTGACCTTGATCGTGTCGCCGAGTTTGCCGCCGCCGATGCGGGTGTCGAAGCAGTGGGCGTAGCCATCGGAGACGTAGGACTTGCCGGCGGCGATCCCCTTGCAGTACGCCGAGTAGTCGATGATCTCGACCTTGCCGAGGTCGACGTAGACGCGGCCCTGGCCGACGCGGCTGCCGGTGATGCAGGGGAAGTCGGTCTCGCCCGACACCTTGAGCGGGAAGCCGCAGTTCAGGACGTGGTACCAGCAGTTCCACTCGGCCACGCGGTCGGTGTCCATGGCGCTGATGAAATCGCAGACGCCCATCGCGGAGGTGACGCAGATCTCCTGCGCGCCGATGCCGTCCATGTTCGGGATGAGCAGGTTCGGCAGCTTCTGAAGCTGGCGGTCGGTCCCCTTGCGGAGTTCGACTTCGGTGATTTTGCCGTCGTTGTCGGCGTCGAGCTTGTCGAACGATTCGGGCAGCGGCAGCGTCCCCTCGGCCGCGTCGTCCTTGGTGATGTGCCCCTTGGTCCCCTTGTCGAGCGCGACGAAGAGCCGGCGCGTGCTCGCCTCCGGGTTCACGCCGAGGCCGTTGCCGGAGTGCGCGTAGCCGGTCACACCGCCCTGCGCCTTGGCCCACTTCATCAGCGGCGTCGTCCAGGTCGGCCAGCCTTTGAGCTTCGTGCCGTCGGAGCCGGGATAGGTCTGATCGTTCAGGTTCAAGAGATTGACGTGTCCCAGCGATTGCGACCCGAAGCCGCTGACCTCCACGTCGTACTTCAGCACCGTGTGCGGTTCGCTCCGCTCCCACGGCTTCGAGTCGAAGAACTTCCGCTGGTAGTCGTAGCACGGACCCCACGTCAGGCAGCAGCCGACGTTCAGGCCTTCGCCCTTGACGTGAAGGTACATCTCTTCGGGGAGGATGCCTTCGGTCGGGTTCGTGTAGTGTTGGCAGCCGGCGGCGTGGATGTGGTGGTCGCCGCTCCAGTAACCGAAGTCGGCTGGGTTGATCCAGCGTTGGAGCTTGAACTCGAGCGTCGCGCCGGGTTCGATCGTCACTTTGCGAGAGACAACTTTGTACTCGGGCCCGCGGCCGTACTCGACGGTGAACACGCCCGGCGGGAGCAGCACGGTGCCGCCGTCGGCGCGGTAGATCTGCTGCTGGAAGAAGAGGTCCGCGCCGAGCCGCTTCGCCTGCGGCGGGTAGACGTGCCCGGCGGCGTCCTTGAAGATGAACCGGCCGGTCGTCGGCTTGTCGTCGAAGTCCAACACTTTGAGTTTCACGGGGATCGCCGGCTTCACGTCGAAGACCACCGGCACCTCGGCGCGGAAGCCGAGGTCCTGGTTCCCCTGGCCGATGTCGAACGTCGTCGTGATCTCCCGCTTGCCCGCTTCGCTCGAATAGATCAGCGCGAGGGCGTACTCCACCTTCAGGCCGCTGAGATTCTTCGTCATCGGCGGCGACTGGAACATTTCGAGTTGGGCGAAGCGCTTCACGATGTTCGGATCATCCTTCGGGTCGCGCGCCTGGCGGCCCTGGCCGGAGTAGACCGTGCCCGATTGCGGGCTGCCGATCACGAGCTGCTTCTTCACGGTCGATTCGTTCGTCACCTTCACGAGCACGGGCGTCCAGCCGGACTGTTGCAGGACGGCGTCGCCCGGGCCGCGCGCCACCTTCACGCGCGCTTCGGGATTGATGCTCACCATGAAGAGCACGCGGTCGTCCAGCAGTTTCTGAATCTCGGCCGCGTCCTGCTTCTCGATGGCGGCGGTCAGCGACTTCGTCAGCTCCTTCGGCAGCGGCGTGCCGAGGAAGTCGAGCGACTTCACCACGCGCTCGGCGTTGGCGGCGACGGGCTGCCCTTCCTCCTTGATCACCGGCGGCTTGTCGGCGGCGGCGAGGTACGGAACGACGGCGAACAGCGCGAGGGAGAGAATGGCTCGCATGGGAAACCTCCGGCGGGATGCCGCTAGTGTGCCGCGCCGGCCCCTCGAAGGCCACGATTATTCTCCAGAACGCTATAATCAACGAACCCGAAGGACCCCGGAACCGACGATGAAGATCGTGAACTATCCGCATCCCGCGCTGCGGGCGAAGTGCAAGCCGGTCGCGAGCATCGACAAGGACGTGCGCCTCGCCGCCGGCGCGATGCTCGACCTCATGTACCAGCGCGAAGGCCTCGGCCTCGCCGCCCCGCAGGTCACGCTCGACTACCGCATGATCGTGCTGAACTTCGAAGGGGAAGCCGAACGCAAGGACATGGAAGTCGTCGCCATCAATCCGGTCATCCTCGAATCGAAGGGAATTGAGAAGGACCGCGAAGGCTGCCTGAGCTTCCCCGGCCTCTACCAGGACATCCGGCGGGCGAAGACGGTGAAGGTGCAGTACTACGACCTCGACGGCCGCGCGAACGAAATGGTCTGCTCGGAACTCGCGGCGCGCATCTGGCAGCACGAGATCGACCACCTCAACGGCGTGCTGTTCATCGACAAGATGGGCCCGCTCCAGCGCTTCGGCAGCCGCAACGACATCCACAATCTGATGGTCGAGTTCGACGACGACAAGAAGCGCGGCCTGCTGCCGCCGGACATGGAGCCGAAGCTGTAATGCGCATCGTGATGATGGGGACCGGCACGTTCGCGGAGCCGACGTTCGAGGCGCTGCTCGCGGCGAAGGAGACCGTTGTCGGCCTCGTCACGCAACCGCAGCGCGAGGTCGGCCGGAAGACCGGCGCATCGCGGCAAGTCGGTAAGGGGATGGCGGCAATCGCGGCGGCGGCGGGCATTCCCGTCATCCAGCCGGCGAGCATCAACACGCCGGATGGACTGGCACAACTGAAGGCCTTCGCACCGGACCTCGTCGTGGTCGCGGCCTACGGGCAGATCCTGAAGCCGGACGTGATCGCCGCGCCGACGTTGGGGATGATCAACGTCCACGCGTCGCTGCTGCCGAAATACCGCGGCGCCGCCCCGGTCGCCTACGCCATCTGGAAGGGCGAGACGCAAACCGGCGTCACGATCATCCGCATCACCCCCGGCCTCGATTCCGGCGACATGCTCGCGCAGGAGACGCTCGATATTCTTCCCACGGAAACCGCCGGCGAACTCGAAACGCGCTTGGCTCCCTTAGGTGCGAAGCTCGGCCTCGACGTGGTGCAGCGCATGAAGCTCGGCCCCGTGACGGGAACGAAGCAGGACCCCGCGCTCGTGACGAAGGCCCCGAAACTGACGAAGGAGATGGGCCTGATCGATTGGTCGAAGCCGGCCGAGGAGATCGCCCGCCACGTCCGCGCCATGCAACCGTTCCCGACGGCGTACACGTTCTTCCACCGCCCCGGCAAGGAGCCGATGCGGGTGATCGTGAATCGCATCGACGGAACCGGCGTGTATTCGGGTCCGGATATTCCCCACGGAACGATCTTCCCGCCGATCAAGAATCTGCCGAACTGGTCGTATCCCCGCGAGACTCTCCACGAACTCACCGTCATCGGCGGCGCCGGAACGTTGCTGGCGATCGCCGAACTCCAGCCCGCCGGGAAGAAGCGGATGACGGCCGAGGAGTTCCTTCGCGGCCACCCGATCGCGGACGGCTGCCGCTTCGGGCCGGAATCGCCGAGATGAGCCGCTCAATACGCGTGCGATTGGCGCTTGAACACCATCGTCAGCACGGTCAGGAACATGATCCGCAGGTCGAAGAATGGATTCCAGTGGGCGATGTAGTAGAGGTCGAACTGGATGCGGCGCCGCAGGGACGAGTTGCCGCGCCAACCGTTCACCTGCGCCCAACCGGTCAGCCCGGCCTTCACGGCGTGCCGCGCCATGTAGTTCGGGATCGTCTGCTTGAAGCGATCGACGAAGACCGGCCGCTCCGGTCGCGGGCCGACGAGGCTCATGTCCCCGCGCAGCACGTTGAACAGTTGCGGGAGTTCGTCCAGGTTCGTCTTCCGCAGGAACGCGCCGATCCGCGTGCAGCGCGGATCGTTCTTCGACGTCCAGACCGCGCCGGTCTTCGCCTCGGCGTCCGGCCGCATCGAGCGGAACTTCAACATCGGGAACGTCCGCCCGTCCAGCGAGCAGCGCTCCTGCCGGTAAAACACCGGCCCCCGGCTGGAGAGCTTCACGAGGATCGCGATCAGGATCAACACCGGCGAGAGCACGACGAGGCCGACGAGCGCGAGCGTCACGTCCATGACGCGCTTGATGGCGATGTTGACGCCGAAGTGCCGGTTCTCGCGCAGGCCGATGACGGTCATGCCGTGGAGGTTCGTGGTCGTCAGCGAGAGCGCCGACATGGCGGGCGCGTCGGCGACGAGGCGAATTTCGAGGGTCGTCTGCGAGAGCCGGTCGAACGCCTGGCGCACCTCGGCGTAGCGGTTCATCGGCAGGGCGATGAAGACGTGCTCGACGTGGTGCTCCTCGACGAGCCGGGGTAGGTCGGCGATCGTGCCGACGACGGGGACCTCGCCGACGCGGCGGCCGGGTTCGTCGTCGACGTAGCCGACGGTCTGGATGCCCATCCAGGCGGCGGCGTCGAGGGTGCGGGCGGTGGTGCGGGCGAGGCGGCCGGTGCCGACGATGAGCGCGTGGCTCTGGTTGTAGCCGCGGGCGCGGAGTCGGCCGAGGGCGAACCACGACAGCCGCCGCGCCAGCACGATACCGACTACGGCCAGCGGCACGAAGAGCGCGAAGACCATCCGCGGCCGGTAGGGCGACTGCATCGCGAACGTGATCGCGACGGCGAGCAGCGACAGCAGCGCCACGCCCTTCAGGACGTGGTACAGTTCCTCGCGGAACCGCGACAGCCGCGTCACGTCGTACATCTGCGAGACGCGATACGCCACGACGCCGAGCAGCAGCACCAGCGGCAACTGGCCGAGGCACTGCGCGAACGGCGGCGCGTCCGGCGCCGTGATCGGCAGCCAGCCCGACCGCAGGCGGACGAAGTCCGCCGCCAGCCACGCCAGCGCCGTCGCGATCAGGTCCCACCCCTGGAACCAGGCGCGGAGGGGTTCGCTCGTCCTTGCGATCATCGCCCGGTTCTAGCACCGCCGGAACACGATTGTCAAGGCTGCTACAATGGCGACGACCACCCGCGAAAGGGGGACGACCAATGCCCACCCGCACGTTGGCCGCCATCGACTATCCCGCGTCGGACGGACGCCCCATGGCCGAAACGGATTACCACATCAACCTGATCCTCGACACCCGCCAGCGATTGAAGGACTGGTTCGGCGACCGGGACGACGTCTACGTCGCCGGCAACCTCTTCGTGTACTACGAAGAGGGTCAGCCGAATCGCTCGCTCGCCCCGGATGGCTTCGTCGCGTTCGGCGTCCCGAACCGACTCCGCGAGACCTACAAGGTTTGGGAAGAAGGCGTCTTCCCCTCGGTGGTCTTCGAGTTCACGTCGAAATCGACCCAGGCGGAAGACCTCGGCGTCAAACTGAAAATCTACCGCGACATCTGGAAGGTGAAGGAATACTTCCTGTTCGACCCGTACGAAGAATACCTGAACCCCAGCTTCTACGGCTTGCGCCGATCCCGAAACGATTTCGCGCCGATCGCGCCGGTCCGCGGACGGCTCGCCAGCAAGGTGCTCGGCGTTTCGATGGAACGCGACGGCAAGATGATCCGCTTCTTCGACTCGGCGACCGGTCGGCCGCTGCTGACGGAGTCGGAACGCGAGGCCGAACGGGCCAACCGTCGCGCGGACGCTTCGGCGCGCCGAGCGCAGGAAGCGGCGCGCCGAGCGGAGGAAGCGGCTCGTCGCGCCTCGGAGTTGGGAGCGGCCTTGAGCACCGCGCAGTCGGAGAACGAACGCCTCCAGGCGGAGTTGGACGCGATCCAATCGAAGATCGCCAAGAACGGCCACGCGAACGGAGACCGCCGATGACCTTGACCGCCGATCAGTTGCTCGCGCGCCTCTACGCCCTGCGCAAGGACTACGCCGACGACCCGGAAGACGAGACCTACCAGGCGCTGCACGCGGCCTTCATGTTCCTCTCGTACAACATGGGCGCGTTCAAGGAGTACGTGAAAAAGGAATCGGAGAAGGGCTGACGCTGAAAAAGGGGACTGGCACCTTTTCCGCCTTGGGAAAAGGTGCCAGTCCCCTTTTTCAGCGTCAGTCGATTCCGTGGCCGACCAGTTCGATGAACGCGTCTTCCAGCGTCGGCTCCACCTTCTTGAGCGTCTGGATGTGCCCGCCGCCGGCGATGACCGCCTGCACGACGCCGCCGATCGCCGCGTCGCCGTCGAGGATCACCTTCAGGTTCACGTGCGTCGGCGTCTCGGCTCGCGTCGCCTGCCGGACGCCCGGCAGCTTCGCCACGTCGGCCGTCTGATCGGTGCCCGGCGCGAGCGACAACTCGAAGATCGGGTGCTCCTGCACCTTCCGCTTCAGGTTCGCCGGCGTGTCGCACGCCAGCAACTTCCCTTGGTCGATGATCGCCAGCCGATCGCACAGTTCGTCCGCCTCGGCCATGTAGTGGGTGGTGAGCAGCATCGTGCGGGCGGGGTCTTCCTTCATCCAGTCCTTGATGAACGCGCGGATGGTGCGCGCCGCCGTCACGTCCAGGCCGAGCGTCGGTTCGTCGAGGAAGAGGATCTTCGGATCGGTGATGAAGCCGCGGCAGAAGTTCATCTTCTGCCGCTGCCCCGTGGAAAGGTGGCTGAGGCGGGAGTTCGCCTTCTCGGTCAGGCCGACGATGTCGAGCATCCGATCGATGCGCTGCGCGACGAGGTCGTTGGGGACGCCGTAGATGCGGCTGAAAAGCCAGAGGTTTTCGCGGACGTTGAGGATGCCGTAGCCGCTGGTCTCGCCGCCCGACACCATGTTGATGCGCGGGCGGAGCGGCTTCGCCTGCGTCACGACGTCGAGGCCGTCGACCTGGGCGCTACCGGCGGTGGGCGCGAGCAGGGTGGTGAGGATCTTGATGAGCGTGGTCTTGCCGGCGCCGTTGGGGCCGAGCAGGCCGAAGAGTTCGCCGGGCCGCACTTCGAGGTCGACGCCGGCGAGGGCGACGAACTCCTTGGCGTCGTCCGGCTTGGCTTTGCGGAACCATCCCTTGCGGGGCTTGCGGTACGTGCGCGTGAGGCCGACGGTGCGAATCGCGGGGGCGTCCATGCGGGAATTGTAGGGGCCGATCAGTCGAGCGAGGCCACCTCGCCCCCGCGCGGCGTGACGAGCGCCCAGAAGATGGTCTCGTCGATCCCCGGCCGAATCGTGCGCACGCTGCCGTCGAACATGGCCACCGTCAGTCCGGCTTGGAACGCCGTCTGAAGGATGCTGGGATCGACGTCTTCGGGGCGGGGCTGCACCTGGAACGTCTTGCCGGGCACGGAGGGCCGAGTCGTGCCAGTCTTTGGATCGACCACCGGCAATACGTCTTTCCAACCGGCGTCGGCGAACGTCGGTCGGTGCTTCCCGTATGGGACACTCGTGTTTGGCATGAAGTCCCTCGGATCGAAGACGTGCGTATAGATATTCGAAGTAATCGGTCCGGTCGAATCCGAGCGACACTTGGAAAAATATTTGTCGCCGATCGCGATCGTGCCGCTGGCGCCGTCCGGTATCGAGGAAATCAGACTGATCGAGCCATCGAACGCCGTCATGTTGATTGCGTAACTGATTTTGCCGCGAGTCGGCATTTGTCGGGAATCGTAGTCCCAACTCGGATCGGCCGGGTTACGAAAGACCTTGACATGAGGACTGATGAAATCATTCATGTCATCCACCGACATGTTTTCGCGGTGAACGCGCGGCCCATGCACATAAGGTATCATTCTCCAATACATGGAATTCGTACCATAGGCGATCTTGATCCCCTGCATGGTGGATTTCGTCAATCCGGTGATCATCTCGTCCTTCTCCGCGGCAACCATATGTACGCCATGGATCAGCTGGCGCAAATGATTCATATTTTGGGCTCGTGTTGCCGCCTCGCGCGCTTTTTGCACGCCCACCAATACAACTCCGGTAAGCACTGCCATGATTCCAATAATCACGATCAGCTCGATCAACGAAATACCCGATCGAGACTTATCCGCTAGTAGCCCATCGTAAGATTTCACGGCATTTCCTCGCTGGTGTATCTGTTGGACGAAATGGCGACGTGAGTGAATGCTGCCAACCATTAGTCGGTACTGCATCGGACGAAATACACGAAAACTGCATGGGCAATCGTTGACACGGGCAGCGCAGACCTCGCCGCCCGCATCGGAAAGATGACATTATGGAGTGATTGCCGCGGAATCACCCGTGAGCGTTGTTGTGTTGGGTGGATTTCCGTGCAACCATGTCACTGTCTCTCTCACTCGCCATTCCTCTCCCGCGACCGGGCTTGTCGCATTGAGGAAGCCGGTATCGCCTGCGGCAGTGCCTCCCGAAACACCTACGTTCTGCTGTGAACTCCCTCGAAGCCATTCCCACGCGTAATCGTTCACACCCCGGCGAGTAATTTGGGTCCGGCCTGTCCGTTCAGCTT
>CAYVRB010000170.1:0-13700 GCA_964453375.1 uncultured Alcaligenaceae bacterium
GCCGCGTTCGAGGGCGCGCCAGAGCGCGGCGACGCCGTCGAGCACGTCCACGCCGGGCATGGTGCCGGCGATGCCACGGCGGTGGCTGTCGATGGAGTAGATGCCGCCGGAGCCTTCGAAGATGCGGGCGTTCCCGACGGTCGCATCGCGCAGCGCGGAGATGTTCGGCCCGTTCGGCGCGGCCTCCGGCTTGAAGAGGATCTTCTCCGGCCCGTAGTGTTCGAGCAGTTTGACGTAGACGCCGAGCGGGATCGCCTGGCCGACGTAGCTGGAAGCGTCTTGCACGATCAGCGGGATCGCGATGGCGTCGGCGATGGCGCGGAAGTGCTCGGTCATCGAGGCTTCGTTCAGCTTCGCCGTCAGCGGCGGCACGGCCATCACCGCATCGCAGCCGGATCGCTCGGCCGCCTTCGAGTATTCCATCGCCTGCTTCGTGCTCTCGGCGCCGACGGCCATGAACACGGCGCCGCGGCCGGCGGTCAGCTCGACGAGCGTATCCGCGTAGGCGATCCGTTCGGCGTAGGTCAGCCGCATGATCTCGGAGACCATGCCGGTGCCGACGCCATCGGAACCTTGCGCGAAGGCCCAGTCGATCTCGCGCTTGAGCGCGGCAACGTCGATTTCGTCAGCGTCCGCGAACGGCGTGTGGACGATGGGGAGTATGCCCCGAATGCCGTGAGACATTCCGATACCTCGATCGAAGAAATCCTTTTTCATTTTGGGTTGTTCGTTTTGCGTTGGTCCCGGCATCCTCGGACCAATGCAAAACGATCAACTCAAAATGAAAAACGGTCACCAGTCCCCGTGAACGGCGTGTGGACGATCCCCAGAATCCGGTCTTGTCCTTTTTCATTTTGGGTTGTTCGTTTTGCGTTGGTCTCGACATCCTCGGACCAATGCAAAACGATCAACTCAAAATGAAAAACGGTCACCAGTCCCCGTGAACGGCGTGTGGACGATCCCCAGAATCCGGTCTTGTCCTTTTTCATTTTGAGTTGTTCGTTTTGCGTTGGTCTCGACATCCTCGGACCAATGCAAAACGAGCAACCCAAAATGAAAAACGGTCACCAGTCGCCGACGCCGCCGTCCGAGTAGAAGACCCGCTGCGGCAACTCTTGCTGAAACGGGTGTTTCTTCACTTCGGCTTCGTTGATCGTGACGCCGAGTCCGGGCTTGGTATTCGGCTTCACGATGCGGCCCTTCGCCTCGACCGTGAAGCCTTCCTCCACCACGTCGGCCCGCCAAGATACGTCGGCGTGCACCGTCTCGCAGATGATATAGCTCGGCTGGCTGAAGCCGAATTCGAGCGACGCGGCCGTGCTCACCGGCCCCTGCGGGTTGTGCGGCGCGAGCGCAATGCGGTGCGACTCCGCGAGCGCCGCGATCCGCCGGGCCTCCGTGAAGCCGCCGCAGTGCGTGATGTCGAGCTGGCAGACCTCGCAGGCCCGCGCGTCGAAGAGGTCGCGGAACGCGGCCATGTGCGTGACGCGCTCGCCGGTCGCGATCGGCGTCGAGACGGCCGCGTTGATCGCGGCCAATCCCTGCACCGACTCCGGCCAACATGGCTCCTCGAGAAAATAGAGTCCGTACGGCTCGAGCGCCTTCGCGAACTGCATCCCCATCGCCGGTGACGGCCGCGCGTGGCCATCGACCATGATGTCGTAGGCTTCGCCGACCGCCTCGCGCATCGCCCGCACGGCGGCCTCGGCGGCGCGGATCGGCTTCAAGCCTTCCAGCGGCATCGTCGGCGGCACCGCCATCGTCTTGAACGCCGTGAACCCGTCCGCGACGGCCTGCCGCGCCAGGTCGGCGAACCGCTTCGCGTCCTCGGCCGCCGTCTCGTAGAAGTCTTCCATCTTGCCGCCGCCGAGGTGGCAGTAGGTGCGCACGTGGTCGCGCACCGGGCCGCCCCAGAGCTTCGACAAAGGCAAGCCGGCGACCTTGCCGAGAATGTCCCAGAGGGCGATGTCGATCCCGGCGATGGCCGTGGCGCGGGTGATTCCATTGCCGTGCCAGAAGTGCTGGCGGTGCATCATCTGCCAGAGGTGCTCGACGCGGGTCGGGTCTTCGCCGACGATCAGCTCGGCGAGGTCCTCGATGGAGCCGACGACGCCGCGGGTGTGCCATTCGAGCGTGGCTTCGCCCCAGCCGAAGAGGCCGTCCTGGTCCGTGACGACCTTGACGAAGATCCAGTTCCGCATCCGGGCGTGGCAGACGTGCGTTTCGATGCGCGCGATCTTCATGGTGTCAATCGAGTCCGAGCAGCGGGAGTGAATCGCGGTGGATCATCGCCTCGATCTTCGCGGTATCGAGGCGGGGCAGGGCGGTGCCGTCGAGCATGGCGTTCAGCTTACGCAAACCGTCGATGGTCGCCCGCACCGTGGTGAAGGGATAATCGGTGCCGAAGAGCACCTTGTCCCAGACGCCGTATTCTTGCACGAGCATCAGGCTCTGATAGAGCTGGAACGGCCGGTAGTGCAGGGCGCTGATGTCGGCGAAGAGGTTCTGATGCTTGCGAATCGTGGCGACGCATTCGCCCTCGTAGGGATGCGAGAGGTGCGCGAGGATCATCGTGACGTCCTGGTGGCGGATCGCGGCGGCGTCCACGTGGCGCGGCAGCGTGCATTCGAGCGGCGCCTGCGCGACGAATGTGGTGCCGGTGTGGAGTAATACGGGAAGTCGGTGTTTCGCGGCGTATCGCCAGAGTGAATCGAGCCGCTCGTCGTCCGGCCGGAACCCGGCGTACATCGGCAACAGTTTGATGCCGCGCAGGCCGAGCGTCTCGTGCCCATCGCGTAGCTCCTTCTCCCATCCATCCTGCGTGGGATCGACCGAGAGGAATCCGATGTACTGCTCCGGATGCTTCGCCACGTACTCGGCGATCGTGCGATCATCGACCCAGACGCCGGAGAGCTTGGCCTTGCCGCCGAAGACGACGGTACGAACGCCGGGGACGGAACTGGCTTGGTAGTCGTCGTGGCGGACGGTGAGATCGACTTCGACTCCGGCCCGCGCCCGCTTGGCCTGCTCGCGAAAGGAGTCGGAGAAATCGCGGGGATACTGCCAGAAGTGGCTGTGGACATCGACGATCATCGGCTCGATTCCCAAGGAGGATTCATATTCCTCGGAATCGGTGTTCGATGCAAGCATCGAATCGATCAAGCGGTTATCGGCCCGCGGATGACGCGAACCTTCGGACGCAGATCAAGAAGATCAGAAATGATCGCATTTATCTTCTTCATCAGCGTCCGAAGGTCGGCGTCTTCGGCGGGCCATTCTTCATATCAGCACTTCCGCACGACGCCGACCAGCACGCCGAGGATCTGCACGTCCTGCTTCACGGGGTCGACCTTGATCGACGCCATCGTCGAGTTCATCGGCTGGAGTTCGACGTGATCCCGGCGGCGGTAGTACTTCTTCAGCGTCATCGCCTTCTCGACCATCGCCACGACTTTGGCGCCGTTGTCGGCCGTCTCCTGCTTCTTGATGAGGACGTAGTCGCCCTCGGCGATGTGGCCCTCGATCATCGAGTTGCCGCGAACCTTGAGGGCGTAGACGTTCTCGTTCGGGAAGAGGTCGCGGATTTCGAGGCGGTCGTCCAGTTCGAGGGCTTCGATCGCCTTGCCGGCGGCGACGACGCCGAGGAGGGGCAGGCTGTAGCCGCCGGCGTTCACGCCCTGGATCGTGATGCCGCGCGAGAGGTTCGGGTTGCGGTTGATCTTGCCCTTCTTTTCGAGGGCCTTGAGGTGGCACATCACGCCGTTGGGCGAGACGATGCCGAACCGCTTGCAGATGTCGCGGATCGTGGGCGGGTAGCCGCTCGATTGGATGTGGTGGCAGATGAAGTCGTAGATGCGCTGTTGCTTGGTGGTCAGCGTGGCGTCGCTCACGGCAGGCTCCTCGGGCGTCGGGCTTGCGCCGGCCGGCGACCGCTCGCGGGCCTCCGGCCGCAACACTTGTGCAATATGTATGAAAGTATATGTACGACGACCGGAAAATGCACGCCGAATCCGGCGTTTTTCCATTTTTTCCCTAATCTTCCGCTATCCGACCTCGACGGGCACCCCGTGGACGCAGCGCGACCAGACTGGTATTCGGACGCGATGACCGCGCTGCTGGCGCGCGCCGAACTCGACGCGGGCCTCGTCGCGGCCGCGTTCCGCGACCTGCTCGCGGGGCGCGTCGAAGACGCCTTCGCCGCGAGCTTCCTCACGGCCCTGCGGATGAAGGGCGAAACGGGCGTCGAGATCGCCGCCGCCGCCGCCGTGCTGCGCGAGCGGATGATCCGCCTCGTGCCGGTCTCCGCCCCCGTGCTCGACACCTGCGGCACCGGCGGCGACGACTCCGGCACCTTCAACATCAGCACCGCCACCGCGCTCGTCGTCGCCGCCTGCGGCGTGCCCGTCGTCAAGCACGGCAACCGCGCCGTCTCCAGCCGCTCCGGCAGCGCCGACGTCCTCCGCGAACTCGGCGTCCCCATCGAATCCGGCCCCGAATGGGCGCAGCGCTGCCTCGATCGCGTCGGCTTCGCGTTCTGCTTCGCCCCGCAGTTCCACGACGGCATGAAGCACGTCGCCAAGCTCCGCCGCGCGATGGGGCTGCGCACCATCTTCAACCTCCTCGGCCCGCTGGCGAATCCGGCGAACGCCGACTTCCAACTCCTCGGCGTCGGCAAGCGCGAACTCCTCGAGCCGCTCGCGCTCGCCGCCGCCCGGCTCGGCGCCCGCCGCACCGTGCTCGTCAACGGCGACGACGGCCTGGACGAAGTCAGCCTCGCGGCGCCGACCACCGTGCGCATCGTCGAAGGGGAATCGTTCACGACCGCCGTCTGGACGGCCGCCGATTTCGGGTTGGAACCGGTGAGCCTGGAATCGATCCGCGCCGACGGTCCGGCGTCGAGCGCGGCGATCGTGCGCGGCGTGCTGGACGCGCGGGACGGGCCGGCGCGGCGCATCGTGCTCGCGAACGCCGCCGCCGCGCTCTGGACCGCCGACGCCGCGCCGAACCTGCGCGACGGTGTGGCGAAGGCCGACGCCGCCCTCCGCGCCGGCGCGGCCCGATCGGTGCTGGAACAACTCGTCGCGATGCGGTAGAATGACCGTCCCGTCGCTGGTTCGGACTCCCGAGGGGCTTCATGGCCCGCAAAACCATCCTGATCGCCGACCCCGGCATCGACACCGCCTTCGCGGTCGCACTCGCCCTCCACGATCCGAACTTGGACGTGATCGGCCTGATCCCCTGCGCCGGCAACGTGTCCGCCGAGCAGGCCACCGCGAACGCCATGATCCTGATCGATCAACTCGATCCGAAGAAATGGCCGCGCACCGCCTCCGCCGTGCCCGTCAAGTACGATCGCGACGGCACGGCGCTGCACGGCCCTGGCGGCCTCGGCGGCATCCAGTTCCCCGTCTCCACGAAAAGCCAGTACCCGACTGGCGACAAGGCGCTCGTGGAGCTCGTGCGCGCCCATCCGCGCGAGGTCGCGGTCGTCTGCCTCGGGCCGATGACGACGCTCGCGCACGCGCTGGCGCGCGACGCCGAACTCGCGGGCCTGATCGAGCGGTTGGTCGTGATCGGCGGCACCCACCGGGAGCCGGGCAACGCCGGGCCGACGAGCGAATTCCACCTGGCCGTCGATCCCGAGGCGGCGCGGACCGTGGTGAACGCCGGCCTGCATCCGATGCTCATCCCGCTGGACGTGACGCGCCAGCTCGTGCTCTCCCCGACCGAGTTGCTCGACCTGCCGAACCCCGACTCGAAGACTTGCCGGTTCCTGCGGCAAGTCGTGCCCTACGGCATCCGCGCCAGCTCGAACCTGTACGGCATCGAGGGCTTCCACCTCAAGGACGTGCTCGCCGTCGCGGCCGTGGCGCTGCCCGGCTCGATCGGCGTCGAGGACAAGTGCGTGGACGTCGAGACGAAGGGCGAACTGACCCGCGGCATGTTGGTCGTGGACGAGCGCAAGCACGGCGCCGGCCTGCCGAACGTCCACCTCGCGCACGAGGCCGCGCTCGGCGAAATCCGCCAGTGGATGGAGCGCATTCTCAAGAATTCCCCCTGAACTCCGGGTGCCCCATGAAGATCGTGCTCGCTTCGTTCGCGATTCTCGGCGTCTCCCTCCTTGCGGCCGCTCAAAAGGAGCCGCCCCGCAGGAAATCACCGCAGGAGACCGCAGCCGCGAAGATCGCCGCGGACCTGAGGGAGGCCCGCGGCCTGCTGAAGGGCGTCTCCGACAAGACGACGCGCGAGAAACTGGAGTTATTGATCGGCCGTGCCGAATTGGCCGCGAAGGACTTGCAGGTCGATCTCGCGGCGAACGCACCGGTGGTCGGTCTGTCGAAGGATGACTTTGCGAAGTTGCTGAAGGGGATCAAGGATCAATCGTTCGACGACGGCAAGCGGAAGTATCTCGAGGCGCTGCCGAAGACGACGCGCATCACCAGCGCGCAGGCGAAGGATCTGCTCGCGACGTTCAGCTTCGACCGCGATCGTGTGCCCGCCGGCGTGCACCTGCACAGTATGGTGGTCGACCCGGAGCTGTTCGTGACGGTGCTGGACGCGTTCACGTTCAAAAGCAGCAAGGACGAGCTGCTGGGTAAGATCAAACCGAAGTGATGGCGGCTACTTCTTCCCCTTCGCCGCGTCCGCCAGCATCGCGCCGAACTCGCGTGCGCTCCAGAGCGAGCGGCCCATGCCCCAGCCGCGATCGGTCGGCGCGGGGTCGACGTCCGCGAACAGGAAGTCCTCCTTGTGTCGCCGGCTGCGCACGAGCATCTCGCCGGCCGGATCCATGATGTAGCTGTCGCCGTAGCCGACGCCGTCGTAGCTCAGGCCCGGGTCCTTGTTCAGCACCACGTTGTTGCCGCGCACGAAGTGCACGTCGTTCTCAACGGCCCGAGCGATGTGGTCCGCCCGTACGTACTGGAAATGGTTGATGAGGCCCTTCGCTCCGATGAAGTTGAAGTGCGGGGCGAACACGATGCGAGCCCCCTTGAGCGCGAGGATGCGCGCCGGTTCGATGTACCCGCCGTCGGCGCAGATGATGACGCCGAACTTCACGCCGGACCGCTCGAAGACCGGGAATTCGCGCCCTTGCTTGTGGAACTTCATGTAGGCGGCGCACTTGCTGTAGGTGCCGAGGATGTGCCCCTTCTGCACGACGACGGCGGTGTTGTAGAGGTCCGCCCCGCGAGTCTCGTTGAAGCCGACGATGTACGTCGCCTCGAATTTCGCGGTCTTGTCCAACAGTTTCATCATCCGTGGCGAATCGACGGCGAACGCCGACTTGCGCACGATCTCCTCCTTATCCGGGTAGCCGGTGAGGAAGCATTCGGGGAAGCAGACGATCTCGACGCGCTCCTTGTCGGCGCGTTCGAGCCCTTTCACGACCTTCGCGAGGTTGGCGTCGAACTCGCCGGTGATCGCCTCGAGCTGCCAGTGACCGATGCGCATGGGAGGAACCTCCGCCGGGAAGATGGCTCGATCATCCCGGATGCGGGGCGGCGGGGCAAATGGTTTCTGTAAGTTGCTTCAATTGCATTATTTGCGACGATTTCGGGAATAGAACCCGATTAGGACGTGAATAGAACCTGATTAGGACTTATTTGGACGTTCGAGCCGCCATACGGCCCCTCGCCCGTGGCCGTAAGTGTCAACCAATCCAAGAGATCGGAGGTGATGTAAGTCGTCACGCACTGCGAGCCCTGCAAAGCCCAAGGCCTCTGCGATTTCGCCACGCGCGACTCCAAAACGCTTCGAGGACAGATGTCTGAGGATAGCTTGTTGTCGTTCCGTCAGATCTTGCTTGACCTGTCGCGGAGGAATGTACCGACTCGGACGAAACCGAACGATGACGCAGCCTGCGGCTTCTTCGATCTCGGGTCGGGGCAATCCTGCCCGCTCGGCTAATTCCGCCATCTTGATCGTTCCACGGCCCCACGATTCGATGATGCCACGGCGATGGAATACTCTTGCGATCAGTGGATTCCAAGGTAGCGATTCGTGAGGCTCGAATAGCTTTTCGGCCGTCAGCTCGAAGTGCAAAATGCCAGAGGAAGAAATCTCGAGACGATCTTGATAAATCGCTACCGCGACCGATCCGCCACCGATGCTGTAATCTCGATGGCAGATCGCATTGGCAAGGGCTTCGCGAAGAGCGACCGGTGGATATATCGGCTCGTCAATTCGTTCGAATAGTTCTGGAACGACCCGGCCCGCGATTGGCAAGTTCTCACGAAGAAACTGTTCGGCGCGTTTCAAAAGGCGGAACGCGTTTCCAGTTATTTGCCGGTTGTCAAGAAACTCGGTCTTGTCGTTCCCCTTAAATTTCGCCAAGCGGATCATGCATTGCGGGAAGTCCGATTCGAGGCGAGTTCGTTTTCCAAAAAGTACAATCGCGGCCCGAAGGAGTTGGCCGCCTTTCATCAAACCCATCCCCCGGAGCAGTTCCGTTGGATCGCGCGTGCCAGGGTCGGTCAATCGGCCGCGTCGAATCGCCTCGTCCACGGTTCGCGTAAGCTCCTCCGGGTAGAGATCCGCAACACCCCACCCTTCCGCCGGTTCGGTTTCCCATCGTCGTTCGCCGTGGACGCGTTCGATCAGAATTCGGTTGTACTCGTCCCGGCTCATCTTGAGACTGGTGTTTCCGACCCGCTTGTAGGCTTGGTTTTTGTAGCTGTATGGTCGATTGGGACCTGTTGCGACTTGAACCGAGACCACTTGGAGTCCAGTTCGGACGTCGATGCAATCGATCTGTGGGAACACCGGAGGCTCGATAAGCTGGATTTCTTGTGCGATTTCCTCGATTGTCCGTTCAGAGACCTGCTGTCCAAGTATTCGGCCGGTAGGATCGACTCCGAAAAGGACTCGTCCGCCCCGGTGATTGAGGAACGCGCAGAGATCGTGCATCGCCTCCCGACGTTCGCCGTTGGTCTTTTTGAATTCAAGCGTTTCGGACTCGCGCGATGTGACGAGTGCCTGCAGTTGAGCCATGGTAATCAAGCCAATCTCCCGACGAACGAATGCGGTCGAGAACGACTCAGATTATTCTTTTCACAGCCGGATCCCGCCCGAGACGTCCAGCCAGGTGCCGGTGACCCAGCGGGATTCGTCGGCGGCGAGGAAGACGGCGGCGTCGGCGATGTCGTCGCACTCGCCGATCCGGCGCAGGGCCGTCAGCGCGATCTCCTGCGCCTCCTCCTCCTTCGTCTTGCCGCTCTTCTCGCTGTTCATGTCGGTGCGCGTGGAGCCGGGGGCGAGCACGTTCACGCGGATGCCTTTCGGTCCCAGCTCGGCGGCCAGCACGCGGGTCATGACGTCGATCGCGCCCTTGGTGGCGGAATAGACGACGGCGCCGGGGTAGGCCATGCGGCTGATGGCGCTGCCGACATTGATGATGCTGCCGCCGGCGCCCATCGCGGCCGCCGCCCGCTGGCAGCAGAGGAAGTAGCCGCGGACGTTCACGGCGAAGTGGGCGTCGAACTCCTCTGGTGTCACGTCCATAAGAAAGCGTCGCTGCATGATCGCGGCGTTGTTGACGAGGATGTCCAGCCGGCCGTAGGTCTTCAGGGTCGCGTCGAAGAGAGGGGCGATCTCGGCGGTCTTGCCGACGTCGGCCTGGACGGTGATGGCCGCGCCGCCCGTGGAACGAATGGCCTCGACGACGGCGTTCGCCTCCGCGGCGCTGCGAGAGTAGTTGACGACGACCTTCGCCCCCTCGGCGGCGTAGCGGGCGGCGATGGCCGCGCCGATTCCCCGCGCCGAACCCGTGACGATCGCGACCTTGCCCGCCAAGCGTTGTCCCGACATGCCGATCCCCGGTTGGAAGCGCCGGGCGCCCCAAGGCCCGGTTCGGGGATTATCCTAATCGGATTTCAGGAATGGTCCCGGAGCCAGTCGACGGTTTTTCGCACGCCGTCCTCGAGGCTCGTCGCGGGCGTGTCGCAGCCGACGCTTCGGAGCTTGGTCGTGTCGGCCTGGGTGAAGTTCTGATACTGCTTCGCGAGGTCGGCGGGCATGTCGATGAAGGAGATATTAGGCTCGCGACCGAGGGCAACGAACACGGCCTTCGCGAGGTCGTGGAAGGAGCGGGCACGGCCGGTGCCGGAGTTGTAGACGCCGCCGGAGTGCGGGTTCGTCCAAAGCCAGAGCAGGTGGTCGACGCAGTCGTCGACGAAGACGAAGTCGCGAAGTTGGCCGCCGTCGGCGTACTTCGGATCGGTGGAGCGGAAGAGCTTCATCCCGCCGGTGGCCTGGATCTGGCGGTAGGTCTGGAAGACGACGCTGGCCATGCGGCCCTTGTGCGCCTCGCGCGGGCCGTAGACGTTGAAGAACTTCAGCCCGGCCCAGCGCGGCGGCGTTTCCTTCTGTTCGAGCGCCCAGATGTCGAAATCGTTCTTGCTCTTGCCGTAGAGGTTGAGCGGCGTCAGCGCGGTCGGCGGCGTGCGGTCGTCGAAGCCGTTCGATCCGTCGCCGTAGGTCGCGGCACTGGAGGCGTAGAGGAAGGGCCGTTCGTTGCGAACGCACCAGGTCCAGAGGCGTTTCGTGTATTCGAGGTTGTTCTCGCGGAGGTAGTCCCAGTTCGTCTCGGTGGTGGAGCTGCATGCGCCGAGGTGGAAGATGGCGTCGGGCCGCCAGCGCTTCGCTTCCAGATGGGCCAGGAACTCGTCGCGATTGCACACAGGCCCCATTTTCAATCCCGCCCAATTCGGGACGTGACACGGAGGCGAGGTGAGATCAACGAGCAGCAATTCGTGCTCGGCATTCAGCCGATGGGCGAGATTCGCGCCGATGAAGCCGGCCGCTCCGGTGATGGCGATCATGGGGGGCCTCACTGATTCGTCACGACGAGGATGTCGCCGTCGCGGAGGAAATCGTACTTGCGGGCGGCGACGCGATGCGGCGTGGGCACGCGGCCGGCGAGTTGCTCGTCCCACGTCTTCGCGGGCACGAAGAGGTAGACCGGCAACGGCATGGCCAGGTAGCGTCGGGCGGACTCCGCGTCCGCGATCCGATCGACCTTGCGGCCGACGTAGTGCGTCACGCTCGGCTGCGTGTAGTCGAAGCTGCCGACGCGGGCCTCGCGGTCGATATCGTGCGCGCCGCTTTCCAACACGAGCGCCTTCGGCGCCTTGTAGGCGTCCACCTGCGGCACGACGAACGCGGCCAGCGAACCGATGGTGACGATCGTTCCGGCGACGAACGACGCCAACAGCAGATCGCGCCGACCCGCCGCAAGCGCGGCCGCCATCGCTGCGGCGGCGGCGATGGGCACGCCGCCGATCCAGGCCCAGGCGGCGAGCGACGGCATGATGCGTAGGCCCTTGAGATTCGCGGGCAGCGTTCCGCTGGCGATCAGCAGGCCGGCGAGCAGGGCGGCACCGAAGGCGGCGACGCCGATGATGCCGACGGGCATGACCCACCGGGGCACCGCGAGGTCGCCGAGTTGCCAGCGCGTGAGGAACCGCGCCGTCAGGATCGCGATGGCCGGGTAGAGCGGGGCGATGTAGTTCGGCAGCTTCGTGGCGGCGAAGGAGAAGAAGACGAGGTACGCGCCGGCCCAGCAGAGCAGGAAGCGATGCGCCCGCGCGTCCGCCATCGGCAGGCCGCCGGCGGCGCTCGGCGCCTTCGGCATCGCGGCGCGCACGCCGTACCAGACCGCCGCGCCCAGGAACGCGCACCAGGGCGCGAAGAAGGCGAACAGGGCGCCGACGTAGTAGACGATCGGCCCGCGGTGCCCTTCCATCGCGTTCAGGAAGCGACCCGCGTTTTCGTTCTTGAAGAAGGCGAAGTACGCGCCGCGCGTCTCGGAGATGACGAGGCCGTACCACGGCGCCGCGACGAGCAGCCAGAGCAGGATCGCGCGGAGGAGCCGCCAGTCGAGGAAGCGTTTGAGTTCGCGATTCCAGGCGAAGTAGAGGACCACGATGAGGCCGGGCATGGCGAGGCCGACGGGGCCTTTGGTGAGCATCGCGAAGGCGCTGGCGATCGCGGCGGGATAGAACCAGGCGCGGCCGCCGTGCTCGTGGCCGATCCAAAAGAGGTAGAGCGTCAGAGTGATGAAGAAGATCAGCGGCGCGTCCGGCGTGGCGGCGTGGGAGAGCTTGCAGAACTCGATGGCGGTGGCGAGCGCGACGCCGGCGAGCAGCGCGGTGCCGGCGTCGAACATGCGGCGCGCCAGTTCGTACGTCAGCAGCACCGTGCCCAGCCCCAGTAGCACGGCCGGAAATCGGGCCGCCCATTCGTCCATGCCGAACGTCAGAAAGGAGATGCGCTGGATCCAGTAGAGCATCACCGGCTTCGCGGTGCGCAGCTCGCCGTTGAACGTCGGCACGACCCAAGTGCCGCTCTCCATCATCTCGCGCGTGCAGCCGACGTTCACGCCTTCGTCCACGTCCCAGAGCGAGGGCGCTCCGAGGTTCGGCAGCGTCACGATCGCCAGGACCGCGGCGAGCAACAGGTAGTGGAGTGCGCGCGAATTCGCCATGCCGAGAGTCCTTCCGGGGCCACGACGATAGACGATTCCGATGGGGTTGACCAGACGAGTCCGGCGATCATCAACTCGACCGCGAAGCTAAGGATTCCTGCGCGAGTAACCGGCGTCGCCTGCGCCGCCGCGCGTCAGGAAGCAACGACGCACGTTTCTTTCAGAAGAGTGATGCACCTTGGAAACGCCCTTATTTCCAACGATTTCGACGGGAATTCTCCGCATCCCGAAATAAATCCCGTTCTGGCATTCCGACTGCGTAGTGGGGCGATGCGACTGCCCCGCTCCCGCGCCGTCGTGGCCGAACGGATCCGCACCGCGGACCGCCTCGGACGCGACCGGCGACTTGAGACCGAACCCGTGACGGCGCTGCCGCTCCGAATCCGAACGCCCGATCCGCAGCCGCTGGCGGTCCGCACGCACTGCCCGTACTGCGCGTACCAGTGCGGCATCCTGATGCCGGAGAGTTCGACGGGCCAAGGCTGGACGGTGTCCGGCGACCCGCACTTCCCGGTCAACAACGGACAACTCTGCATCAAGGGCTGGTCGTCCGCCAGCCTCATGATCCACCCCGCGCGATTGACGACGCCGCTGATTCGGAACGCGACCGGATCGCTTCAACCCGCCGATTGGGACGACGCGCTCGACGTCGTGGCCGACGGCATCCGAAAGATCCGGGACCGGCACGGCGCGAACGCGGTCGGCCTGTTCGGATCGGGCGCCCTCACGAACGAGAAGGCGTACCTGCTCGGCAAGTTCGCCCGCGTCGCCGTCGGCACCGCGAACATCGACTACAACGGCCGATTCTGCATGTCGAGCGCGGCGGCGGCCGGCAACCGCGCCTTCGGCATCGATCGCGGCCTGCCGTTTCCCGTGGCGGACATCGAGAAGGCCGAGGTCATCCTGCTCGTGGGCGCGAACGCCGCCGACACGCTTCCGCCGATTATGCAGTGGTTCGAGAAGCAGAAGGCGAACGGCGGCCGGCTCGTGGTCGCCGACCCGCGCCGCACCGCCACCGCGCAGGCCGCCGACCTGCATCTGCCGATCACGCCCGGCACCGATCTCGCGCTCGCCAACGGCCTGCTGTTCGTCGCGATCGAAGAAAAACTGATCGACGCGAAGTTCATCGCGGATCGCACCAACGGTTTCGAGGCGGTCCGCCGCGCCGTGCTCACCAGTGATCCCGCGACCGTCGAGCGGTTGACCGGCATCTCCG
>CAYVRB010000171.1:0-13645 GCA_964453375.1 uncultured Alcaligenaceae bacterium
AACGCGATGTTGAAGGTGAGCGCGGTGGAACGGCGCAGCGGGCAGCATTCGTCCGTGGAGGTGCGTGCGGCGCATGGGCTTTCGCGCGAGGATGTCGAAGCGCTCGTGCTCCAGAGCGTCGAGCACGCGCACGGCGATTTCCGGGCACGGCAGTGGATCGAGTACAAGAACAAGGCCGAGGCCGACCTGCGGCACGCCGCAAAGGCGCTCGCGGCGAGCGGCGCCGGATTAACCGCGGAAGAACGGTCGAGAATCGACGCGGCGACGGCGGACGTGCATCGGGCGCTGGCGGGGAGCGATCCGACGGCGCTCCAGCAAGCCGTGACGGCGTTCGGCCAGGCGACCTCGCCGCTCGCGGAGCTCCACATGAACGCGGCCGTCCAGACGATGCTCGCGGGGAAATCGGAATCGGATCTCGAACGGGCGATCGAAAAATGAAACAGCCCGTCGAAACGACGGGCTGTTGAAAGACTTCCTTCTGATCGCTTACGGGCACCCCGGCACGCAGACCGGCACGCAGCGGCGGACGCAATAGTTCACGCAGTACGGCACCATCTCGCACGTCGTCACCGGCACCATCCGGCACATCCGCACCGGCTCCATCCGACACGTTGTCCGATTCACGTACCGCACGCAGGTCTGCGGCACGCACTTCGTCACGTAGCTCCGCACCACGCGCTGGTGGCATTCCGGCACCATCCGGCAGGTCGTGTACGGCACGTACCGCACGCATTCCTGCGGAACGTAATCCACCGCACAGCGCGTCTCGTGCCGCACGTGGTCCTCGCGCACCTTCCGGCAGACCGTGTACGGCACGCAGCGCACGTGCGTCTCGGGCACGCTGTAGCAGCGCCGCCGCGTCTCGCAGCGCACGTGGTCCTGCCGCACCATCCGGCAGGTCGTGTACGGCACCTGCACGCACTTCGTCTCGGGCACGCTGTAGCAGCGGCGGCGCGTCACCATTCGCGTGTGGCACTCCGGCACCGTCCGGCACGTCGTGTACGGAATCGTCCGGCAATGCGTTTCCGGCACCCGGTAGCACCGGTGCCGCGTCACCATTTGCGTGTGTTCCCGGCGCTCCATCCGGCAGGTCGTGTACGGCACCTGCACGCACCGTTCCTCCGGCACGCGGTAGCAGTGCGTCTTTGTCACCATCCGCACGTGCTCCTCGCGCACCATCTTGCACGTCGTGTAGCATCGCTGACGCATCACCGTGTACGGCACCACGCGCTTCACCGGCACCTGCACCGTCGTGCACACCGGCTTGCGGACGTAATGCGTCTCGCACACCTTCCGGCATTCGGTCGTCGGCACGCACACCGTCCGGCACACCGTTCGGCCGGGGCATTGCACCTGCTGCTGAACCACGGGGCCGGGGCAGTAGCGGCTCGTGCACGTGCACGGATCGAAGACGCACGTACCGGGCAGCCGCACGCACTTGGTAATGACCGGGCCGGGGATGTATTCCTGCACCGTCTCGTAACGCACGCCCGCCACCGTCACCATCCGCTCCGTCGTCACTGGCTCGCACACGTAGCTCGTGCGCGTCTGCGTCACCCAGTCCGTCTCCTCGCGGCACATCGTCACCGGATAGTTCGCCACGTGCTGCTCGTACACCGGCCGCATCGTGTGGTACGTCACCGGCACCTGATAGCTCTGCGTCTCGGTTCGGTACGTCGTGTAGCGATGCTCGCGCACGTGCTGCTCGTACACCGGGTGCACGGAGTAGTGCGTCACGGGCACTTGGTACGCCTCCACGTGCGTGCGGTACGTCGTGTACTGCTGCTGGCGGTAGTGCGTCTCGTGGACCTGGCGATAGGTCGTGTAGGTTTCGGGAACCTGGTACTCCTCCACCACCGGACGGTTGACGGTGTAGGAATGCGTGCGAACGTGCTGCTCGTAGACCGGGTGCCACGTCGAATACGGGATTTGAACCTGATATTCCTGCGTCACCGGGCGCATCACGGTGTACGGCACCTGCCGCACGTGCTGCTCCGTCACGGTGCGGTAGGTCGAATATGGGATCGCGACGGTGTACGTCCGCGGCACCGCATTCTGGACCGTGTAGCGCTGTTCGCGGACGTGCTGCTCGTACACCGGCCGGTTCACGGTGTAGCTTTGCACCTGGTCCACCGGTTCGACGACCGTGCGGTTCACCGTGTACGGCACCGCCTCGACGTGGTTCTCGTAGATCGGGCGATTGACCGTGTAGTGTTCCGGCTGCCACGTCGTCTTGGCGACGGGCCGATAGCGGACTTCGCTGTGGTTTTCGACGACGGTGCGGTAGTGGACGCGCGCCTCGACGACGGGCGCGCACTGCGCCGCGGACAGGCACGCGCCGGGGAAGCGCGAGAAGCCGCAGTGCGCCGCCGACGCGGTTCCCGCGTTCAGGGCCGTGCCGAGCATCGCGATCGCGAAACCGAGCGAGAATCGGGTCATTGTTCCCCCGCGCCTTCGGGCATCCTGGCGATTTCAGACTCGGAGCGTCCTTCCGAGAATGCAACTCATCTTCAGTGTGCCCGGCGAATCGGGAGAATCCAACGCGGCGCGGCGGCTTCGCCGTGGATTCCCCATCCTCCCCGACCGCGAATCCCGCGCCGCCGTCGCTCCGCAAACATTGCGAGGGAACGCTATCCGCGGCGTAATCGCTCCATCTTCGCATTCGCGGCCGGTTCGGTAACATGGCGGCATGACCGAACCGCTCGACCGCGACGAATGCGTCGAACAGGCCTACTTCTTCCGATTATTCCGGGACCGGATCGTCGAGAACGTGCCGGCGCAGGACATCCTGGGCCGCGCGCACGAGGAGTTGCTGTCGACGACGAAGCTGCCGATGGCCGTGCAGTTCCTCGCCGCGGAGATCCGCCACGCCGGCGTGCTCGGCCCGGCGTTCGAGCGGCTCGGCCACTACTTCACCCCGTTCCAAGCCTTCCTCGTTCGCATGGCCGAAGACGAGAAACGCAAGTTCACCATGCCCGTGGCGCTGCTCGTCCTCGAACGCGAAGCGGCGTACAAGGCGCGCAACGTCACGCCGCAGGGGCTGTTCGTCTTCCACTTCGAGACGATCGCGCGGAACAAGCTCGGCTACGACGAGGGGCTGAAGGCGTCCGCCGGCGATCCGCGCTTCGACGAGAACTGGAAGCACTACATCGGCCTCGTCCGCCGCAGCGCCGGCACGTTCGACTTCGCCGAACTCGTCTACGTGCGCTCCGAGCTATATGTGGAGGACCAACGCCGTTCGCAGCCGGACTACCGTCCGCCGGTGGAGCCGATTTTCGGCATCAAGGAGGGGAAAATCGCGAAGGCGAGCCGGGGCCGCGATCCGCTGTTCCTGTTCGCGGCGTTGCAGCGGCAACTCGACTATCCCGAAGTGCCACGGCCGAGGAAGAGTGACAACCTGGAAGGCACCATCGCGCGGCTGGAGGCGAAGGTCCGCGAGATGGAAGCCCGCATCCGCATCCTGGAGGCGGAGGCGCGCGGCACGTTCGACCCAACCCAGTTCGGCAAGCCCGACCTGTTCCGCGACTTGAAGGACGATTAAAAGGGGACTGTCACCTTTTTTATTGCCGGTATTTATCTCGAATTGCTTGTTTCACAAGCGTGAAGTGATTAAATCGCGTATTTAAAAAGGTGACAGTCCCCTTTCTTTGTCCCACAGCAAGAGCGACGTCACCGTCTTCGCGTCCTTGATCTCGCCGGAGAGGCACATTCGGATCGCGTCGGCTAGCCGCACCGTCACCGGTTCCAGCGATTCGTCCGCCTCGGGGCGCGGCGGTCCGGGGGTCAGATTCTCGGCCACGAACAGGTGCAGCTTCTCGTCCAGCACCCCCGGCGACGCGTAAAGGTAGCCGCGATAGGTCCACGTCGCGGCCGTGTAGCCGGTCTCCTCGAGCAACTCGCGCCGGGCGCAGGCTTCGAGCGGTTCGCCCGGTTCGAGCGTGCCCGCCGGAACTTCCCAGAGCGTCTCTCCCAGCACGTAGCGGTGGTTCCGCAGCAGGCAGACGTGATCGCGATCCAACACCGGCAGGATCACCACCGCGCCGGGGTGGAAGATCATGTCGCGACGGATGATCGTGCCGTCCGGGGCGACGCTTGTGTCGACTTCGACGCGGATCCGGCGGCCGACGTGGACGACTTCGCGGGGCATGGCGGCGGTCCCGTTCGTTGAAGGGCCAGTACCGCGATGATAAGATGCCAGTTCACGGCCGACCACGGCGGGGAGAACGGGGCGCACGATGCACGATCCGATGAAATGGGCGATCCCGCTGTACCGCGCGTTCGGCATCGGTGTGAAGGTCCACCTCCTCTTCCTCCTCATCACCATCCCGATGTTCCTCCGCCTCATGCACGAGACGAAGGGCGTCTTCTGGTGGTTCGACCTCTTCATGCTCAGTGTCGGGATCGTGTTCGGGATCGTGCTGCTGCACGAATACGGCCATTGCTTCGCGGCGCGGCGGGTCGGCGGCGAGGCGAGCGAGATCCTGCTCTGGCCGCTCGGCGGGCTGGCGTACGTCGAAGTGCCGCACGCCCCGCGACCGCATTTCCTCGTCGCCGCCGCGGGGCCGGCCGTCAACCTCGTCATCTGCCTCGCGTGCGCCGTGCTCTTCCTCGTCGGCGGCTATTCCCCGCTCAAGGCGCTGAACCCGTTCGGCGATCCGTACCGAACGCCGACGCACCAACTCAGCGACGGCCAGACGCTCACGAGCGTCTACGGCGCGATGACCGTGCGCCTGCCCGCCGACCCGAAGGGAGATCCGATCGTCGAAATCGACTCCGAGAAGCCGCTGCTGCCCGGCTGGGCCGTCTGGAATTGGCGCGTCTGCTGGATGAGTTGGTGGCTGTTCCTGTTCAACGTGCTCATTCCGGCGTTCCCGATGGACGGCGGCCGAATGCTGCACGCGATCCTGTGGGACCGCGGCGACTATCGCTCCGCGACCATCACCGCCTGCTACGTCGGCTACGGCGCCGCCGCCGTCATGCTGGGCATTTCCCTCTTCGCCAACGAAACCATCCTCGTCGGCCTCGCGCTCTTCATCGCGATCAACTGCTACCGCACCATGGCGATGGAGGCCGAAACCGAGCGCGGCGCCTTCGGCTACGACTTCTCGCAAGGCTACACCAGCCTCGAACGCGACGACCCGCCACCGCCCCGGCCCAAGCGCAAGGGGATGATCCGCGGCTGGCTCGACGCGCGCAAGGCCCGCAGAATCCAGCGCGAAAGCGACCAGCGCGTCCAGGACGACCTGCGCATGGACGCGCTGCTCGACAAGATCGCCAAGCAGGGCAAGAACGCCCTGACCGACGAGGAACGCCGATTCATGGAGCGCGTCAGCGCCCGCTACCGCAACAAGTGAGATTCCCTTGAGCAGACTGATCGAACCGCGCACGATGAGCGGCTTCCGCGACTATTCGCCGGCGGTCATGATCCCGCGCGAACGCATCCTCCAGACGGCGCGCGAGGTGTACCGCTCCTTCGGTTTCGCCCCGATCGACACGCCGGCGTGCGAATCGCTCGACGTGCTGCTCGGCAAGGGCGGCGACGAGTCGGACAAGCTCGTCTACCGCGTGCGCGGCGCGAAGCAGGAGAAGGAGGAGATGGGCCTGCGGTTCGACCTGACGGTCCCGTTCGCCCGCTTCGCCGCGAAGAACATCAACGAACTCGGCACGCCGTTCAAGCGCTATGCGATGGGCCCCGTCTGGCGCGGCGAGCGCCCCGGCCAGGGCCGCTACCGCGAGTTCTGGCAGTGCGACTTCGACATCATCGGCACCATGTCGAACGCCAGCGACATCGAGACGATCCTCGTGGTGAACGAACTGTTCACGAAACTGGAGATTCCGCGATTCGAGATTCGCGTGAACAGCCGGGCGATTCTGAACGGCCTGCTGCAATCATTCGGTATCGCGGACCGCGCCGCCGCCCTGCTCCGCTCGCTGGACAAGCTCGCCAAGATCGGCCGCGAAAAGGTGATCGAAGAGATGGTAACGGAAGCTAACGTGACTACCGAACAAGCGGGCCAGGTACTCGCATTGGCCGAGGTCTCCGGTTCGAACAAACAAGTTCTTTCGGCCCTGTTTGAGCGACTGAAAGGAGCGGAAAACAAGACCGGCATGGAAGGCATGCTTCGCCTGAGCGATCTCCTGCTGGTCGCATCGAATCTCGGCATCCCGGACGATCGCATCAAACTCGACCTCAGCATCGCCCGCGGGCTCGAATACTACACCGGCATCATCTTCGAGACGTTCCTGCTCGATCTGCCCGCGATCGGTTCCGTCTGCTCCGGCGGTCGCTACGACAACCTCGCGAGCCTCTACACGAAGCAGGTGCTCCCCGGCGTCGGTGGCTCGCTCGGCGTGGACCGCCTGCTCGCCGCGATGGAGGAACTGAAGCACCCGTGGCTGACCGGCGCGTCGTCGCCGGCGCAGGTCTTGATCCTTCAACTCGATGCGGGATTACTCGGCGAGTATCAACGAATGGCGAAGACGCTGCGCGATGCCGGGATCGCGACGGAGGTCTATCCCGACGCGAAGAAACTGGGCCAGCAGTTCCAATACGCCGAGAAGCGCGGCCACCGCGTCGGCGTGATCGCCGGCGAGCAGGAAATCGCGAACGGGACGGTGAAGGTGAAGGACTTGATGAAGAAAGAGGAAACGACCGTTCCGATAGGCGATTTCACGAAGGCCGTGGCGACGATGCTCGGGTTCCCATTTTGAGTTTTTCGTTTCCCATTTTGCATTGATCGGACCATGACCGGACCAATGCAAAACGACCAACGAAAAATGCAAAACGAAGAGTCGCAACCATGAAGCGCGACAACCACTACGAAGCCGCGTTCGAGGCGTTCCTGCGGGCGCGGTCCATCCCGTTCATCGCGGTGGACGAAGCGAAGCGCACGCTCTTCGGCGACGTCGACGTCAAATCGCTGGATTTCATCATCGTGGGGCCGAAGGACGCCAAGCTCGTCGTGGACGTGAAGGGCCGCAAGTATCCCGGCGGCACGCTCGCGAAGCCGGTGATGACCTGGCAGAACTGGACCACGCTCGACGACGTGGACGGCCTCGAGCGCTGGGCGGCCGTGCTCGGCGACGGCTTCCGCGGCGTTCTCGCGTTCGCGTACCAGATCCGGCCGCCGTTCGTGCTCCCGACCGACACCAAGGACCTCTTCTCCTTCCGCGAGCACGCGTACCTGATGCGCGCCGTGGACGTGACGGCGTACCGGGCGGCGATGCGGCGGCGCAGCCCGAAGTGGGGCACCGTGAGCCTGCCCGTCGAGGCGTTCCGGCGCAGCGTGAAGCCGTTCACCGAATTCCTCGTCCCCGAACCGGCGCTGACCGCATGAACCGTTTTCAGTTGGGCATCGTGGCGGAATCGACGGGCCTGCCGATCCGCGCCGCGGTGGAGCAGGCGTCGAAGTGGGCCGTCGACGGCGTGCAGGCCGACGGCGTCGGCGCGCTCGCCGCGAACTCGCTCGGCGACACCGGCCGCCGCGAATTCAAGAATCTCCTGCGCTCCTTCAACCTCGAACTCTGCGCGATCGGCTGCCCGCTGCGGCGCGGCCTCGATTCGCCGGAGGACCAGCAGAAGCGGCTCGAGAACATCCGCAACGCGATGCAGCTCGCCTACGACCTCGGCGCGCGGAAGGTCGTGGTGCCGTTCCCGAAGCTGCCGGCGCCGGAATCGCCGGCGGCGGACGCGCTGCGCGAATCGCTGCTCGCCCTCGCGGCGCACGGCGACCGCGTCGGCACCGTCGTCTGCCTCGAAGCCGGCCTCGACGACGCGACCGCGCTCAAGGACTACCTCGCGACCTACGACACCGGCGCCCTCGCGGTGAACTTCGACCCGGCGAACTTCCTCGTCAACGGCCACGATCCGCTGAAGGCGGCGATGGCGCTCGCGGGGCGGATCGGGCACGCGCACGCGCGGGACGCGAAGCGGTCCGCCGCGAACGCCCTCCCCGAGGAAGTGCCGGTCGGCGCCGGCGACATCGAATGGATGGCCGCCATCGCGACGCTCGAAGCGATCGACTATCGCGGCTACCTGACGATCGAACGGACCGTCGGCGCGAAGCGCCTCGACGACCTCGCCGCGAGCGTGCGGTTCCTGCGCCGGTTCGCCCCGCGGGACGGAAATTAATTCTTCGACGCTCAAATGCCGGGTACGATGCATCGAATAGCGTGCATCCCCACCGAACGAGGGCTTGCCATGTCGCTCGCCGCGCTTCCGCTCTTCGCGCAGTCCGCCGCCGGGTCCTCCTTCGAAGGATCGTTCGAAGCCGCCATCGCCAAGAACATCATTCCCGTCCTCGCGATCGTGCTCGGCATCCTCTGGCTGATCGTCTATTCGGTGATGGAAGAATGGCGCAAGGTGCGCGTCGCCGAACAGAACGCGATCCTGAAAAAGGAGATGCTCGAGCGCGGATTCTCTGCGGACGACATCGTGCGCGTGATCCGCAACGGCGGCCCGGGTGATAAGATGGCCGTGGTAATCAAGGCCAAACCCGACGCCGGCGCATGACCAACCCTTATCGCCTTTTGCCATCCGTGACGGAATTGCTGGAACGCCCGGAATTGACCGGCTCCCTTGCGGCCTTTTCCCGCGAGATCATCGTTGAAACGATTCGCCGCGAACTCGACCGCTTGCGGGCCGGGATCGCGGCGAACGCCGTTTCCGAGCCGCCATCGCCCGCCGCGATCGCCGAGCGCGTCGTCGCGTCGCTTCATTCGTTGAATCCATCGAAGCTGCGGCCGGTCATCAACGCGACCGGCATCGTGCTGCATACGAACCTCGGCCGGGCGCCGATGGCCGAGTCCGCCGCCCGCGCGGCGTACGACGCGGCGCGCGGCTACCTCAACCTCGAGCTCGACCTCGCCACCGGCGAACGCTCCTCGCGCCAAGACGCCGTGCGCGAAGGGATTTGTCGCATTACGGGCGCCGAGGCCGCCACGGCCGTCAACAACTGCGCCGCCGCCACGGTGATCGCGCTCCGCGCGCTCGCGGCCGGCAAGGAGGTCATCGTCTCGCGCGGGCAGCTCGTCGAGATCGGCGGCAGCTTCCGCATCCCGGAAATCCTCGAAGTGAGCGGGGCAACGCTCCGAGAAGTCGGCACCACGAACATCACGCGCGCCGCCGACTACGAGAACGCCATCGGCCCGAACACCGGCGCGATCCTGCGCGTCCACGCCAGCAACTACAAGCTCCGCGGCTTCACGCAAGCGGTCGGCGTCGAGGAACTCGCGGCGATCGGCCGCAAGCACGGCGTGCCCGTCATCGACGACGTCGGCAGCGGCGCGGCCGTCGACTTCGCCGCCCTCGGTTTCCCGGACGAGCCGCTCGTCGGAACGGGAATCCGCGCCGGGGCGGACGTGGTGCTCTTCAGCGGGGACAAGTTGCTCGGCGGACCGCAGGCGGGAATGATCGCCGGGAAGAAGCGCTGGATCGACGCCATCGAGAAAGACCCGCTGATGCGCGCGGTGCGCCTCGACAAGATGGCGCTCGCGGCCCTGGAGGCGACGCTCGCGGCGTACCGCGATCCCGTGCAAGTCTTCGCCGAGGTGCCGGTGCTGAGGATGCTGACGACGCCGACGGACGAACTGCGGACCCGATGCGAACGGCTCGCGGAACGGCTTCGCGAAATCGAAGGATTCGCGAGTTGCGAGGTGCTCGACGACATCGCCTACGTTGGCGGCGGATCGCTGCCGGACCAGGCGATTCCCACCGTGGTCCTCGCTTTAGCCGCCAAGGGGATTGGAGAAGAGGAATTCGCGCGGCGCCTCCGCGTCGGCGTCCCGGCGGTGCTCGCGCGCCTCAAGAACGGACGCGTCCTATTCGATCCGCGCACGGTCTTCGATTCGCAGGACGACGCGCTCGTCACGGCGATCCGGTCAGCCGTGCGCGGATCGCCGTGAGACGTCGAGCGAACTCGTCTTCGGCGACAACCGGTGTCCCTGCATCGTTCAGTTCCCGATCCAGCTCCACCCAAGTCTTGCACCCTTCATAACCCGGCAGTTCCGGGACGCTCACCTCCGGCACGGCCTGAACGCGCACCGCGAGGACGTACAGCCCGGGTGAGCGGTATCGGAACCGCTGTTCCACCGTCTCGGGCGTCCAGATGTGCCACTCGGCGAGCGTGTGCGCGCGATCGAGGTCCGTCACGAAGGCGACGCTCGCCACGTCCACGAAGTGCGAGAATCGCAGCGTGCCCGGCGTACGCGGCTCGGCCTCGGCCGCGTCGAGGTAGCTCATCGCGTTGGGCCGAATGCCTTGGCGATGCTGCTCGTGGTAATGCGTGGGATAGAGCCAGAAGCGGGAATGCTCCGGCTGGAATATTCCGCCGACCTCGGCGATGCCCCCCTTGCGGAGGATGACAGTCTGCGTGCCGTCGGCGAGCGCCCGACAAACGGCGGCCCATTCCTTGAACGCGATCTTCAGCATTCGCTCTCCTCCCCGACGCGCCGCGTCATCAGGTCGCGCACGGCCGCGAGCGGGGCCTTCCCCGCATGCAGCACCTCGTATACGGCCGTCATGATCGGCGTTTCGATGTTCCGCGCCTTGGCCCACTCCGCGACGCTGCGCGCCGTCCAGACGCCCTCGGCCACCGTCGGCCCGGCGAGGATGTCGGCGAGCGGTTCGCCCTTCCCGAGGCGTTCGCCGACGCGGCGGTTCCGGCCGTGGCGGCTGAAGCACGTGGCGATCAGGTCGCCGGCGCCGGCGAGGCCGGCCAGGGTGGCGGCGTCGGCGCCGGCGGCGACGCCGAAGCGCGTCATCTCGACGAGGCCGCGCGCGAGGAGCGCGGCCTTGGCGTTGTCGCCGAAACCGAGGCCGTCGCAGATGCCGGCGGCGATGCCGAGGACGTTCTTGAGCGCGCCGGCGAGTTCGACGCCGACGACGTCGCGGTTCACGTAGACGCGGAAGCGATCGCTGCCGAACGCGGCCTGGACTTCGAGCGCGAAGTCGGGATCGCGGCTCGCGGACACGACCGAGGTCGGCAGCCCGCGCGCCGTCTCCTCCGCGTGGCTCGGTCCGCTGAGCACGCCCGTGATGCGTGCGCCGAACAGTTCCTCCAGGATTAGCGTCGGGCGCTGGAACGTGCCGTTCTCGATCCCCTTCGCAAGGCTGAGCAGGCGCACGGATTCGGAGCAATGCGCGCGGAACGGCGCGAGGGCGACGCGCAGGAACGCGGTCGGAATGGCGATGGCCCAGAGGTCGGCGTCCGTGACGGCGCGGGCCGGCTCGTGTTCGATTTCCACCGAGTCCGGGATGCGGACGCCGGGCAGCAATCGCGTATTCTCGCGCGTGGATGCCAGTTCGGCGGCCCACTCCGGCCGGGCGGCCCAGAGGCGCACGGGGTGCCCCAGCTTCGCCAGGTGCGTGGCCATCGCCGTGCCCCAGCCCCCGGACCCCAACACCGCGAATCGGAATCGGCGCATCGCGTCCCCCGGACGGTTCGTCTGCCCACGTGGAATATCTTACCCACCTTTCGCCAACGGACGCGGCATGATGGAAAAACCGCTGAAGCGCGGGAATTCGGGAAGTCGATGCGGTAAAGGCGGCAAACTCGATGGGGGGTTTTCGAGTCGGGCCGCGACGCGTTCCGGAGGATTCGCCATGACGACGCAACTCAAAGTGTTTCGGGCCGCCGACGACGAATGGGATGCCGAGGAGCGGCCGGAGCCGTCGGTCAACGTTCGGCTCGGCGACCTGCTCCCGCTCGTGGCCATGGCCCAGCGCATGAACTTCCTGTGGGTGAAGGACTTCCTCGACGACGAAGTGACGATCACCGAAGACTTGCACGAAGTGCTTCAGAACTTCCGCGGCTGCCGCCCGAACGCGGGCTGATGTCATCCAAACGCGATCGACGAGACTCGATCCCGTCGATCGCGATCAAGTGATTGGGTGGTCGGGGCGGACTCTGGAAAGCCCCGACGCCGTCTTAGGGTTACACTTCTCTCAAAGCCGACGGCCGTTCCCACCTGGCGCGTTCACCCCGCCTTGCGTTGGCGTTCGTCCTCGTACTTGTGCAGTTTGTTGTAGAGCGTCTTCAGGCTGATCCCCAACTCGGCGGCCGTCGCCTGCTTGTTCTGGTTGTTCTTCGCGTACACCTGCAGGATGTACTCCATCTCGACGTCTTCCAGAGTCTTGCCGCGGGGCTGCTCGGGCATCGGAAGGGGCGCGGCCGCGGGCGCCGGCGCGGTGGGGAATCGCAGGGTCGCCGGCGGGTTCTGCCGGCCCGTGCGCACGTCGTGCGGGAGGTGGTGCGCCGTGATCGGCCGCCCGCCGCTGACGATCCACGCGTATTCCATCGCGTTCGACAACTCCCGCACGTTCCCCGGCCACCAGTAGCGGAGCATCGTCTCGAGCGCGTCGGGCGTCAGCAAGCCCATGACGTGCTCGACCGGCTTCTTGGCGTGCCGGGCGAGCAGGTGGCGCGCCAGGTCCGCGATGTCCTCGACGCGATCGCGCAGCGGCGGCAGGTGGATGTGGAAGGTGTTCAGGCGGAACAGCAGGTCTTCGCGGAAGCGCCCGTCGGCGATCTCCTTCTTGAGGTCGCGGTTGGTGGCGCAGATGACGCGGACGTCGGCGGTGGTCGATTCGGTGTCGCCGAGGCGGCGGATCTCGCCCGATTCGAGGAAGCGCAGCATCTTCACCTGGATGTTCTTGTCCAGTTCGCCGAGTTCGTCGAGGAAGAGCGTGCCGCCGTTGGCGACTTCGAACATCCCCTTGCGGTCCTTGTCGGCGCCGGTGAAGGAGCCTTTGCGGTGGCCGAAGAGTTCGCTCTCGGCGAGGTTCTGGGCGACGGCGCCGCAGTTGACCGGGACGAATGGCATCGCGGCGCGGTGCGACTGGTTGTAGATGGATCGGGCGACGACTTCCTTGCCGGTGCCGGTTTCGCCGGTGATGAGGACGGTGGCGTCGGTGGGGGCGACGGTCTCGACGAACTGCTGGACGGGCCGCATGGCGGGGCTGCCGCCGACGAGCAGGCCGGGGCCTTCGGCGGCGACGACGCGGGTCTGGAGCGCGGCGGCGTGGTTGCTGAGCTTCTTCTTCTCGACGATGCGGAGGAGCAGCCCTTCGATGTCGGCGAGCTTGCAGGGTTTGGTCAGGTAGTCGAACGCGCCGAGCCGCAGGGCGTTGACGGTCGTCTCCTGGCTGGCGTAGCCGGTCATGATGACGGCTTCGGTGTCGGGCGACACCTGCTTGAGGTGGGCGAGCACCTGAAGGCCCGAAGTATCGTGCTCCATCTTGAGGTCGAGGATGGCGGCGTCGAAGGCGGCGCGCTTGAGCGTTTCGACGGCGCTGCGCGTGTCGGGGCAGACGGTGACGTCGTGGCCGAGGCGCGGCAACTCCATCTGCATGAATTCGCGCAGGTGCGGTTCGTCGTCGACGAACAGGATGCGGAGTTTCAGGTGCGGCGTCGGATTCACGGTTCGCGATCCTCGTCGGTTTTCGCTGCGCTCAGGCCGCCCGCTGCAACGGTCGCAGGGGCAGGATCGGCGGTTCGTCCGCCTTCGGTTCGACGGCGACGGCGCGGACGGGGAGGCGGAGCGTGAACTCGCTGCCCTGGCCGGGGCCGTCGGAGTGGGCGGCGATGGTGCCGCCGTGCTGGTCCACGATCTGGTGGCTGATGGACAGCCCCAGCCCGGTGCCGTT
>CAYVRB010000172.1:0-13601 GCA_964453375.1 uncultured Alcaligenaceae bacterium
CGTTAATCGAAAATCCCTGCCGGCGTAGCGGTAGGTCAGCTTCTCGTGGTCGAAGCCGAGCAGGTGCAGCATCGTCGCGTGCAGGTCGTGGACGTGGACCTTGTTCTCCACCGCCGCGAAGCCGAATTCGTCGGTCGCGCCGACCACCTTGCCGCCCTTCGCGCCGCCGCCGGCGAGCCAGCAGGTGAAGCCGTAATGGTTGTGGTCCCGGCCGTTCAGGGCCGGGAATTCCACGACCGGCGTGCGGCCGAACTCGCCGCCCCAGAGGATCAGCGTGTCGTCGAAGAGGCCGCGTTGCTTGAGGTCGCTGAGGAACGCCGCGATCGGCCCGTCCCATTGCTTCGCCAGCTCGCGGTGCTGCTTCTCGAGGTTGTCGTGGTTGTCCCACGGTTGCCCGGCTCCGCTCCAGAGCTGCACGACGCGGACGCCGCGCTCGAGCAACCGGCGGGCGTAGAGCAGTTGCCGGCCGTGGATCGTTTCGCCGTAGAGTTCGCGGATATGCTTCGTCTCGCGCGTCAGGTCGAAGACGCCGGCGGCTTCGGTCTGCATTCGGAAGGCGAGTTCAAAGGTGCGGATGCGCGCTTCGAGGTTCGCGTCCTCGGCCCGCTTCGCCTTGTGCTTCTCGTTGAGCGCCTGGATCAGGTCGAGTTGTTCGCGCTGGCGTTCGAGGGGCAGCTCCGTGTTGCGGATATGGGCGACGAGCTTGTCGACGTCGGTGTGCTTGGTGTCGAGGTAGGTGCCCTGGTAGACGCCGGGGAGGAAGGCGGAGCGCCAGTTCTGCGTGGTGACGATCGGGTAGCCGCCGGGGCACATGACGACGAAGCCGGGGAGGTTGCGGTTCTCGCTGCCGAGGCCGTAAGTGACCCAGCTTCCGAGGCTGGGGCGCGGCAGGCGGCCGTCGCCGCAGTTCATGAGCATGAGCGACGGCTCGTGGTTCGGCACGTCGGCGTGCATGCCGCGGATCACGCAAATGTCATCGATGTGGGCGGCCGTCTTGGCGAAAAGCTCGCTGACCTCGATGCCGGACTTCCCGTACTTCTGGAACTTGAAGGGCGAGCGCATCGGGGCGCCGGTCTTGCGTTCGGTGCGGAGATTCGAGCCGGTGAGCGGCTTGCCGTGGTGCTTGTCGAGCATCGGCTTCGGGTCGAAGGTGTCGACCTGCGACGGGCCGCCGTTCATGAAGAGGTGGACGACGCGCTTGGCCTTCGCCGGCAGCGGCGGCGCCTTCGGCGCGAGCGGGTCGACGTCGCCGGCATCGGCCATGACGCCGGCGAGGCCGAGTAGGCCCAGGCCGGTGCCGCAACGGGCAAGGAGTTCGCGACGGGTGGGGTGCATGAAGAAGATTTTAACCACGGAGAACACAGAGAGCACAGAGAAAGGCAGAGAGAAGATTTGTTGATAACAATCTCTTATCGTCTTTCTCGCTCTGTGTTCTCTGTGCTCTCTGTGGTTAATAAAGCTTTTGAACACTTTCTCCGAAGCCTTGATCCTGACCGGTCCGACGGCGAGCGGGAAATCGGCGCTCGCGCTCGCATTGGCCGAGCGCATCGGCGGCGAGATCGTCGCGATGGATTCGATGACGGTCTATCGCGGCCTCGACATCGGCACGGCGAAGCCGATGGCGGCAGAGCGGGCGCGGGTGCCGCATCACCTTATCGACGTGCTGGAGCCGCACGAATCGGCGAACGTCGCGTGGTGGCTGGATCGAGCGAGCCAGGCGTGCGAAGCGATTCGTGCGCGGGGGAATCGGCCGATTTTCGTCGGTGGCACGCCGTTCTATCTGAAGGCCCTGTTGCACGGATTGTTCGAGTCGCCACCATCGGACGAAGCTCTTCGCCAACGACTCGAAGCGGAAGCTGCCGAGAAGGGGAACGCGTTCCTTCATGCGAAGCTCACCGCCGTCGATCCAAAGCTCGGGGCGAAGCTGCACGCGAACGACGTCCGCCGCGTCGTGCGGGCGCTGGAAGTGTTCGAGCTGACCGGGTCGCCGCTGAGCGAACTTCAGCGGACATGGGACGCGCCGCCGGCGGAGATTCCGTGCGTCGCGCTCGAATGGCCGCGCGAGGTGCTGTACGAGCGGATCGACCGGCGCGTCGAGGCGATGATCGCGGCGGGTTGGCTCGACGAAGTCCGCGCGCTGATGGCGAAGCCGATGGGCCGCGAGGCGTCGCGGGCGCTGGGGTACGCGGAGTTGATGGAACACCTGCGGGGCGGGCCGACGCTGGCGGAGACGATTGCGTTGATCCAGCGGCGGACTCGGCAGTTCGCGAAGCGGCAGTTGACGTGGTTTCGCGGCCTGCCGACGTGTCGGCCGGTGGCCGGCGGCGCGACCGCGGAGGACGTGTTGCATGTCTTGGCGAACGGCACGGCGTAAGCGTGCCGGTGTGCAGTAGCCCCACACCGGCACGCTCACGCCGTGCCGTTCGCCTTGATTTGGAGTTCCCATACAATCACAGTTCATAGATTCCGAACCTCGATTGGTGCCCCCGCCGATGGCCCGCGTGTTGATCGCCGACAATCTGGAAGCCGCCGCCGCCGAAACGCTCAAGAAACTGGGCGTGCCCGTGGACCACCGGCCGGAGCTGAGCAAGAAGCCCGACGAACTGAAGGCGGCCCTGCCGGATTACGACGCGGTGATCGTGCGCTCGGCGGCGAAGATCACGGCGGCGATGCTGGAGCATCCCGGCAAGCTGCGGGCGATCGCCCGCGCCGGGGTCGGCGTGGACACGATCGACGTGCCGGCGGCGACGCGCAAGGGGATCGTGGTGATGAACACGCCGGGCGGGAACACCGTCTCGGCGGCGGAGCACACGATCGCGCTGATGATGTCCCTGGCGCGGCTGGTGCCGCAGGCCGACGCGACGATGAAGAAGGGCGGCTGGGACCGCAACAAGTTCGTCGGCACGCAGGTGACGGGCAAGACGCTGGGCGTGATCGGCCTGGGGCGCATCGGCCGCGAAGTGGCGAAGCGCGCCGCCGGCCTCGAGATGAAAGTGCTCGCGTTCGATCCGTTCGTGACGCCGGAAAAGGTGCTGGAGATGGGCTACAAGCCGGCGGCCTCCATCGAGGCGATGCTGCCGGAGGTGGACTTCCTCACGATCCACGTGCCGCTGACGGACGAAACGAAATCGCTGATCGGCCCGGCCGAACTGGCGAAGATGAAGAAGGGCGCCCGCATCCTGAACGTGGCGCGCGGCGGCATCGTGGACGAGGCGGCGCTCGCGGAGGCCCTGAAATCCGGGGCGATCGGCGGGGCGGGGATCGACGTCTTCAGCGCCGAGCCGATCGTCGCGGACAATCCGCTGCTCGGCGCGCCGAACATCGTGCTCACGCCGCACCTCGGCGCCTCCACGTTCGAGGCGCAGGAGACGGTGGCGATCGAGGCGGCGGAATTGATCGCGAACTTCCTCCAGAAGGGGATCGTCGCGAACGCCGTGAATATGGCGGCGGTCGACCGCAAGGAGTTGGACGAACTCAAGCAATACGTGGACCTCGCCCGTCGGCTCGGCCTGCTGCATTCGCAGATGAACCACGGGCAGATCAAGAAGGTGACGCTGACCTACAAGGGCGACCTCGCGAGCAAGAAGACGAAGCTGCTGACGAGCGCCTTCACGGCGGGGCTGCTGGAGTCGCACATGGCGGGCGTGAACCTCGTGAACGCCGAGGTCATGGCCCGCGATCGCGGCATCGAGATCATCTCCTCGTCGTCCCCCAAGAAGGACGACTTCGCTTCGCTGATGCAGGCCGACGTCGAGACGGACAAGAAGACCTACACGGCGGCCGGAACGCTCTTCGGCAACGAGTACCTGCGGCTGGTTCGCCTGGGCGCGTACCGCCTCGAAGCCTATCTCGACGGCGTGCTGTTCGTGTTCAGCCACCACGATCGGCCCGGCGTGATCGGCTTCATGGGCAGCACGTTCGGAAAGCACGCGGTGAACATCGCCGCGATGAATCTCGGCCGACAGACGCCCGGCGGCGAGGCGATCGGCGTGCTGAATCTCGACACGGTGCCTTCGCCGGCCGCCGTCGAGGAAGTCGGCAATCACGACCACATCACCAGCGTCTCCGTGGTGAAGTTGCCGCCGGCCGGCGAACTCCCCGCCTGGCTGGCGTGACCGAAACCCGCTCGGAGCGCGACTTTGCCGCCCGCCCCGCCCCTGCTCGTCGGGTTCGCCCTGCCCGAACCGTGGGGGTACGCGTTCGTGGCGATGGGCGCGCTCGCCGTCGCCTCCGTCGGCTGGATCGGCGTGCTGCGCGGCCGCGTCCGCCGGCAGTTGGAACAAATCCGGGCGCACTTCGCCAAGGAATCCGAGCTGGAATCGCGCCTGCGCCGCGGCCAGAAGCTCGAGGCGATCGGTCAACTCGCCGGCGGCATCGCCCACGATTTCAACAACCTGCTCACCGTCATCAACGGCTGCTCGGAGCTGCTCGGCCAGGCGCTGCCCGCCGGCCACGCGGGGCACGATCTCGTCGCGGACATCCGCCGCGCCGGCGAGCTCGCCACGGCGCTGACGGGGCAACTGCTCTTGTTCAGCCGCCAGCGTCCGGTCGATCTCGTTCCCGTGGATTTGAACGTCGCGGTCGCGGATGCCGTGCGGTTGCTCGGCCGCGTCCTCGGCGAGACGGTCGCGGTCGAGACGCGCTTCGACGCCGACCTGCCGACGGTGCGGGCGGACATCGGCCTCGTGCACCAGGTGATCGTGAACCTCGCGGTGAACGCGCGGGACGCGATGCCCGGCGGCGGCACCATCCGCGTCCACACCGAGCGCGTCGAGGACGACGGCGCGGTCCGCGCCCGGCTCGCGGTCGTCGACACCGGCATCGGCATGGACGACGCCACGCAGCGGAAGATCTTCGAGCCGTTCTTCACGACGAAAGACGTGTGGAAGGGGACCGGCCTCGGCCTCGCCACCGTCTACGGCATCGTGCAATCGCTCGGCGGCGAAATCCGCTTCCGCTCGCGGCCTGGGCACGGCACCACCTTCGAGATCGACCTGCCCGCCGCGGGCCGCACCGAAGACCTGCCGCCGCCGCACGCGCCGAGCGCATCGTCCGACGACCTCACGCCGATCCCGGCGCGCGGGACCGTGCTGCTCGTCGAGGACGACGCCATGGTGCGAATGACGGCCAAGCGCGTGCTATCGAAAAACGGCTACCTCGTCCTGGCCGCCGACGGCGTCGCCGACGCGGTGCGGCTCGCCCGCGAAGCGAAGACCCTCGACCTGCTCGTGTCGGACGTCGTGATGCCCCAACTCAGCGGGCCGGACGTGGCGGCGCTCGTCCGGCAATTCCGGCCCGACGTCCGCGTGATCTACATGAGCGGCTACACGCCGGAGGAAATCGCCCGGCAGGGGATCGCGCTCGGCGACGGACGCTTCGTCCAGAAGCCGTTCACGGCCGAGTCGCTGATGGACGGCGTGCGGCTGGCGGTCTCGCAGACCGTGCCGGACCTGGATCTCGACGCCCCGACGTGACGGTCAATACCGGAAGATCACGTCCATCGTGAAGCGGTATTGGAACACGTCCTTGTTCCCGAAGAGCGGCAGCTCGAACGCCGCGCCGATCTGCGCCGCCTCGGTGATCTTGTAGCGCCCCCCGAGCGCGCCGGTGACGAGGCTCGCGCCGCGGGACCGGCTGCCGAAATTGAACAGGTCGTGCCCTTCGCCGCTCACGGCCTGCGTCGAGCCGCTGCGGGTGTACTGGAACCAGTTCAGTTCCGCCACGGGATAGAGGCGGTGGTTGTTGCGCACGTCGAAGTCGAGGTGGGCGGTGGCGTAGAAGTATTCGCTGCGTTCGCGGTTGCCGGCGAAGGCGTAGCCGGCGTTCAGGATGCCGTTGAAGCTGCCGAGTTCGCGGAATTCCCAGAGCGTCTTGCCGACGCTGACGTAGGGCGCGATGGAGAAGTTGCCGGTGTCCTGGAACACCTTCGCGGGGCCGCTGGGCAACTGGAAGATCGCCCCGGCCGACGCGAGCGTGCCGCCCTGCGGGTCGCGGTAGAAGGTGAACTTCGGGCCGAACCAGAGTTCGGCGAAGCCGAATTCGCTGTCCCGGAACGATTTGTTCTTGGCGCCGAGGGCGAGGCCGCCGAGCTTGTTGACGGTGAACGACAGCCGCTCGGTGAGCGCGAGGCTGGCGCGGCCGCCGAAGAAGAAGATGTTCCCGCCTTGGAAATTCGGCTGGGGCGACGGCACGTTCTGGTAGAGGAAGATCGGCCGCACTTCGGTGAGGGCGCGCGGGTCCTCCGCCAAGAACGGATTCGAGATCGGCGTGGCGAACTGGTCGAAGGCGTGATCGCTGAAGAGCCAGGTTTCGCGGCCGCCGCCGGGCGCGAGCCAATCGCGGAGCTTGTCGCCGAACTTCGCGCTCGCACGGGTGCGGTCGTCGTCGCGTTCGCGGCCGAGGCTCGACCGCCGCGTGAAGAGATCGTCCGGTTCGTCGCGCCGCGACGGGGCGATCGGCCGGGCGTCGGAGCGTTCGTCCAGGAACTCCCGGTCGGCGGCGTCGAGCGCGCGGGAATCGCGCGGTCGGCCGAGCAGCACGGGGCGCGAGCGCGGGGGAACGTCGCCGGAGGCGGGGCGGATCGCGGCGTCGGCCGGTTCGCCGGGCAGGTCGAGGGACCGCGCGGCGCCGAGCGAAACGGGGGCATCGAGCAGGCGCGGCGGTTCGGCCGCGCCGACGGAGGCGAGTCCGGCGCAGATCGCGAGTGCGATCGGAAAACGCGCAAGCATCCGCCGCCCTCCCTGGCCACGGGTCCCCATCGTCTTCCATCGGCGCGCCGCGCGCCGCCGCGCCACCCCTTCGCGCGAAATTCGCGATCCCGCCCCGTCCGATCCGGTAAACTTTCCCTGCCCGGTCGATTCGCCTTCCCCCACCGGCAAAGTCTTCCCATTTTCCCAGGTGCGCCATGCGTCGCGTTCGAAATGTTTCGCTGTTGGCGGTCGCCGCCGCGCTCGTCTGCGCCGGCGTCGCGCCGGCGTGGTGGGTCAAGGGCCACGAGAGCATCACCGAGGCGGCCGCCGCCAAGCTGCCCGACGAGATGCCCGCGTTCTTCCGCGCCGGCGGCAAGCACCTCGCCCACTTCGTCGGCGACCCGGACCGCTGGAAGAATCGCGAATTGAAAGTCCTTCGCGAGAGCATCCAAGCCGACCATTACCTCGACCTCGAAGACCTCGACGGAAAGGACCTGCCGCCCGAGAGCCGCTTCAAGGGAATGGACCTGATGCGCGGCCTGAAGAAGGAGCCGAACAAGGTCGGCCTGCTGCCCTACGCGATCGTGGAGGGGTACGAGAAGCTCGCGGCCGCGTTCTACGACCACCGCAACGACCCGAACAACGAATCGATCCGCATGAAGTGCCTCGTGTACGCCGGCACGCTCGCGCACTTCACGACGGACGCGTCGATGCCGCTGCACACGACGATCCATTTCGACGGCCGAGTCGTGCCGGGGCAGGCGGCGAAGGCGCAGCGCGGCATCCACGCCAAGCTCGACGCCTTCCCCGAGAAGCACAAGCTGACGCCGGAGGAGATCACGCGCGGCCTGGAGGCGAAGTCGATCGACGACCCCTGGAAGCACGCGATGGCGTTCCTGAAGGAATCCTCCACGCACATCGACAAGTGCTATGAACTGGACGCGGCCGGGGCGTTCGAGACGCCGACGGACGAAAGCCGCGCGTTCGTGCTGGCGCGGTGCCGCGCCGGGGCGCAGTTCACGCTGGATATCTGGTACGCGGCCTGGAAGAAGAGCATGGCGCTGCCGCCGCACTATTGATTCGATTGAAGAGTATTCACCGCGGAGGACGCGGAGTTCGCAGAGTGAGAAACCGTTTGAAATTCGAAAAAATGAATTGCTGGTTTCTCTCCGTGTCCTCTGCGATCTCTGCGGTGAATGACCCAACTTTCATCCGTCCAATCGTTCGCCCGTTTCGCGGTACGTCTCGCGGCGGCGCGCGTAGTCGGCCGCCGATTCGGTCAATTCCCGCTGCTCGAACAGCTTCTTCAGGAACGGCACGCACCAGCCGCAGCCGGTGCCGGCGCCGCCGCACTGCGAGAGTTGGCTCGCCACCAGCGGGTCCTGCGTGCGGAGGAACGCCAGGAGCTTGCGCTGGGTGACGCGAAAGCAGAGGCAGACGGGATCGTCGAGTTCCATCGTTTACGACCAAACGAACGCGGGCACGTCCATCTTAGCGGACGCGCCCGCCTCGGATCGCCGATCGATTACTTATTGCCGCCGACGCTCTTGAGGAGCTTGGCCACCTTCTCGCGGTGCTCGGCCGGCACCGACTTCACGCCCTTGAATTCCCGCTTCTTATCCCCTTCGGCGATCACGATCGTCGCGCCCGCGTCGTCGCCGACCGTGCCCTTGAGCGTGTAGGCCACGCCGTCCTCCTTCGCCACGATCTCGAACTGATCGTCGTTGACGCTCACGGACATCGACGATTGCGCCGACTTCTTCGCGCCGTCCTTGCCGTCCTTCGACGGCGACTTCGCCGGCGAAGGAATCGTCACGCCCTTCACGGCTTCCTTCTTCCCCTTGCGAATTACGAGAATCTCGAACGACTCGTCGTTCTTCAACCCCGCGACGACCTTGGGCAGGTCCTCGACCGTCACCGATTTGCCGGCGACTTCGAGCACGATGTCGTTGGTCTTCAGTCCCGCCTTGGCGGCCGGCGTGCCCTCGATCACTTGCGCGATGATGACGCCTTGGCCCTTCGGCAGGTCGAGCTGTTCGACGATGACGGCGGGCACCGCTTCGATGGTCACGCCGAGGCGACCCTTGTCGCCGGCGGCCTTCGCCATCCAGACGCCTTTCTGCCCGTCGGCGAACGCGATCTTCGGTAGGTCTCCGTGCCATTTCAACTGATCCATCTTCGGCAGGTTGGACATCTGCTTGTGCAAGGCTTCCATGCTCTCCTTGTACTTCGCCATCGCTTCCTTCACGGCGGCGGTCGCCTTCTCGTCCCCCTTCAGGGCATCGAGTTGCTTTTCGTAGGCCCGCATCATCTCTTCGGTGTTCTTGCGAATCTGATCCTGAATCCCGGCGCCGCCATCCGCGCGGAACAGGAACGATTGGCCCTTCTGGTCCTTGGCCGCCTCGGCGAGCTTGAAGTGGCCCTTCGCCTGCGCCTCCTCGATCTTCTTCCGGTACTCGGCCATCGTCTTCTCGATCGCGGCCTTGGCTTCCGGCTGGTCCTTCACCTCGTCGGCGGCCTTCTTCAGCTTCGCGAGCGCCTCTTCGAGCTTCTTGGTCTCGGCGTCGGCGACGACGCGCACTTCGTGCAGCTTCGCCACCACGCCGGGCGGCACCGGCGGCACCGGCGGCACCATCCGCTTCGCGACCTGCGGCGCTGCCGCGACCGCCTTCAGCTTCGCCACGAGCTTTTTCACCGCTTCGACATCGCCCTTCTTCGCGGCCTCCTCGATCGCCTTTTCGATCTCGGCGGTTTGTTGGCCCTGGTCCGCGATCACGATCACCTCGAAGTCGGTGATGACGCCCGGCTTCTTGTCGCCGGCTTTCTTGTCGCCGTCCTTCTTGTCCTTGACGATCGCCTCGACGCGCGTTTCGCCGTCGGGCTTTTTGTCGGTCTTCTTCGGTTCGTCGGCCGTCAGCCGCACGCCCGAGAGCGCCACGGCCGCCGTCACCGCGCCCGCGATCGCCGCGGTCGTCCACGCGCGACCGCCGCGCGATTTCCGTTCCCCGTTCGATTCCAGCAACATGGTCACCCTCCGGTAAAGATCGGACTGCCCCGCCCGCACACCCGCGAGACTGGGCACGGCCCGTACGAATCGCGACACGCCCGGCCGCGACGAAAGCTCCACGAGAAACGCCGCGTAGTCCGCCGTCCGCGCCCCGGCGGCCGCGGCGTCCGCCAGGTACTCTTGCGTCAGGTCGATCTCCCGCCGCACCGCCCAGAACCAGGGCACCGGGAAGTACAGCGCCCGCGCCAGCCCGACCCAGACGCCGGTGCGCGGATCGCCGCGCCGCAGGTGGTCCAGTTCGTGCGCCAAGACCCAGCGCAGTTCGTCCTCGGTCGCCGACTTCACGAGCGCCCGCGGCAGCAGGATCGTCGGCCGCAACACGCCGAAGCAGACGGGTGAAGGAACGCGTTCGGACACGAGGATGCGAGGTGCTGCGCGGCCATCGCCGATATCGTGCGCCAATGCGGCGATCCGCTCGTTCGCGGGCGTCGCCGACCGGCAGAGCCGCGCGAGGCCGAAATGGCCAATCAGTTGCCTCAGGATCGCGAACGCGACAAACAGCCAATAGGGGATCAGTACCACGCGTGCTATGCCGGCCATCAAGACGGCGCGATCGTCGCGCGGCCCTTCGACCGCCGGCGACTCAACCGGTTCGTTCGCGTTCGACGTATCCGGTTCTTCGAGCAACGTCAGGTCGAAGATCGGTTCGACCATCGCGGGGTCGGCCACTTCGATCCACTGCGGCGACACCGCGACCTCCTCGCGGGGCACCACCAACCCGTGGGCGTTTTCGTATTCGACGAGCGCGGCCTCCGCGGCGCGCTCCTCGGCGCCCCTGTTCCAGCCTGGCACCGCGAGCTTCCACCAGCCCGGCAGCAGCGCCAACCCGCACGCGAGCACGGCCGCGCGCACCGACCAGCCCATCGCGCGGTGCCGGCGCGCCGGATCGGCGATGCGCCGCGCCGCCAGCCATCCGAGCAGGAGCGCCGATCCGCCCGCGATCGTCGATTGCGCCGTCCACTGGGCCGCCGCCATCCAGAAATCGGACATGGGCCTTCTCCGGGGGGAGGTTCAAACTCGCTTGCCGGCCGCATTGATCAGCTTCCGCATCTGTTCCAGTTCTTCGGGCGGAATCCGCTCGGCTTTGAGCAGGCTGAGCACGAGTTGCGACGCCGCCCCGTCGAAGACGCGATCGAGGTAGCGCGCCGCCGACTCTTCGCGGCTGAACAGCGGGGCGTACACGAACGTCCGCCCTTCGTTCGTATGTTCGACGAGTCCTTTCGTCTCCATGAGCCGCAGCAGCGTCTGCACCGTGTTGATGTGTGGTTGCTTTTCGTCCGCGGTCTTCAGGAGCCGGTGCACCTCGCTGACGCTCTTGGGGCCGAACTCCCAGAGCACCTTGAGGATTTCCAGCTCCCGCGCGGTGGGGGTGGGCAGTTCGTCCACGGCATCCTCGCAGAAAAACTAAGAACTAAATTTTTAGGTGATAATATCCCCAACACCTCCAGCATGTCAAGGGGGCACACGAAATTCCTTGCGAAATCTCGCGACGCCTCGCGCCGGTCGCGTCCCAAGCTCGCCCGACTTGTCGCGCCGCGATCGGCGAGGTACGTTTTCAGAGACTCGTACTTCGAGGAAGCACCCATGACCGCTTTCACCGCCACGTTCGCGTTGGCCCTCTCGTTGGCGCCGAGCCAGGCCGACGGCGTGTTGCTGCGCTGGAAACTGAAGGACGGCGACACCTTCTACGCCAAGACCGTGTCGACGATGGAACAGACGGCCACCGCGATGGGCCGCGACATCGAGCAAAAGCAGGAACAAACTCTCGTTCACCGGTACAAGGTGTTGAAAGCCTCCGACATGGGCTACACGGTCGAGCAGGCCATCGTGCAATCGATCACCGAATCGAACATCGCCCCCGGCGGCCTCGGCGATCTCGACAAGAAGCTGAAGGGCGCCACCGTCACCGTCGAACTCGACGCCAACCTCAAAGTGACGAAGGTCTCCGGCGTGGCGGAAATGGTCAAGAAACTCGGCGAGGACAACCCGCTGCTCAAGCAGGTGCTCGCCGGCATGTTCACCGACGAACTGGTCAAGAAAGGCATCGAGGACGTCTTCCGCTGCGGCCCCGACAAGGCCGTGAAGGTCGACGATACTTGGAAGCGCGAGGAAGCGATCCCCCTCGGTCCGCTCGGCGAGATGACCATGAAATTCGATTTCAGGTTCGCGAAGTCGAAGGAAGGCGTGGAGGAGATCACCTACGGCGGCGAAGCGAAGTATGGCCCGCCGAAGCAGGCGGCCGGCGGCGTGCTCCCCTTCACGGTCGCGAAGGCGGACCTCAAGACCGAGAAATTCACCGGCACGCTCCTCTTCGACAGCAAGGCGGGGCGCACGAAGGAGAACAAAATCGAAATGACCATCGCCGGCACCATGACGGTCAAGGTCGGCGAACTCGAGTTGGACATGGACTTGAAGCAAAAACTCGCGACCAAGACGACGATCTCCGAGAAAAGCCCGGTCGACGATTGAAGAGTTTTTCCCCCTCGACGGCGGCCCGTGGTTCCACCGCGGGCCGCTTCGCTTGGAGTCGCCATGCTCTCCTTCGATTATTTCGGCGCCGCGCTGCCCTACGGCGAATTTCTGGAATGCCACGGCAAGCCGAGCGATCGGGCGCGCTGGGACGCGACGCGACGGCGCGTCGCGCTCTCCGACGACCAGAAGAAACTGCTCAGCGGTTTCAAGCGGCGGATGAATGTTCTCGTCCTGGCCGGCGCCTGGTGCGGCGATTGCGCCGGGCAGTGTCCGATCTTCGAAGTCTTCGCGGAGCATGCGCCCGGGATCGTGCCGCGGTATCTGGATCGGGACGTCCACGCGCCGGCGCAGGAGGAACTGCGAATCAACGGCGGAAATCGCGTGCCGGTGGCCGTCTTCTTCAGCGAAGATGGCATGGAAGTGGCTCGTTACGGCGAGCGGACGCTCACGAGTTATCGCAATCTCGTGGCGCAGCTCGGCGGCGAATCGTGCGGCAGCGGGATCGTCGCCGGCGATACCCTCGCCGGCATCGCCGGCGATTGGTTGAACGAATTCGAGCGCGTTCAGGCCATTCTGCGGTTATCGCCCCGCCTGAGGCGTTTGCACGGAGACTAATCGTACCGTAAGTTAAGGTGTCACCCGTCGAGGCGCCCATGTTTGGCTATCCGTGCCCGTTCTGCGATCAGCGCCTCCTGGCCGCGCCGGAACGGGCGGGTCAGCGGACGATCTGTCCGAAGTGCCTGAAACCGATCGTGATTCCGCAGCCGGAACCGGAGAAACCGACGGACGCGGAGGCGTCGTCGGCATCGTTCGAGGCGGAGCCGGACGAAGTGCCGATCAGCATGATGCCGGAGGGGCTGGACGACGACGAGCCGAACGATCCGGGGAAGCGCACGCCGATGCCGGAGCCGCGTCCGGCGGCGCGGATCGGTCCGCCGGCGGGCACCTATGCCGATCCGATTCCGCTGCAGCCGGCGGCGGCGATGCTGGTGCGGAACCCCGATTCGGTCGCCGATCTCGCGCCGGTGGCGGTCGAGCCGATGGTGGCTGAGTTGCCCGCGTCCGCCGTGGCGCCGACGCCGTTGCCCCTGCCGATGCCGTCGTTCCCCGAGCCGACCTTCCCGATCCCGAATCATGCGCACAAATCGGCGGCGCCGAAGCCCGCGCCGCCGCGGTTCGCGGCGCCGGCGCCCGGGCCGGTCTATCCCGCGCCGGGGCGCATCACGGGCGACCATCCGGCCGCGGCCGCGCCGCCCGCGCTCGCGAGCAATTCCGGCGCGACGGCGGGCCTCGTCGTCTTCAACCCGCCCGACGTCGAAGCCGCGAACAACGCGGCGCAGCGCACCACCGTCAGCGCGATGACCATGAAACCG
>CAYVRB010000173.1:0-13544 GCA_964453375.1 uncultured Alcaligenaceae bacterium
GCGCCCCGGACGAGAACCCGCGCAAGGGCCTCCGCACGGCGAAGGGCCACCTCTCGATCCAGGGCCACGACCCGACGACGGACCTGCTGTTCCGGAATATCCGCATCGTGGAGTTGAAGTAAGTCAACTCTTCCCGAGCACGAGATCGACGACCCAACAGCCGCGGACGTGGGGGCCGTCGCCGCGACAATGTTCGAGGATGTCGGCGTCCTCGCAGCCGGCGTCCTGCAGGGCGTCGGCGAGGATTGGCAGGCGGTCGAAGGCGCGGTCGTCGTAGATGCCGCGGGCGAGACCGACGGCCGTGTCGGTGAGCCAGGCGGGATCGACGGCGACGGGGCGGAAGGGATTGCCGACGATATCGCGGATCATGCGATCGACTTGGAGCGTGTGCGCCGGATTGGCCCCCAATGGAATGGCCACGTCGTGCGCGGCCATGCGAGGCGACCGGAGCAAAGTCTTGCGCGCCAGCCCCGACGCGCCGGAGAATCGGGCCGCTTGAAGTTCCACGTGCGAGGCTTGTCGATCGGCCAGCCGTTCGGCTAATTCGATCGCGGAGCGATTCTGGGGGTCGTCGATTTGATTCCAGATCAATCGGCAACAGCCGCACGCGAGGAGGCGGAATTTCCGGGCTGTCGGCGTCGCGATTCCGTGGGTGGTGGAGTATCGCAGGAAATTCAGCTTGGCGTGGATGTCCGTGAACGCGAGCCAGGATTGTTCGGTCATCGGTTCTATTCCTTCCCCAGCACCTGATCGACGACCCAGCAGCCGCGGACGTGGGGGCCGTCGCCGCGGCAATGGCCGAGGATGTCGGCGTTCTCGCAGCCAGCGTCTTGTAGGGCGTCGGCGAGGATCGGCAGGCGGTCGAAGGCGCGGTCGTCGTAGATACCGCGGGCGATACTGACCGCGGTGGCGGTGAGCCACGCGGGATCGGCGGCGACGGGGCGGAAGGGATTGCCGAAGATGTCGCGGAGATGGACTGCCAACTCGGACATTATCTCATTCTGCTGACCCATCCAATTCTCTTCGTCCCATCTGCTGTAGGTCCTGGCAAGTTCCGCACAGCACCGGGCCTCGGTCATGGTAAAACTGGGGTGGATCAAGTACGCTGGATAAAAGAGATAGTCGTCGAGTTCGTCGAACGCGAACTCTTCGTGCGCTTCATATACGGCAGTAAAAGCCTTCGCCCTCGTTTCTTCGGAAATGACTTCTTCGACGAATCTTTCGCCCAAATGGATGGCGTCTACAAACCGTCGATCGGGAGGGAAAAGATCTTCGTTCTGTCGGCAACAGACAATTCCGAAGAGTCGGAGCTTTCGCTCGGTCGCGCGCATTGCGACATCGTTCAACATCTGGTAAGGATCGTCGCATTTCAACCACTCTTCTTCCGTCATCGCCGTGCCCTCCGTCCCGTCATCGTACCGCCATCGCCCCGCGCTCGGCTGCGCAAAGCCTCCGCCTCGCCGCTAAACGGGGGCCGCTACAATACTCCCCATGAACATCACCCTCCCGCCCGCACTGGATCGCGACACGGCCACGCTCGTCGCGCGCATGACGGCCATCGTCGGCACCGAGAACGTCCTGACGGCCACAGCCGACCTCGCCACCTACGAGTGCGACGGGTTCACCATCGCCAAGACGAAACCCGATGTCGTCGTGTTCCCCATGAACACGAAACACATCGTCGAGATCGTCAAGGCGTGCAACGAACTCGACGTGCCGTTCATCGCGCGCGGAGCGGGGACGAGCCTCGCCGGGGGGTGCGTGCCGGTCGGCGGCGGCGTCATGATCGCGCTCGCCCGCATGAAGACCATCCACGAAGTCAACATCCGCGACCGCTACGCCGTCGTCGATCCCGGCGTCGTCAACGTCTGGCTCACCAACACCCTCAAGCCGCACGGCTACCACTACGCCCCGGACCCCAGCAGCCAGGGGGCTTGCACCATCGGCGGCAACGTCGCCACCAACAGCGGCGGGCCGCACACCCTCAAATACGGCGTCACCGTCAACCACATCCTCGGTGTCGAACTCGTGCTGCCGGACGGCAACGTCGTCACCGTCGGCGGGCCGACCGAAGATTCCCCCGGCTACGACCTCACCGGCACCATCGTCGGCAGCGAGGGGACCTTCGGCGTCGTGTCGAAGGTCTGGGTGCGCGTGACGCGCAACCCGGAGGCGTACCGCACGCTGCTCGGCATCTTCGAGAACATCGACGACGCGACGAACGCCATCAGCGACATCATCGGCAGCGGCATCGTGCCGGCGGCGCTCGAACTGCTCGACAGCGCGATCTTGAAGGCCGTCGAGGCCGCGTTCAAGTTCGGCTTCCCGCTGGACGCCGGCGCCGTGCTCATCATGGAAGTGGACGGCCTGAACGCCGGGCTGCAGGACGAGGCGGACCGGATCGAGGCGATTGCATTGAAGAACAAGGCCCGCGAGGTGCGCAAGGCGAACACGGAGGCCGAGCGGCTGGCGCTCTGGAAGGCGCGCAAGCAGGCGTTCGGCACTATCGGCCGGCTCGGCTATCCGAGTTACTGCACGCAGGACGGCGTGGTGCCGCGGACGAAGCTGCCGCAGATCATGAAGTTCATCGCCGCCACTTCGAGCAAGTACGGCATCGCGATCTGCAACGTCTTCCATGCCGGCGACGGGAACATCCATCCGATCCTGATGTTCGACGAACGCGATCCGAAGCAGGTGCAGGCGGTGCTGGACGCGAGCACGGAGATCCTGACGGAGTGCATCAACCTCGGCGGCAGCGTGACCGGCGAGCACGGCATCGGCGTCGAGAAGCTGGACTTCATGCCGCTCTTGTTCGCGGAGGAGGATTTGAAGTTCATGGTGCGGCTGCGGACGGCGTTCAATCCGAAGAACAATTGCAGCCCGCACAAGATGCTCCCGACCGCCGGCGGCTGCGCCGAGCCGGCGGGGATCGCGGTGACGAAGCCGGGGCGCCGGGCGGCGGTGTGAGGTTCAAGGAATAAATCGGATTTGATTCTCGAACTCTTCGGCAAGGCCCGCGTGAGCAATCAGCACAAGCGATTCGATGATGGCGGGAACGGTGGCGGTGCGTCGGATTTCGAGTATTCCCGGCGCCGAACCGCCGTTTTGGAGATGATCGTTCACATGGTTGGCCATGCTTCGGAGATCGCGAGTCACCAACAGGCGTCCTTCGGCTTCGATCCATTTCAAGATGTCGGGATCGAGGGTGCTCAATGAAGGAGCGTCCGAATCTCCAATCGAAACGATGTCCAATGGATGGATCGGGTCGCTCAAATTGTGTCGCAAGGCCGCATCGAGAATCTTTCGCGAAACGTTCTCGTCGAAGAGAAACGCAAGCATCGTTCGAATTCTCAGTTGATCGCGTTGCCGGCGACTTGGGGAATCAGGCGCTTGCGGAGTTCGGATAAATTTACGTGCTGGCTTTTCGCCCGCTGCTCCGCCATGTCATCCGCGTATTGTTTCAGGTATCGATCGCTATCGACTTTGTTTTCTAGGTAGAACGCGATGACTTTGTGGACCGTCGCCAGCGGAACATGCGGGAACTGCACCGCGATGGACTCGGCCGATTCGCCCTGGTTGTAATCGAATAGGATATCGCAGAGGCTCACGCGAGTACTCCGAATGCGGATTTCATCGTAGTCGTCGCGCACCAAGAATTCGGGCAAGTTCATCGTCTGCTCCCGTTTGTCCGGAGTTCATTCTACCGCAGCAACCCTCGCCCCCTCAGTGAATTCAACACCAACTTCTCAAGCGGCACGCGGTCGCTCGTGGACAGGTACGACATGCCCGGCCGGTCGAGTCGCTCATGAGGCCACTCGGAACGCGAAGTTGTGGACGTCGAACGCATTGATGTCGACGCTCCCGCGGACACCGATCCTACGGTACGTTTGCGTGAAATCGCCGGGCAGTTGTCGGGGATTTGGGATCGTCACGTCTTCGGTGGCCGGCCGCGCTTGGGGCGACGGGCGGGCGCGTGCAGGGTGCGGGCGAAGGCGGCGAGGTGCGCGAGGCCATCGCCGTGGGTGGTGTACGGCAGGCGGGCGCGGAGGTCTTCCGGCAGCGCCCGGCCGCCGAGCGCGATGGGCACACCGCGCGCTTGCGCGTCGCGAAACAATTCGGCGTAGTCCCGTTCGAAGGCTTCGGCGTCGTCGAGGTGGGAGACGGAGAGCCAGAGCAATTTCGGCCGGCGATCGTCGAGCAGCTTGCGGAAGGAATCGGCGGGCGTGTTCGGCCCGACGTTGACGGCGTCCCAGCCGGCTTCGAGCAAAGTCAGTTTCGCCAGGAGCGTGGGCAGGATGTAGTGGTCCCCTTCCGGCGCGCCGCCGACGGCGACGGGCCGATCCCCGGCCGCGTTCGCGGCGACGGCGGCTTGCAATTCGTAGAGTCCCGCGACGATCGACCCGGTGACGAGGTGTTCGACGCCGACGTCGAGGCCGTCGTGCTGCCAGCGGCGGCCGACGTGTGCCAGCGTGGGCGAAACGATCCGATCGGCGAGGGTTTCGACGGCGACGCCGGCGCGGGAGGCGGCGCGGAGGACGCCGCGGATGCGGTCGTCGTCGACGGCGTCGACGGCGCCCTGGAGTTGTTCGCGGTAGCGGTCGGGGTCGGCGGGGAGGCCGCGCGGGCGCGGCACGAGTTGGCCGAGGTCGGAGGCGGGCAGGCCGCCATCGCGGGTGAGGCGGAGCACGTCGGCGAGGATGAGCTTGCGGTGGCCGCCGGCGGTGCGGTGCGCGGGGAGGATGCCGTCGTCGACCCAGCGCTTGATGGTGGTGACGCTGACGCCGACGGCGCGCGCCACCTGGACCGTACTCAAGAATCGCGAATCGTCGGACATGGATACTGTTCGTTTTGTACGTTTTTTCGAGGGATTCGTCGGTGTGTCGAAGAAATTTTGGGAAATCTGTTGACTCGTCCAAATCGGCCAGATAAAAATATGGACGATTTGGACGTTTACGGGCGAGCCGCCGCCGCCCGCCTCCATCATCTTAGCACCGAGGCCGACCGTGAATCCACAAACCCGGCCCGTTCGCAGAACCCGCCTCTTCGAGCAGAGCCTGCCCGGCTTCGTGCGCCATCCCTCGTTCGCGCGGCCGAACGCCGAGGACAAATACGCCCCCGACGCCGCCGCGGATGCCGCCGCCTACTCCGGCTCGCACATGCCCGACGACGTCTCGCGCGACACCACCCGGCGGATGCACTACGCCGCGTACCGGATGCACGCCGCCAAGACGCGTCGGGAACTCGCCCGCCGGCGCGCCCACTATCTCGATCTCCGCGACCGCGTCGTCGTCGGCAACCGGAAGCTGATCTTCCGCGCCGTCCGCGCCTTCACGCATTCCCCCGCCGTCGCCGAGGACCTCGCCGCCGATTGCCACGTCGTGCTGATCCAAGCGGTGGTAGCGTACAACCCGTGGATCGGCATCCGCTTCAGCACCTACGCGTACACCTGCCTGCTCCGCGCGCTCTCGCGGCTGACGAAGAAGGCGGCCCGCGATTGGACGACGCGTGCCGTGTCGTTCGACGCCTTCCACGACGGCGAGCCGCCGGTCGCGAACGCCCTCCCCTCGCACGCCGGGGAGTTCCCGCTCGACGTGTTCTTCCGCGCCGAGCACCCGCTGCTCTCGGAGCGCGAGAAGACCGTGCTGGTGCGCCGGTTCAACCTCAACGATCGACCCAGCGGCACCACGCTCGAACAGGTCGGCGCGGCGCTCGGCCTGTCCAAGGAGCGCGTCCGCCAGGTGCAGGCCGCCGCGATCACCAAACTCCGCCAGGCCTTGGCCGTGGCGCCCTGATTCCCGGAGACCCCATGCTTGCGACCTGCTTCCTCGCCTTCGCCCTCGCCGCGCCGCCCGCCGACGCCTGGACGCAATGGCGCGGCCCGAACCGCGACGGCATCGTCCCGGCCGCGAACTGGCCGAATTCGCTCAAGGACGAGAATTTCAAACTCGTCTGGGAGTCGCCGAAGCTCGGCCCCAGCTACTCCGGGCCGATCGTCTCGAAGGACCTCGTCTTCACCACTGAAACGGCGGACAAGAAGACCGAAGTCGTCACCGCGTTCGACCGCGCGACCGGGAAGCCGAAGTGGACGCGGAACTGGGGCGGCTCGCTGACCGTGCCGTTCTTCGCGGCCTCGAACGGGAGCTGGATCCGCTCGACGCCGACGCTCGACGGCGATTCGCTCTACGTCGCGGGGATTCAGGATCGGCTCGTCTGCCTGAACGCCGCGAACGGCGACCTCCGCTGGGAGGTGGACTTCGCCGCGAAATACGACGCGGGCAACCCGACCTTCGGCTGCGTCTGCTCGCCGCTGGTGGACGACGCCTCGGTGGACATGCAGGCCGGCGCCGGCTTCGCCAAAGTGGACACGAAGACGGGCGAGGTGCGCTGGCGCGTGCTGGTCTCGAAGGACCAGATGATGGGTAGCGCCTTTTCCTCGCCCGTCTTCGGAACCTTCCAGGGCCGTGCGTGCGTCGTCGTGCAGACGCGCACCGCCCTCGTCGGCGTGAACCCCGACGACGGCGCGACGCTCTGGAGCCGCGAGATCCCCTCCTTCCGCGGCATGAACATCCTCACGCCGATCCAATTCGGCGACGGCGTCTTCACCAGCACCTACGGCGGTACGACGCAGTTCTTCACCGTCGACAAAACGAGCGAAGGCCTGCGCACCGCCGACGGCTGGTCGTTCAAGTACGAGGGGAACATGTCCACGCCCGTCGTCGTCGACGGCCACGCCTACCTCCTCGGCAAGGACCAGAAGCTGACCTGCGTGAACCTGAAGACCGGCCAGCGCGCCTGGACGAGCGACAAAACCTACGGCAAGTACTGGAGCCTCGTCGCCGGCGGCGACAAGATCCTCGCGCTGGACCAGCGCGGCGCGCTCTACCTGCTGAAGGCGAACGCGAAGGAGCCGGAGATCCTCGACGAGCGCAAGGTGGGCACCGATAGCTGGGCGCACCTGGCGGTGGCCGGCGAGCACGTCGCGATCCGCACGCTGGACAAGCTGGCCGTCTATCGCTGGTCGGGGAAATGAGCGAAGATTGCCGCGCGGGATACGAAGTACCTTCGTGACCCGCGCGGGAATCCGATGATCCGATCGCATGCGGCCCTGATGAAACTGTGCGCGATGCTGGGCATGTTCCTCGGCTTCGCGGCGCAGCTCGAATTCACCAATCGCGTCAAAGGGCCGATCTGGTGGCAACTCCAGCCGCTCGCGGTCACGTTCGCGCCGATCCTCGTCGGGCTATTGGGCGGAATGTATCTCGGCATCCGCTTCGCACTGATCTTCCCGGTCCGTTGCCCGTTCTGCCAAGGCCGGTCGTGGGGCCGGCGCGGCGGCGATCCCCGGCGCTGGGGCTACTGGTGCAACACCTGCGGCCGGAACGGCCTCGAGTCGCCGGACCTGCAACCGGCGGCGAATCCGCCGGCGCCGAATGAATAGTCCGCGACCCGCGGCGTCGGCAAGATCGAAATCCGAAACCGACTCCCGACCGTTCGCCGTGGGCCGGCGACGCGCCATCGGCTATTCCGTCAACTTCTTCTTCCGCAGCGTGTGGTGGTAGTGCTGGGCGAAGCGGTGCGCCTCGTCGCGGACGTACTGCAACAGCCGCAGCGCCGCCGAGTGCCGGCTCAGCTTGATCGACTCCGAGGCGCCGGGGCGGAAGATCTCCTCCTCCTGTTTCGCCAGCGAGATCAATGTCGGCGGTTCGATGCCGAGGGCATGGAACGCGTCGAGCGCGGCGTTGAGCTGCCCCTTTCCGCCGTCGATGAGCAGGATGTCCGGGAAGACCGATTCCTCGTCGTGCAGCCGCTTGAAGCGGCGGAACACCACCTCGCGCATCGACGCGAAGTCGTCGACGCCCTCGACGGTCTTGATCTTGTACCGGCGGTAGTAGTCCTTGAACGGCAGGCCGTCGAGGAACGACACGAGCGAGGCGACCGTCTCCTGGCCGGAGAGGTGCGCGATGTCGAAGCCTTCGATGGAGCGCGGCGTCTTCGCGAGGCCGAGGACTTTGCGAAGCCCCTTCAGTCCCTTCTTCGGATCGAGCGGAAAGACTTCCGGCTGGTCGTCGTTCTTCGCGTCGCCGCGCAGGTCGAGTGTCTCGAGCGCGGCGATCTCGTCGCGGAGGCGGGCCGCCTTCTCGAACTGCAACGCTTTGCTCGCCTCGGCCATCTCGCGCGTCATCCGGCGCAGGAGCTTCCCCTTCTTCCCTTCGAGGATCAGGATGAGCTTCTTGATCTGCTTGCGGTAGTCGTCGCGGCCGACGCGGAAGCCGCACGGGGCGGTGCATTGCCGGATCGAATGGAGGAGGCAGGGCCGGAACCAGCGCCAGCGATCCTCGCTGGATTTGATCGGCAGCGTGCAGGTGCGGAACTGGAGCACGCGCTGGAGCACGTTGACGGCGGCGCGCAGGTTCGTGGCGCTCGTGAAGGGGCCGTAGAGCCGCACGCCGGCGCGGCGCGGCGTGCGCGTCACCTCCACGCGCGGGAACTCCTCGCGGACGCGGATTTGCAGGTACGGGTACGACTTGCCGTCCTTCAGGTCCTTGTTGAACTTCGGACGGATGTCCTTGATGAGGCGGTTTTCCTTCAGGAGCGCGTCGACCTCGGTGTCGGTCGGAATGAAGTCGATGTCGCGGATTTGCTTCACCAGCTCGGCGGTGCGGAGATTCTCGGCGGCTTCCTTGAGGAAGTAGCTGCCGGCGCGGCTGCGCAGGTTCTTCGCCTTGCCGACGTAGATGACGGCGCCGGCGGCGTCCTTCATGAGGTACACGCCCGGCGACTGCGGGAAGGTGCGGACCTTTTCGTTCGGCGGGAGCGGTTCGTCGGGCATCGCGCGTCCTGGCGGCGGAATGTCCCCATTGTAGCCGCGCTCAGCCCTCCGGCTCCGGCGGCGGGGCGTCGGCGCGCTCGTACTCCTCCAGCTTCTTGTGCAGCGTGTTCCGGTTGATCCCCAACCGGTCGGCGGCGGTGATCTTCACGTTCCCGCACTGGCGCATCATCTGGTTGATGAGTTCGCGCTCGAGGCCGCCGACGAGGAAGTCGTAGAGTTTCGTCCCCTGCGGGAGCGGGGTGTGCAGCCCCGCCTTCGCCAGCGAGCGGATCAGCGAGCCGACGTCCATGCCCGCGGACCCCTTCGCGCTGCGCAGCACGGTGCGGGGGCGGTCCAGCCGCAGGTGCTCCGCCGCGAGGTGGCCGTTGTCCGAGAGCACGATCAACCGCTCGACGGCGTTCTCCAGCTCGCGGACGTTCCCCGGCCAGTCGTGCGCCTTCAGCGCGGCGATCACGTCGGCGCGCAGCTCCGGCGCCGGCGTCCGGTTCGCCTCCGCGTACCGCTTCGCGAAGAACCGCGCCAGCGGCTCGATGTCCTCGCGCCGGTCCCGCAGCGCGGGCAGCAGCACCGGCACCACGTTCAGCCGGTAGTACAGGTCCTCGCGGAAGTGCCCTTGCTCGACCAACTCCTCCAGCGACGAGTTCGTCGCCGCGATCACGCGCACGTCCACGCGGATCGTCTTGCTCTCGCCGACGCGCTCGAACTCGCGCTCCTGGAGCACGCGCAAGAGCTTCACCTGAAGCTTGGGCGACATGCTGTTGATTTCGTCGAGGAAGATCGTGCCGAGGTGCGCGGCCTCGAAGCGGCCGGTCTTGTTCTCGATGGCGCCGGTGAACGCCCCCTTCACGTGGCCGAACAGTTCGCTCTCGAGGAGGTTCTCGTGGAGCGCCCCGCAGTTGACGCGGATGTACGGCCCGTCGGCGCGACGGCTGAGCTTGTGGACCGCCTTGGCGATGACTTCCTTGCCGGTGCCGGTCTCGCCAATGAGGAGGACGGTGGCGGTGCGCGGCGCCGCGAGGCGGACGAGTCGGTACACGTCCTGCATGGCCGGCGCGTTCCCGACGATGTCCGGGAACGGCGGCACCAATGACTCTTTCTCTGGCATCGATCATCCACTTCCGGGAGAGGAAGTCGTCGATCAGCCTCTGTTGGACGGGAGAGAGTTCATATTCTACCGGATCGTGCCGCGTTGTTCCACATCAATCGCAATAATTTCAGGCACTCAATTCGGAGTCATGAAATTTTGAACAGTTATTTCGTGTCCGTCTGTCATCTGGCCGAAAACCGACGGAGTACACGGCATTTGGTGAATGATGTCGACGATACCCGCTTCAGGCCGAAGCCGCGTCGATGTCCCTGTCGGACCGAAGCCTCGACAAGGCCCATTCAGATCGAAGGCGTGGGAATGCCTGGTCCAGCGCGAACCGCCTTGGCGACGCCTGGGTAAGGGTCAACCCCTCCGGACAAAGACCTTCGACGATCAGCGACGTTGTCTCAGCCCGTCAGGCGGTTGGAGATTCCCTGCGAAACCCAGGACGTCGTTGCCGGGACTCCTCTCCAGTGGCGAAGCACATCCGGGCTTGCGGCCTGAAAACCACTCCGACACTCGGCCTGTCGGCACCTTGTGCGCTTGTATGCCCATTTCCCGATTCATCCGCGATTCACGTCGTGGGTCGTTTTCGTTTGCGTTCTCCCGATCCAGCGCCGATAGTGGCACTCGCCCGCTCGGAGCGCCGAACATGTTCGACTGGCTGTTCGCGCCGTCCTGCCCGTGCGACCTGGCCGCCAAGGAATGGATCGAAGAACGGCTCGCCTGGCTGGCCGAGGAGTTCGACGACCACGCGTTCAACGGCCGACGGATCGTTCGCCCCTCGCCCGAATTCTTCCCCGATCCCTACGACGGCTCGAAGCCGGCGGTCCGGGCGCTGCTCGATCGCGTCTGCGACTACATGGACGTCGTGCCGGACCTCGTCGAACTGAAATTCGTCTCCGACGCCGGCAAGATCTGGACGGTCGCCCCGGACCTCGCGCTGCCGTCCGCCGCCGGCACCTACGAGGAAGGCGAACGGAAATTCATCATCCGAATCAACCGCGACGGCCTGAGCGACACGATGGGCCTCGTGGGGACGATGGCGCACGAGCTGGCGCACGTGCGATTGCTCGGCGAGAGCCGGATCCTGCGCGAGACGTTCGACAACGAGATCCTGACGGACCTGACCACGATCCACTTCGGGCTGGGCATCTTCCTCGCGAACACGCCGCGGAACTGGGACGACCGGCTGGGCTACGGCCGCTGGCCGGGCACGCGCTTGAAAAAACCGGAGTACATGACGCCGCCGATGTTCGGCTGGGCGCTGGCGTTGCTCGCGTGGTTCCGGGGCGAAGGGAAGCCGGAGTGGGCGAAGGACCTCCACGGCGCGGCGCGGGCGAATCTCTTCCAGGGTTTGCGTTATCTCCAGGCGAAGGGCGATTCGGGCTACAAGCCGGTGCGATTGCGCTGAGCCGTGCGTTGGGAATTCGAGCCTTCTTTTCCTCTTGATCGAACCTTTGCCATCGGCTATTCGCCCGCCGGGGATTCATTTCGGGGATATCGTCGTGCGAATCGGACTCGCCCTCGTCCTGTTCGGCGCGCTGGCGCGCGCCGTCGTCGCCCAGGAACCGCCGGTACCGGCGCCGCCGGAGCCGATCGCCGCGACCGCGCCGGCGGAACCAATCACGGCGGATGCGAAGCCGGCGGAGACGAAGCCGGCCGCGAATCCGCTCGCCGATTCGCTCCACCGGAGCGACGACTACGGCTTCAAGTCGCTCTTCGATTCGCTCCACCCGGCCACGAAGTCCGGCAAGAAGTGGTACGAGAAGCTCTCGCTCCGCGGCTACAGCCAGTTCCGCTTCGCCCGCACCGTCGAACAAGACCTCCTCGGCGCCGAGCCGAACCTCCTCGCCGACCGCTCCATCAACGGCACCGCCGAAAACTTCTCCATCCGCCGGAACCGGATCATCCTGTTCGGCGACGTCAGCGACCACCTGTCGATCTACATCCAACCCGACTTCGCCGCCGTCATCCCGGGCGTCAACACCAGCGTCTTCTTTGCCCAGCTCCGCGACCTCTACGGCGACGTCCACCTCGACACCGACCGCGTCCACCGCTTCCGCGTCGGCCTCTCGAAGGTGCCCTTCGGCTTCGAGAACATGCAATCGAGCCAGAACCGCGTCCCGCTGGACCGCACCGACGGTATCAACACCGGCGTCAGCCCCAACGAGCGCGACCTCGGCGTCTTCTATTACTGGACGCCGAAGGACAAGCAGGACCTCCTGCGCAACCTCGTCGACGGCGGCCTCAAGGGATCGGGCAACTACGGCATCCTCGGCCTCGGCTTCTACAACGGGCAGGGCGGCCAGCTCTTCGAGCAGAACCTGAACCTGCACACCGTCGCCCGCGTCACCTGGCCCATGCAGTTCGCCAACGGGCAGGTCTTCGAAGCCGGCGTGCAGGGCTACACCGGCGAGTACCTCGTCGAAGGCACGGCGATCCGCGCACGGGGAACGGGGCCGGCCATTACGCCCGCCGGCACGCGCGCCGGCGGCGACCGCAGCGGTCAGACCGATCGGCGCCTCGCCGCTTCGCTCATCTACTACCCGCAACCGTTCGGCTTCCAGGCGGAATGGAACTGGGGCACCGGGCCGGGACTCAACGACGCCCAGACCGCCGTCGTCCCGCGCTCGCTCCACGGCGGCTACGCCATGGCGATGGTGAAGGTGGACACCGAGCGCCACGGCATCGTCACGCCGTATGTTCGCTGGCAGTACTTCAAGGGCGGCTACCGGTCCGTGGCGAACGCCCCGTTCGGCACGCACGAGCAGCTCGACCTCGGCGTCGAATGGCAGATCTTCCGCGAGGTGGAACTGGCGATCGAATACAGCTTCGTCGACGGCGTGAACCTGACCGCGGTCAACGCGCCGGGGATGACGCCGTACCGCAACTTCGACGGCAGCGTGATCCGGGCGCAGTTCCAGTTGAACTATTGATCCGCGAGGCCGTTCGATCAGCGGCCGGCTGGCGTCATCCATTTCTCCGTCGGCGCCGGCGGCCGCCAGGCGCGGAGCGCGTCCAGCAGCGCCTCCAAGTCCGAGCGAACGATCAATAGCTCCCGGTGCTTGCGTTTGAGGAAGCCGGCGTCGACGGTTTGGTCGAGCCAGGCGAGCAGCGGCGTATAGAACCCGGCGACGTCCAGCAGGCCGACCGGTTTCGCGTGGATGCCGAGCTGCGCCCAGGTGAGGATCTCGAAGAGTTCCTCGAGCGTGCCGAATCCGCCGGGCAGGGCGACGAAGGCGTCGGCGCGGTCGGCCATGAGCGCCTTGCGCGTGTGCATGGTGTCCACGACGATCAGCTCCGTCGCCTCGTCGTAGGCGATCTCCTTGGCGGCGAGCCGTTCGGGGATGACCCCGACGACGGTGCCGCCGGCGGCCGTGGCCGCCGTGGCCCCCGTTCCCATGAGGCCGATGCGTCCGCCGCCGTACACGAGCGCGAGGCCGCGTCGAGCGAGCGCGGAACCAAGCTCGTGAGCCGCCGCCGCGTAGACCGGATTTTGACCCGTCGCGGATCCGCAGAATACGCAGACCGATCGCATATCGCGCACTCCACCTGTTATCGATCCGTCGGCAGGTCGTGTCTTGCTTTAACTCCGACTCCCTCGCCCCCGCTTCGGGGGAGAGG
>CAYVRB010000174.1:0-13465 GCA_964453375.1 uncultured Alcaligenaceae bacterium
GACCACGGCGGCTCCGACGTGCTGAAACCCGACTCCGCAGGCCACCGCATCCTCCGCGAGTTCGTCGGGCGGGTGAACGGCCTCTCGAAGACGGGAGAGGTCGCTGTCGATCCCAAGGCACCGCCGTTCTTCGACGGGGTGGTGATGGTGGATCACCGCGTCCTGCTCCGCCGCGTCACGCTCCAGCTCGCCGGTCGCCTCCCCACCGCCGCCGAACTCGCGGCCGTCGCGAAGGACGGCCTCAAGGCCATGCCGCCGCTGATGGATGCGATCATGAAGGAGGACGCCTTCTACGACCGGCTCCGCGAGGGGTTCAACGACATCTTCCTGACCCTCGGCGTGGACGGGAACCCGGACCAGACGGTGCTGTCCTACGAGCACTTCGAGAAGACCCGCGGCTGGTACCAGAAGTTCGACCTGAGCCACATCAAGGACGAGAACGAGCGGCGGCGGGCGGGCTACAAGCTGGCCGACGACTACCGCAAGGCGCTGCTCGCCGAGCCGATGCGACTGGTGGACTACATCGTCCGCCACGACCGGCCGTTCACCGAGATCGCCACCGCCGACTACATCATGGTGTCGCCGTACACGGCCCGCGGGTACGGCGTCTTCGAGGAGCTGAAGCAGAAGTTCAAGAACCCCGAGGATCCGTTCGAGTTCATCCCGGTGAAGCTGAAGGCGCTCGCCGGCCGCAGCAAGCAGGAGAACCAGGACTCCGCCACCGGCTACTACCCGCACGCCGGGTTGCTCAGCACGTTCCAGTACCTCTCCCGCTACCCGACGACCGAGACGAACCGCAACCGCCTCAGGGCCAGAATGTACTACCAGCACTTCCTGGGGGTGGACGTGCTGGAGTTGGCCGCCCGCGTGTCGGACGCCGCGACCGTCACCGCGAAGTACAAGGTGCCGACGATGCAGGCGTCGGAGTGCGTCGTCTGCCACAAGACGCTCGACCCGCTCGCCGGGCTGTTCCAGGACTACTGGCGGTTCGACACGAACTTCGCCATCTACGGCAAGCGGAAGGGCGGCTGGTTCACCGATATGTTCGGCGCCGGCTTCGAGGGCGAGGACCTGCCGAAGGCCGAACGATGGCGCGCCCTGCAATGGCTGGGCGAGCGGACCGCGAAGGACCCGCGCTTCGCCGTCGCGATGGTCGAGCACGCCTGGTATTTGCTGAGCGGTCGCAAAGCCCTCCTGCCGCCGAAGGACCTCGACGATCCGCTCTTCGCCGAGAAATACCGCGCCTATCGCGAGCAGCGGAAGACGATCGAGGCGATCGCCGGCATGTTCTCCAAGGAGAACTTCAACTTCAAACTCGTCCTGAAGGAGTGGATCGCTTCCGATTTCTATCGCGTCGATGGGCTGGCCACGGAATTGAAGGATCCGAAGCGCCGGGCCGAGCTGGACGACCTCGGCCTCGTGCGGCTGCTCGCGCCGGAGCAGCTCGAACGGAAGGTCGGCGCGGTCTTCGGCGCGAAGTGGAACCGCCTCGACGGCGAGATGGCCAAGCTCTACGGCGGCATCGACTCGCAGGAAGTGACGGAGCGAGCCGCCGACCCGAGCGGGGCGATGGGCGCGATCCAGCGTATCCTCTCGAACGACGTGGCCTGCCGGAACGTGGCGAAGGACTTCACGCGCCCGGCGAAGGAGAGGAAACTTTTCCCCGGCGTCGAGCTGAGCGATTTGCCGGATGTCGATGAGAAAAAGATCCGCGCCGCGATCGTCCACCTGCACGAGCGCATCCTCGGCCGGCACGATAAGCCCGATTCGATCGAAGTGGATCGCACCTTCAAACTCTTCGCCGGCATCGTCGCTGACGCGAAGGAGCAGAAGGGCCTCGATAAGCGGGAGAGCTACTACTGCCGCCCCGAACGCGACGCCCCCGGCGCGAACGAGAAGGCCGCCGACCCGCACTATACGGTGCGCGCCTGGCGTGCGGTCGTGACGTACCTTCTTCGTCGGCCGGAATTTCTCTACGAGTGACATGATGCGACGCGACTTCATCAAGCTCTGCGGGTTCGCCGGTCTCGGCTTCGCCGTGCCGTTCGTCCATCCGCGCTCCGCCTCCGCCGCGCCGAAGGACGAACCGTACGGAGGGCCGTACTACGTCGTCTTCAACGCCTCCGGCGGCTGGGACACGACGTACCTGATGGACCCGAAAGGCGTCAACGAAATCAACCGGCTCTTCAAGGAGGGCGACATCCTCACGAAGGGGGCGCACAAGTACGCGCCGACCGCCAAGACGGCCAAGGGCGGCATGACGAACGAGGACTTTTACGCGAAGTACGGGAACGAACTGCTGACGTTCAACGGCCTCGACTACTCGGTGAACAACCACTCGCCCGGCGCGCGGTACATGGCCACCGGCAAGCTCGACAGCCTCGCATACCCGACGTTCGCGGCGCTCGTGGCGGCGTGCCGGGGGCCGGACTGCCCGCTGGCGTTCCTGACGTTCGGCAATTACTCGGCCACGGGGAACCTCGTGGCGATGTCGCGCGTGCCGTACTTGCCGTCGCTTCAGAAGATCGCGAACGCCGACGCCGTCGAGGGGAACCTGCGGGCCCCGTACCACGACAAATTCGCGCTCGATCGGATCGAACGGACGTTGAAGGAAAGCCAGGACGCGAGGAGCCAAACGCCGCGCCTGCCGCGCGAGGAGCGCGGCGAGAGCATGCTATACGCGGCGCAGGTGAACTCGAAGGCGCTTGCGCGCGTCACGGAGTACATTCCGAAGACGACGCCGAAGGAGCGGATGGCGCAGCAGGCCGAGATCGCGCTCGCGTCCTTTAAGGCAGGCGTCTGCGTGTCCGCGAACCTGACCATCGGCCAGTTCGATAGTCACGCGAACAACGACGCCGACCAGATGAAGCTGATCCCCGAGTTCCTCGCCGGCATCGACTACGTCCTGCGCCGGGCGGAGGAGTTGAAAATCCGCGAGCAGCTCGTCGTAGTCGTGCAGAGCGAGATGGGCCGGACACCCACGTACAACTCCGGCAACGGAAAGGACCACTGGTCGATCGGTTCGATTCTCTTCGTCGGGCGGGGCATCAAGGGAAACCGCGTGCTGGGGGCAACGGACGAGAAGCAGTTCGCCGTGTCCTTCGATCCGAAGGCGCTCGCGCTCGACAAGGCGAAGGGGATTCGCGTGCGGCCGGAGCACGTCCACGAGGCGTTGCGGGAGTACGCCGGCATCGCCGAGCACGCGATGGCGAAGAAGTTCCCGCTCGGCGTGCCGGAGCGGGAACGGCTCGTGAAGTTTTGGGGGTGAGGTTAGACGGCGCCGAAGGCGAGCGAGCAGTTGTGGCCACCGAAGCCGAAGCTGTTCGAGAGCACTTTCGAGACGCGGCGCTCGCGGGGCGCGCCTGGGATGTAGTCGAGGTCGCACTCCGGGTCGGGCGCGAGGTGGTTGGCGGTCGGGTGCAGCACGCCGTGCCGGAGGCTCAGGGCGCAGGCGATGGCCTCGACGCCGCCGCTGGCGCCGAGCAGGTGGCCGATCATGCTCTTGGTGCTGGAGATGGCGAGTTTCCTGGCGTGGTCGCCGAAGACCTGCTTCATGGCCTTGGTTTCGGCGACGTCGCCGAGGCCGGTGCTGGTGCCGTGGGCGTTGACGTAGTGCACGTCGTCGCAGTTCCAGCGAGCCTCGCGGCAGGCGGCGCGCATCGCCTCGGCGGCGCCGATGCCATCTTCGTGCGGGGCGGTGATGTGGTAGGCGTCGGCGGTGTTGCCGCAGCCGAGCAGTTCGCAGTAGATGTTGGCGCCGCGCGCCTTGGCGCGTTCGTACTCTTCGAGGACGAGGATGCCGGCGCCCTCGCTGAGGACGAAACCGTCGCGGTCCTTGTCGAAGGGGCGGGACGCGTGCGCGGGGTCGTCGTTGCGGGTGGAGAGGGCGCGGGCGGCGATGAAGCCGCCGAGTCCGGTGGGGGTGATGGCGGCCTCGGCGCCGCCGGAGACGATGACGTCGGCGAAGCCGTGCTGGATCTGCCGCATGGAGTCGCCCATGGCGTGCGCGGCGGAGGAGCAGGCGGTGCTGACGGTGGTGTTCGGCCCGCGCAGGCCGTAGCGGATGCTGATGTTGCCGCTGGCGGCGTTCGGGATCATCTTGGGGATCACGAACGGGGACATGCGGTCCGGCCCCTTCGCGGTCAGGGTGCCGTGGCCGTCCTCGAACTCGGCGAGGCCGCCGATGCCGCTGCCGATGATGCAGCCGCAGCGGAACGGATCGAGCTTGGCGAAGTCGAGGCCGCTGTCGGCGACCGCCTCGTGCGCGGCGGAGAGGGCGAACTGCGTGAAGCGGTCGAGGCGGCGGATCGACTTGGCGTCGATGCACGCTTCGGGCTTGTAGTCCTTCACTTCGCCGCCGAAGCGGACCTTGTACTTGGCGACGTCGAAGAGGGTGAGTGGCGCGATGCCGGACCGGCCGGCCAGGAGGCCGCGCCAGTAGTCCGGCACGGAGTTGGCCAGCGGATTGACGGTGCCCAAACCGGTGACGACGACGCGGCGGGTCATCGCGACTCCCGAGGAAGAGGGGGCGGGGTGCGCGTCAGGCCTTGGCGCCGCCGTCCTTGCTTTTCACGGCCACCTTGATGTGCTCGACCGCTTCGCCCACGGTCTTGATCTTCTCCGCCTGGTCGTCCGGGATCTGGATGTCGAACTCCTCCTCGAGTTCCATCACCAGTTCCACGATGTCCAGGGAGTCGGCGCCGATGTCTTCGATGAAGCTGGTCTTGTCCGTCACCTGGTCCTTGTTGACCGCCAGGTGTTCGCAGACGATGTCGATCACTTTCTGGCGAATTTGCTCGTCGGACACGCTCGGTTCCTCCAGGGCGGCACGGCTCGCTGGTCCACCGGGGTTCCGGTGCGCTCCGCCGCCGGTCTTGTTTCGGGGGTCGGCCGCCGGCGTCTCGCGCGGGCGGTTCGGGGGGCTGGCTTCCAGTCCGTGGGTACAAATTTACGGAGGTTGCGGCGAAAAGAAAAGCCCTATCGCGTCGCGAATGCCTTGCCCCGATTCGCCCGCCGGGGCGCGCAAGGGCAGGTCGAGGCGGATCGGGTGCCGTCTGAGGGCCTACGGGGACTCGGGAACGAAGAGCGGCGATGAACGTGACGCCGGTTTTTTCGTCGAATCGACGTCGACATGACCCATGAAAAAACCCACCCGGATCGGGTGGGTCGTGGTGCTTCGTCGGTCGTCACTTGCCGTAGCCGGCGACGCCGGTCGGGGCGACGAGTTCCTTCGGCGGCGGCAGGACGTTCTTGGCCGAGGGCACCGCCGGCACCGGGGTGGCGGGCAGGTAGGTCGGCGGGATGCGCGGGTCTTCGGCCGGCGGCATCGGCGACGACGGGCCGGGGACGACCGGGATGCCGTCGTAGATCGGAGCGCCCGACGGATAGCCGAGCTGCGAGGCGAACGCGCCGGTCGGGCACGGGGCGGCGTCGCGGGCGCCGACGAGCCGGCCCATCGCCGCGTCGTCGCGGTCCCGGTTGAACAGGTGGAAGCGGCGCTCGCCGCACGAATTCCGGCAACCGGTTTGGCTGGCCAGCACGGCCACGCCCAAGAGGCCCCACCACATCCGGTTCATAGGTCGCCGCCTTTCGCCCGCGCTCGGTACGTTCGGAATCGAACTTCACTCAATTCAGCAAGAGCTGGCCGATTCTCCAACGCCACAACGGGGAAAAAGAAAAACCCGCCGGATTCCCGGCGGGCAGAAGCGATGCAAGGCCGCGAGTTTCGCCAGTCGGCACAACCGGCTCAACCGGCCTTCTTCGCCCCGGCGGCCCCCTTGGCGCTGATCTCCTTCCGCAGGTACTCGAGCGCCTTCTCCAACTGCTTGTCCTTGATCGGCGGCTTCTTCGCCGCCTCGGACGTGTTCCGCTTGATGTGCTCCTTGTCCAGCAGGAACTCGGCCAGGTCCTGCCGCTCCTCGCGGGTCAGCGGCACCTCGAAGCCCTTGCTCGGCATCACGCCCCACTCGTCGTCCGGCTTGCCGGGCGTGCTGCGCTTGTCGATGTTCCGGCCGAACGGCGGGAAGTAGCGCGCCGTCGTCATCTTGAAGACGCCGCCGGTGCGGTCGAACGGGTCGACCGTCTGCACGCTTCCCTTCCCGTAGGAGCGCTCGCCGACCACGACGGCGCGGTCGTAGTCCTGCAGCGCCTGCGACACGATCTCCGAGGCGCTCGCGCTGCCGCCGTTGACGAGCACCGCCATGGGGAACTTCGAGCGGTTGTAGTTCAGCCGCGGGTTCTTCTTGTCGTAGTACTTCTCCTCTTCGCCCTCGCGCGGCTTGATCTTCAGGAGCAGGCCGCTCTCGAGGAACATGTCCGAGACGGTGAGGGCGCCGCCGAGGGCGCCGCCGGGGTTGAAGCGGAGGTCGAGCACGAAGCCCTTCATGTCCTGCTGGGAGAGCTTGTCGAGGACTTGCAGGAGTTCGCCGGCGGTCTGCGGGCCGAACTGCGTGAGGTACACGTAGCCGATCTTGTTCTGCTCGTCGACGAGGAACTTCCATTCGTCCTTGTCGTCGCGTTGGACGCCGAGGACGGTTTCGAGGCTGACGCGGCCGCGGTTCAGGTCGTAGACGATCGGCTCCTTCTCGCCCTCGCGTTCGACGACGACGGTGACGGGGGTGCCGGGCTTGCCGAGGATCACTTCCATCGCCTTGTCGATCTTGAGGCCCTTGAGGGAGATCACCTTCGGGGCGCCTTCGGCGAGGGGCTTGCCGTCGGGGTCGAGTTCGCGGCGGACCTCGACGATGAGGTCGCCGGCCCGCATGCCGGCCTTGTAGGCGGGGCTGCCCTTGATGGGCGAGACGACCAGCACGCCGTCGCGCGCCAGGTCGCGGCGGATGTGCACGCCGATGCCGCTGTACTGGGAGCGCCAGCGGCTCTCCTCCTTCTTCATCGTCTCCTTGTCGACGTAGACGGTGTACGGGTCTTCGATCGCCTGCGCCATCGCGCCGAGCGCGAGGTCGGCGTCCTTGCCGTCGTCCAGGTCTTCGCGCTTGCCGAGCGCAAGGCGGGCCTCCGTGAAGAGCGCCTTCTGGTCGTCGTCGGTCAGCTTCTTCGGGTCCTTGAGCTTCGCCTCGATCTCCTTGGGCAGCGGTTCGTCCAGCCGGCGGAACAGGCCCTTGAGGCAGCCGGCCGTGAGGGTGCCGGTGTCGATCGGCTTGACGTACTTGAGCTTGATCGTCTCGGCGCCGATCAGCATCGTCTCGGTGAATTCCTTGGCGGCGTCGGCGGGGAGCTTCATGGCGGCGACGAGCTTCGCGCGCGCCTTGCCGAACTCGTCGACCGTCAGCTTGCCGTCGGCGAGTTGCTGGTACGCCTTGCGCAGCTCCTGGGGCGTCTTGAGCTTCGGCATCCGATCGAGGTACTTCTCGCCTTCGCGGGCGACGTCGTCGGCCAGTTCGCCCTTGGCGACGAGTGCGGCGAACGCGGCGCGGCGCTTGGCGGCGTCGGCGTACGCCGGCGACTTTGAGATCGCGAAGTGGGCTTTGCTCGAACCGGCCACCACGGGCACGGCTTCCTTCTCGCTCGTCGTCTTGCCCAGGGTGCGCGCCTTCTCGGTCACTTCCTTTTCGAGGTACTTCGCGAACTCGTCGATGGTGACGACGCCGTCGGCCTCGTAGCCCTCCTTGTCCGCGGCGCCGCGCAGGGCGTCGATCGCCGACAACGCGAACAGGCCGCGGTCGCCGACGGCGATCGGGTCGTTGCCCGGCAGGTACGAGAGCGCGATCACCTTGTCGCGGATCTGCTGCGGCTCTTCGTCGTCGGCGTCCTTGTTGTCGCTCACGGTGCCGTAGAACGCGGACAGGATGGCGTAGGTGTTCGGTTCGGCGAGGGTCTCCTTTCCGGCGTCGAACCCCTTGAACGCGAGGTCGGTGAGGGCGAGCAGCCGCTGCGACTTCAGCTTCTTCATCTCGTTGGAAAGCTCCTCGCCGGCGATCGCGTTCTTGGCGCGATCGACGACGGTGCTGTCGGCGGCGAAGAAGGCGACCTTGTCGAAGCCGACCGGCGCGCCGCGGCCGAAGAAGCCGATGACGAGCAGGTCGTCCTTGCCGGTCTTCTCGATCGCCTCGCGGACGGCCTTCAAGATATTGGCCTTGGTGGCCTTCTCGGACTTGCGCTTGGCGTCCGGGGCGGAAAGCAGCAGGGCGACGCGCTCGGGGGCGATGCCCACGTGCTTCGGTTCGATCACGAAGTCGTACATCGCCTTCGCGTCGGCGTCGGCGGTGGGGCGCGGCTTGATGGCGCGGTCGTCGTACTCGCCGACACCGATCAGGACGGCGTAGCCGCCCTGCGCGGGCTTCGCCGCCGGTTCCTCGGCTCGAAGGGATTGCGCGAACAGCGCGGCCGAGAGCACCGCGACGGTCACTATGCGATTCATGGGCGGGTCGGTCCTTTCTGGTCCGGGGCGGCGAGCGTGCCGACGGTCCCGTGGCAATTCTATTGTGTCCGGGACGACGGCGCGGCGTCAATCCGAACGATGCGCGATTGTGACAATCCGTCCCCCGCCGCTAGGCCTTCGACTACAATTCCGGGAATCGACGTCGAGTGCGATCCATGCCGATCCAGGCCACCTGTCAACAGTGCGGCGCGACCTTGCCGGTCCCGGAGCAGTTCGCCGGGCAATCGGTGCGCTGCGGCGGGTGCCGGGGCGTTGTGAAGGTGCCGGCCGCGGCACAGCCTGCGGCGCCGTTGGCCGCGGCGGTGCCGAAGGCGCGGCCGGTCGCGCTGCCCGTCGCGCGGAAGCTTCCGAAAGAGGCGAAGCCGGAGCCGGCGCCGATCCGCACCGCGCGCAAGGCGCGCGACGACGGGGAGACGCCCGCGGACCTCGACCTGCCCGATCCGCCGGAACGCAAGCGGGACCAAGCCAAGGGGCGGCCGCTCGCCAAGCGCCGCCGCGACTCGATCCTCACCGCCGCCGCCGGCCAATGGCTCTTTTGCTTCCTGATGACCGGCGTGGTCGGCCTCGGCGTCCTCGCCTACGCCGCCTGGGGCCAACGCAAGAACGACGGCACCGCCCTCACGCCCGCCCCCGAACCGCGCCGTTGAACCGTCGGAAGACTCCATGCCCATCGACGTGACCTGCCCGAAGTGCAACCTCTTCCTCCCCGCGCCGGACGAATACGCCGGCAAGCGCATCCGCTGCGCCGACTGCGGCACGATCGTGGACGTGCCGGCGCCGGGCGCGTCGACCGTCGAACTCGTCGACGTGTCGCCGAAAGTGGCGCGCTCGCGCGACGATCGCGAGGAGCCGGTCCGCCGCCGTCGCCGGGATGAACCCGTTGGTGGTCGCGCGGGGCCGTTCGTGGCGGCCGGCGGCGTGTTCGTCGCGCTGTTGGCGGCCGGCGGCATCTGGTACGCAATCTCGGGGAACGAACAACACCCCGATCCCAATCCCGTTCCCGCGCCGGTGCCGGCTCCCGTGCCGGCGCCGCTGCCGAATCCAACACCGGAACCAACTCCGACGCCGGTGCCGAACCCGCCGCGTCCGACTCCCCCTAAACCGATTCCGCCGGCGGCTCCGACGCCCGCCAGCCCGAACGACTTCACCGGGCTGCGGTTCCACCTGCCATTCGATTCCAAACTCGGTTCGACGACCCTGGACGCGATCTCGGCGAAGTACGTCGGCAAACTCGCCGACGGCGCCGTCGTCGTCGAGGGGAAGCGCGGCAAGGCGATCAAGGTGACGCTCGCGCCCCGCACTCCGGGCCTGGCGGGCAGCATCCCGCTCGCGATCGATCTCGCCGATCAGCGCGACCAGTTCACGATCGACGCGAACGCCGCCATCACCGTCTGCCACTGGGCCTCCGTCGATTCCACCAATTCGATTTATTCCTTCTACCTCGCCCAGGACCGGCTGAACGATCGCCCGCGCATCTATTTCTCGGGCACGAAATTGTCCGGCAGCGCCTTTTTCTACACCGGCACCAGCGAATCCTTCAGCGTCCCGATCGTGCACGCGGCGACCTCCGGCTGGCACCACTACGCGCTCCGCCGCACGACCGCCGGCGCGTGGTCGCTCTTCGTCGACGGCACGCCGCGCGAATCGTCGAGCAAAGGCGCCGTCGCCAACGCGACCAAGATGACCTTTGAGAAGGTGGGCCTCGGCGGCAGCTATCTCACGAAGGCCAAGGAGGCTACGAACGCCGCGATCACCGTCGACGACGTGTGCGTGTATCGACGCGCGTTGTCCGATTCCGAAATCGCCCGCCTGGCCGGGAAGCCATGACCGTGGAGACGGTGAGGATCGACTGCGACGACCGCGAGCGGGAGTACGTGCTCGTTCCGCCGCGCGGGCCGAACGCGCCGCTCTGGCTGTTCCTGCACGGGATGGGCTGCACGGCGTCCTGGGCCGTCGACGAGGCTCGTCTCGAAGGGTTCGCACGGGGGCAGGGGATCGCGCTCGTCGCCCCGCAGGCGCTGCGGCCGAAGCCGAACGAGCCGGCGAAATTCCTGACGAACGCGCCGCGCTGGAACGACGGCGCGAAGCCGGACGAAGTCGACGACGTCGCGTTCCTCGACGCCGTTCTGACGGATGCAATCGCGCGCACGCAGGCCGACGGGAATCGCCTTTTCGTGATCGGCTTCTCGAACGGCGCGGCGATGGCGTTCCGCTACGCCGCCGAACGCGCGGAGCGGATTGCCGCCGTCGCGCCGGTAGCCGGGCATTGCTGGAGTGAACCGAAGCCGTCGCGGCCGGTGCCGACTCTCTATCTCATCGGGGATCGCGATCCGCTCGTGCCTCTTCGCGGCGGCGAGATCGAACTGCCCTGGGGCAACCGGCTCGTGCGCCGGCCGTCGGTGATTCAGACGCTCGAACGCTGGGCGGTCGCGAACGGCTGTTCGCCCGTGTCGGAGGTCGTCCGCGACGGGGCGATCCGCGAGGAGCGATTCCCCGGCCCCGTGCCGATGCGGTCGGTCGTCGTGCCGGGGTTGGGCCATCACTGGCCCGGCGGCAAGGGCCAGCTCAACCCGCGCATCGGCGGCGCGACCTCGAACGTCCTGAACGCGAACGAACTGTTGCACGAGTTCTTCCAATCCCTCGCCCCGAGTTGATCGATGCGAAGCGCGATCGTGTTGGCGTTCCTGATTCCGGTTCCCGCGTTCGCCCTGGAGCCGAAGGAGATCGCGATCCTCGTGAACCGGCGGCTGCCGTCGTCGCGCGAGGTGGCGGACCACTACGTCGCGAAGCGGGGCGTGCCGAAGGAGAACGTGGTCGAGCTGCACCTGCCGACCGGCGAGGACATTTCGCGCAAGGACTACGACCGCGAAGTCGTGAAGGGATTGCGCGAGGCGCTCGGCCCGAAGAAGGACGCGATCAAGTGCATCCTGTGCGTCTACGGCGTGCCGCTGCGGATCGGCGGAACGGAATCGACCCCCGACGAGAAGAAGCAACTGGAAGACCTGAAAGCGAGTCTGGAAATCGCGAAGAAATCCCTCGCGGAGTTGGAGAAGGTCGAGAAGAAGGACGCGATCGAGATTTCCGGGTCGAAGGCCGAGATCCGCCGGATCGAGGAGAAGCAGGCGGCGCTCTCGCACCGCGAGAGCCAGGCGGCGTTCGACAGCGAGCTGATGCTGCTCTGGCAGAAGGAGTACAAGCTCGAACGCTGGCAGCCGAACCCGCTGAACTGGCAGTTCCCGGCCGGAAAGCGCGCGGCGCTGAAGGAGCCGATCCTGATGACCGCCCGGCTCGACGGCCCGACGCCGGAGATCGCCAAGCGCCTCGTCGACGATTCCATCGAAATCGAAGCGAATGGCCTAAAGGGGAAGGTCTACATCGACGCGCGCGGCATCGGCTTCGACGCGAAGAAGCCCGGCGATTCCCACGGCTACGGCGGCTACGACGAATCGTTCCGCGAGACGGCCGCGCTCCTCAAGGACGCGAAGTTCGACGTGGTCCTCGACGACAAGAACGACCTGTTCAAGCCCGATTCGTGCCCGGACGCGGCGCTCTACGCCGGGTGGTACTCGCACGCGAAGTACATCCCGAGCTGCGCGTTCGCGAAGGGGGCGATCGCGTGGCACCTCGCGAGCAGCGAGGCGACGACGCTGCGGAACGACAAGTCCCCGGTTTGGTGCCCGAACCTCTTGAAGGCCGGCGTGGCCGCGACGATCGGCCCGGTCGCGGAGCCGTACACGATCGGCTTCCCGAAGCCGGCGGAGTTCTTAGGCTTCGTCGCGACGGGCAAGTATCCGCTCGTCGAGTGCTACGCGAAGACGATCTACTTCACGAGCTGGATGACGGTGTTCGTCGGCGACCCGCTGTACCACCCGTTCAAGACCGCGCCGAGGATCGACGAGGCGAAACTCTTTTCGAGTCCGAAGGGCGGCGCGTCGATGTTCAAATAGACTACCGAGGCTCGATCGTGGAGCGAAGATGGCAAACGATCCGAATCCGCAAGACTACGCGAGCGTCGCGCGGCGGGCGCTGGACAAGTTGAAATCCAAGACGGTGGCGCGGTTGTCGAGGATCGCCGCCAAGCCCGTGAGTAAAAAGGCGATCCACCTCGGCTTCGCGCTCGACTGGAACGCCTACCACGAATTGCAGGTCTACTGCGCGCCGTTGGGTGACAACGGGCAATACACGTCCAACTCGTCCCCGTTCGGCCCGATCCTGACCTTCGATCCACCGACGGGACAACACGCCAATCCGCGCGCCTTCGCGACCGAGAAACCCGCCGTGGCGAGGATGGTTCTCGAAGAACTCGCCGAGTGGTGGAAATCGGTCGGCGCCGATTACCCGCTACCGGTCGTCGGCACGTTCGACGGCGAACCGCTCCTCGCCCTCGACTTTGCCACCCGCCAGTGGCGGGCGAACGACGGCGCGGACCGCCGGCAGGAACTCGGCCTCGAATTCTCGGCCCTCGTTCGCGCCCGGTATCAGGGCCTGCGGCCGGACGTCGTCGAACGATTCCGAAAGGCCGTCGCCAAGCTCGGCTCCGGCGAATGGAAACTCGCCGTCACCGCCTTCTTCGACGACGATTTCGAGGTCATGTTCGCAGTGACCGACGGCACGAAGTCGGCCGGCGGACGCGCGTTCCCTCCGCCGGGAGCCTTGGCGAGGCGGTTCAAGACGAGCACGTATTACGAGGACCGCCAACGCTATGGCGAACTCGGCGTCGATCTCGAGGCGTTTCGCAGGTCGGCGCTCGAAGAAGTGATTGCCGACGCCTGGGCCGACGCGATCGGTTCGAAGCGGGATACCGTGGCCCGACTCGAATACCACGACGACGGCGCGGAATACGATCTCGTCGCCCGCCGTTGGGTGACGGATTTCCTCGGCCGGCCGCTGACGGAACCGCGATCGTCGGAATCTTCCTAGAGGAGGACCGCAGCGCTCGGCCCGATGGCGAATCTGTTTTCGAGTCCGTAGGGCGGCGCGTCGATGTTCAAGTCATGAAAAAAGACTATACCGTTTAGCGGCGAGGCGGAGTCTTCGGAGCCGAGCGCGGGACGTTCGTGACGCGCT
>CAYVRB010000175.1:0-10012 GCA_964453375.1 uncultured Alcaligenaceae bacterium
GGCGGCGCCGGCTCGGCGGCGTCGGCGCGCTTCCGCCCCTGCACGACCATGCCGCACTTCTTGCACTTCATCGCCCGTTCGGCCCAGTCGATCGGGATCCGAAGCACGTTCCGGCATCCCGGACAGACGGCCTGCACTGTGGCGGACATTCGCGTCTCCCGCGGTCTCGTTCGTTCGATCCATCCAGTCTACGGCACGGTTCGCCGTTGTGCCGGATCGATCAGTCCATTTTGAACTGCGGTTCGTCGTCGTCGAAGATCGGCGTCAGGTCGGCGGTCGATTCCAGGCCGACCGGTTTGGGCACCGGGGGCGGTATGGCGCCGCCGCCGGCCGGCACCTTGATCGGCTGCTTGCAGATCAAACACGCGACGACCTTGCCCCGGTCCGATTCCTCGACCAGCATGAACTTCCGACACTTTGGATTCGGGCACCGCACGGCCGCGACCATGGCTACTCTCCCGCCGGTTCCGTCGCCAGCTTCTCCGCCAGCGCCTTCAACTGCGCGTGATCGCGATCGACCACCTGGCCGACGCCCATGCGGATCAGGGGCGCGATCAGCCGAAAGAAGAACTTCTTCACCGGCATGTGGAAGTCGTACTTCAGGATCGTCGCGCCGGCCCCGTCGCCGGGGGACAGTTCGTAGATCACGCCCATGACGACGTCGGGCGGCAGCGTGCCGCCGGTCATGCCGACGGACAGCTTGCGCTCCGGGTCCCAGTCGATGACGGTCGAGCGGTACGTCACGATCTGGTTGTTCTGCATCAGGCGGACCGTGGCCGTGGAGCCGACGGCGCGGCCGTCGGGGTTTTCGATATCCTCGGAAACGAGTTGCGCCATCCAGCGTTTGCGCAGGTCGAACTCGGTGAGGCAGCGCCACACCGTCGCGGCCGGGGCGTGGATGGCGATCTGGCGTTCGAGGTGCATCGCGGCTCCGGTTACTTGTTCTTCTTCTCGAAGGCGTCGACGTACTTTTTGGGGTTGTCGTTGAACTCGTCGCGGCAGCCGGAGCAGCAGACGTAGTAGGTCTTGCCGTTGAAGCTGACGGCGGTGGTGCCGACGCCGCCGGTGACGACGCATTCGGGTTTCTTGGCGGCGGCGCCGCCGGCGAACGATTCGCCTTCCTTGGTGCCGGTGGCCTTGTAGACGCCGGCGAAGAGACCCTTCCCGCCCTCCTGGATTTCGTAGTTGACGGCGAGTCGCACGCCCTCGCTGAGGGTATTGAGCGTCAGCCGGTGGACGTCGCCGGATTTGGCGTCCTTGGATTCGAGCTTGAGCGTGCCGCGCTTGAAGTCGCCGGTGAAGACGCGGGACTTCTTGTCCTTGTCGGTGGTCGTGAGTTGGTAGAGCTTCTTGTCGACGAGGTATTTGAGTTCGCCCTTGGTGAATTGCTTGCCGTCCTTGCTGTCGAGTTCGATCCAGGCGTCGTCCTTCTTGAATTTCCAGCCGAAGGTGGGCGTCTCCTTCCAGGACGTCCCCTTGGCGGGCTTGGCGTCGAGGTTCCACTGGCCGATGAACTCGCCGATTTCCTGCAGGGCCTTCTTGGCCTTGGCGGCGTCGGCCTTCTCGTCAGCGGAGAGGGAGCAGGCGAACCGCCCCGCGACGTGCGCGGGGGCGAGGAGCGAACGGAGGGTCATGATTCGATTCCGGGGTGGAGTTGGCCGTCCTTTGGGACGCCGCGGGGGGCGGAAGGGTTCCCAACGCGGTCGGGCCGGGGCCGTTCGATTCATGATATGGCGGGACGGGGGCGATTTTTTCGGGAAAGCGTTTGACAATCGCCGCCGGGTTCATTACTGTGCTAGTCAACCGATACACCGACACGCGGAAGCGACGATGACGATTCGCGTCCGGCCCGATTCGCCGGTGCCGATCTACGAGCAAATCCTGACGCAGGCGGTCTTCGCCGTGGCGAACGGGGACCTGCCGCCCGGCGCGATGCTGCCGAGCGTGCGCGACCTGTCCGCCGAACTCGTCGTCAATCCGAACACGGTGGTGCGCGCCTATCAGGAACTGGAGCGTCTGGGCGCGATCGAGGCGAAGCGCGGGCTGGGGATGGAAGTGACGGCCGACGGTCCGAAGCTCTGCCGCGAACGCCGCAAGGGGATCGTGCTGGCGCGGCTGCGCGAGGCGCTGCGCGAGGCGGCCGCCGCCGGGCTGGACGCCGAGGACGTGTGCCAGATGGTGACGGCCGAATGGCCCAAGTTGAACGCGAACCGGAAGTGACCCGTCGGGAGGGGGACGCCATGTCCGAAGAGGCCGCAATTGCGATCGAGAAGCTGGTGGTGCGGTATCGCGGCAAGCCGGCCGTGAACGGGCTGACGCTGCGCGTGCCGAAGGGGTCGGTCTTCGCGCTCCTAGGCGACAACGGCGCGGGGAAATCGACGACGATGAAGGTGCTGGCGGGCCTGGTGCCGCCGAACGCCGGGCGCGCCGACATCCTCGGCTTCGATTGCTGGACCCGCGCGTACGACCTGCGGCACCGCGTCGGTTACGTGCCCGAAAAGCCGCGGTTCTACGATTGGATGACCGTCGGCAACGTCGGCTGGTTCACGGCGGCGTTCCACCGGCCGGGCTTCCTCGAACATTTCGAGGACTGGGTCGGCAAGCTCGGCCTGGACCGCGGGAAGAAGCTGAAGGAACTCTCGAAGGGGGGCTACGCCCGCGTGGGCCTCGCGCTCGCGCTGGCGGCCGACCCGCAGGTGCTGCTGCTCGACGAACCGACATCGGGCCTGGACCTGCTGACGCGCCGGGAATTCCTCGCGAGCCTCGTCGAGTTGGCCGCGGAAGGGCGCACGATCCTGATTTCCAGCCACTCGATCGCGGAGTTGGAGCGGTTCACGTCGCACGCGGCGTTCGTCAAGGACGGGCGCGTGATCCTGAGCGCCACGCTCGACGATCTGCGGGCGCGGTTCCGCCGCGTGTCGTACCGCTCCGCCGGCGCGGCGGTCGATCCCGGTTCGCTCGGCGTCGTCCTGCAATCGCAGCGGATCGGCAAGTACGAACAGCACCTCGTGCAGGACCCCGACGCCGACGGGATGGCGGCGCTGCGCGAGCATCCGCTGCTGTCGGACTTCGAGGAGACGTCGGTGGGGCTGGAGGACGTGTACGCGGCGTTGATGGCGCGGCCGGAGGAGCGGCGCGCCCCGGCGCCGGTGCGGCTGCGCAGCGAGCGGGAATTCGAGAACGAGCTTTCGCGGGAAGGGGTGTAGCGATGTTCCGCGCGATGTTCTGGAAGGAACTGCGGGAGCAGGCGGCGATCCTGATCGCGCTCCTGACGCTCGGTTCGGGCGTGATCGCGACGGCGGCGGCGCTCGGTTCGTCGGTGGGCTTGGAGGCGGGCCTCGGGGATTTCCGCGCCTACACGAACGCGGGGCGCCTGTCGGTGCTGGCGCTGTCGATCGCCGCCGGCGTGGTGATCGGCGGCGCGCTCTTCGCGGGCGAAGTCGAGAACGATACGATGGGCTGCCTGGAGATGTTGCCGGCGCGGCGGTGGGCGATCTGGTGGAGCAAGCTGGCGGCGGGGCTGTTGCTGACGGCGGCGGCCGCCGCGGTGCTGCTGGGGATGGGCGCGGCGCTCGGTGCGCTCGGCGCGTCGTCCCGGCGCGTCTGGCTCGTCGCGGGGGGCGTGCTCACGTTCGTCGCGTTCGCCTGGGGCGCGTTCGGATCGACGGTGGCGCGCAGCACGCTCGGGGCGTGCGCCGGCGGGCTGCTCGGCGCCGTCGTCTTCGGGGTGCCGATCTTCAGCCTCGCGATGGTCGCGCTGCAGGCGGCCGTGCGCGCGACCGTGGACGATCCGCCGCTGTGGCTGCTGCAACTCGAGCCGATCCTGGCGTCGTACGCCGTCGTGTTCGTGCCGATCCTGCTCGGCGGCGCGCTGTTCACGGCGCCGGACCGCGCGCGGTACCGGTTCGCGCCGAAGGGCGAAGCGGCGGCGACCGTGCGCGCCGTTTCCGAGGGGCCGGGCCGGCTGCGCGTCGCGTTCTGGCTGGCGCGGCGGCAATGGTCGATCGGCTTCTTCGTCGGCGCCGCGATCGCGCTCGGGTTGGGGTTGGCGGCGCTGGCGGACGACGCGCACCTGATGGTGGGCTGGCCGCTGGCGGCGTGCTTCGCCGGCGTGAGCGCCGGCGTGCTGGCGTGGACGGACGAACAATCCCGCGAGACCTTCAAGTTCTGGGGCGAGCGCCGGCTGCCGCCGGGGCGGCCGTGGGCGGTGAAGATCGCGGTCAGCGCGGGCATCGCGCTGGTTTGGATCATCCTGCTGTTCCTGCCGGTTTTCGTGCGCAGCCTGGTTGGCGCACGCCACGACCTCGCCCCGCGATTCCAGCACGCCTTCGGCAGCGGCATCCTCGGCCACAACGCCGGCGACCTCGCTCGCTACATGCTCGTCTGGCCGCTGTACGGCCTCGCGTTCGGCCACCTCGCCGGGCTGCTCTTCCGCAAGACGATCGTGGCGCTCGGCGTCGGCCTGCTCGTCGCCGCGCCGCTTGCCGCCTTTTGGCTCCCCTCGCTCGTCACCGGCGGCGTCCACGGTTGGCAGCTCTGGCCGCTGCCCCTCGCCGTGCTCGTGACGACGCGCTTCCTCGTGCGCCCCTGGGCCGCCGATCGCCTCGCCACCCTGCGGCCGCTCGGCACCGTCGCCGGCCTTGCCGTCGCAGGCCTCGCCTTCCTCGGCTTCGCCCTCGCCTGGCGCGTCGCCGAGATTCCCGTCGTCGCCGAAATCGACGACGACCTCCGCTTCGCCGATACCGTCCCCCAACTCGATTCCGACGATGGCGGCCGGGTCTTCCGCTCCGCCGTGAGTTCCGGCTTCGCGAACTCGTTCGCGGACGCCTTGGAACCGATCGGGAACGGTCGCCGGCGTTTCGATCCGAACCTCGCGCGGCCGAGCCGGGCCTTGCTGGCGCAGATGGCGAACGATCGCTGGCCGGCCGGCGAACTCCTCGAGTTGGAGCCGTGGCTGGAGAACGGGACGATCGTCGAGACGGTGCGGCTCTTGAAGGCCGCCGCGAAACTGCCCGCCGGCCCGATCGAGAACCCGCGGACCCTGAACAACACCACGCTCCCGCGCGAATCGCTGGAGATCGCGCCGGCGGTGAACGTCCTGCTCGCGCGGGGGCTGCTGCACCAGCGGCATCATCGGCCGGAGGAATTCCTGGAGTGCCTCGCCGCCGCGCTCGCGGTGACGCGCTGCGCGCGGACGCAGCAGCCGACGCTCATCCATATGACGGGCCTATCGGCCGAGCGGCCGATCTTCGATGCCCTCGACCGCTGGCTGGAGCGGCTGGAACGCCGCCCCGACCTCGCGCGGCGCGCGCGGGACATCCTGCTCGAGCACAAGCGCACCTGCCCGCGCAATCCGGCCGGCGCGACGATCGTCGATCGGATGATCGATCGGAACACGCTGACGACGCTGCCGCAGTGGGCGCCGAAGCAACTGGAAGAATCGTTTGGAGGCGATTCGCGCGCCGGCGCCGGCTTCATTCAATCGCCGGCGCGGACGAAGTCGGAGACGGAGACGGAAATCGCGGCATTCGCGGTCGTCGTGCCGTGGGAGCGCGAACGCCTGCGGCGGATCCTCGGCGTGAAGAACGCCGACGCGCGGGCGCTCGGCTACGCGAGCCGATTGAACACCTGGTTCGGGTGGAACCTGCGGATGGGCTATCCACCCGCGCGGTTCGACGCCGCGATCGTGGAGTCCGAGACGCAGTTGGAATTGTCGCTCGCGCAGGCGGCGCTGGCGATCTTCGCGTGGGAGCGCGGCCGGCCGGCGTCGTCGCTCGCGGAGCTCGTGCCCGACCTGTTGCCCGAAGCGCCGGTCGATCCGCACGCGCGGGCGCCACTCGGCTATCGGCTCTCCGCGGGCGAAACCATCGAAGTCGGCCGGCACGCCGAAGATCCCGCGATGGGACTGGGAATGATGGCGTTTCGACCCGACTTCGCCTGGGAGGCGCGGATGCCGTTCGGCGGCGCCGTCGGCGGGTTTGCGTTCGCCGATCTTCCGCAGGCGCGGGCACCGGGGCTGACCGCCGACGGCTGGCAATACGTGAATCTGGATGCGGTCGGCGCCGTCGCGGGGGGCGCGGTGCAATGGCCGCTCGAGGACTTGACCGCCTTCGAGCCGGAACTGGCGATGGGCGCGGGCGGTTCGGGTTTCGAGGGGCCGGGATTCGGCATCGCACCGCGGCGCGAGCACGGGGCCGCGGCGATCGATTGGCTGATCCGGCAGCGGAAGCTGGCGCCGGGTCAGGGCGTGGTCTGGAGCATCGGGCCCGATCGCGTCGACGGCGGCGGCGTCTCGCAAGTCGGATCGCAACGGGATGGCCGGGCCGGCGATTGGCTGCGCATCGCGCCGGCGGTCCGTTCGAAGTGATCACTTCGCGGCGGAGGCTTCGCGGAGCAGGATTTCGACATCGGTCCGCAGCCCCCAGGCGATCGGGACGCCGGCGTCGGCGGCCGATTGCTCCGCGAGCCACTTCGCCGCCTTGGCGCGCCATTCGGCCGCGCGCTCGGGTTGGCCGATCCGAGCCTGCACCAGCGATTGCACGAGCCAAGCGACCGGCTGCGGCTCCGGCTTGTCGCAAATCACCTGCAATTTGGATTGCATCGTGTCGGTTCGCCCGGACCGCAATTCCACCAAGGCGAGCATCGCGATCTCGTCCGGCTCCTCCACGGTACCCATCGTAGCGAGTTTGTGCACCGTGGCCGGCTCGACGCCGCTGTCCGGGGAGAGCGCGATCGCCCAGGCGATCCCGCGCGCTTCGCTCGGCGTCGGCACGGGCGATCGGTCCGCGAGGGCGCGGCAGGCCTTGCGATAGGCCGGGAGGTCGCCGGCGTCGAGGAGCACCTTCGCGGTCAGGCCGCTCGCGGTTTCGGGGCGCGCCTTCAGCGCCATCGCCTGGTTGATATGCGCGGCGGCGTCCCGCCAGTCGCCGAGTTGGCCGAGCGCCACGCCGCGCTGGTACCAGTGGTCGGGGTTCGCCGGCTGCAGGCGGATCGCGACGAGCGATCCGGCGGCGGCGCGCTTCCAATCGCCGAGCTTCGCCGACACCGCGGCGCGTTCGCGGCGGTAGTCGGGGTTGTCCGGCGTCGCCGCGATCAGGCGATCGAGGTGCCAACCGGCGCCGAACCATTGTTCGACGGCGAGGCACGCCTTCACTTGCCGCTCGCGCCAGCCCTGCAGCGCCGCGAGCGGAGTCGATGCCACGATCGCATAGCGCGTTTTCAGCAAGAGCCAATCGTCCCGCAGGCTCTCGGCGTCCGTCGGAAGCACGTCGCCGGCCTCGGTGAGTTGCTGTCCGGAGAGCATGCGGCCGCCGGCGAGCATCTCCTCCACGCTCCACTTCGCCACGATTAGGCTCGCGATCCAATCCTTGCGCGCCGGGAACGGCGGGGTGAGCGGTTCGCCGGTGTTGGCGTCCCAGATGCGTCCGCGGCCGTTCGCCAGTTCGGTGTAGAAGAGCTTGCCGTCGGGGCCGAATTCGACGACCGTGACGCCGGCGCCGAGCCGGACCGGCGGCACGATGGGGGTGCCGTCGGCGGCGTTCCAGATGCGGGCGGTGTTGTCGTCGCTGGTGGTGATGATGGCGGTGCCGGCGGGATTGAACACGACGCGGAGGACCTTGCTGGCGTGTTTGGCGGGGGACTTCCAGAGAGCCGCGCCGTCCGTCGTGCTCCACGCCATCACCCCGCCGTCGAGGTCGCCGGTGACGAGCACGCCGGCGTCGGGCGAGAACTCCGCGGTGGAGATCGCCGCGCCGGAGCGCAGCGGTGGCGTGAGCGGTTCGTGGTCGCGGGCGCGGCGGACACGCACCGCCTGCCCGCCGCCGAACGTCACGCTCAGCTCGCCGTTCTTCCCCGTGACGGTCTGCATGTCGTCGCGGGAATTCGCGCCGGCCAGGGCGGCCGCCGGTTTCTGGATCGTCGTCGTTCCCGAGAGGTCGCCATTGCCGATCAGGTTCCAGACGCGCACGGCGCGGGTCTGGTCGGCGACGAGGATCTCGTGGCCGTTGGGGCTGAAGCGCACGGCGGAGGCGAGGGCGTTGTTCCGCAGCGGCGGCGTCACCAGTTCCCCGCTGCCCATATCCCAAACGCGGATGGTATTGTCTTCGGCGGCGGTGGCGGCCCAGCGCCCGTCGGGGCCGGTGGTGACGGCGATCACCGGCCCGTCGTGCGCCACGGGGCGGCCGACCGCCTGGCCGGTTTCGAGGTCCCAGACGCGGGCGGTGGAATCCTCGCAGGCGGTGACGAGCCGCTTGCCCGCCGGGCCGACGGCGACGGCGTGGACCGCGCCGGGGTGCTTCAGCGGCGCGTAGATCGGCTGCGCGGTGACGGCGTCCCAGACCGTCGCGGTGCGGTCGGCGGAGCCGGTGGCCACGCGCCGGCCATCGGGGGAGAACGCGATGCTGGTGACGGCGCCGGCGTGCTTGAGGGCGGGGGCGATCGGCTGGCCGGTGGCGGCGTCCAACACGCGCGCCGTGCCGTCGCGGCTGCCGGCGGCAAGCCGCGAACCGTCCGTCGATTGCACCAGGTCGTTGACCCGATCGGCGAAGTTGAACAGGCTCTTCTCCCGCCCCGTGGCGAGGTCCCAACCGCGGACGCGCCCGGCGGCGCAGCCGGACCAGAGCGTCGCCCCGTCCGGCGCGAAGAGCAGCCGCGTGAGCGCGGCGCCGTTGTTGAGCGCGTGCAGCAGTCGCGAGTCCTTCGCGCTCCAGAGGCGCACGAAGCCGTCGGCGCCGCCGGTGGCGACGATGCGACCGTCCGCGGAGATCGCGACGGCGCGCACGGCCGCGCCGTGCTCCATCGGCGCCGTCACCGGCTGGCTGTCCTTCGTGTCCCAGAGCCGCGCGATCCCGTCCTCGCTGGCGGTGACGGCGTAACGGCCGGTCGCGTCGTATGCCGCGTCCGCCAGCGCCACCTCGTGCAACCAGACGTGGCTCAGGCGCGGGCAGTGGTCGAAGACGGCGCGCAGCCGGATGCGGTGCATCCGCTCCCGGTCGTCGAAGCCGGGTTCGTCCGCGAGTTTCTCCGATTCGAGGCGCAGCGCCTCGGCGAACCAGAGCGGCGCGCCGAGGTAGTCGAAGGTGTCCAGCAGGCGCGTGCCGTTCGCCACGTTCAGGCGGATCATCCGCCGCGTGCTTTCATCGAGATTCTTCTTGGCGGACTTGTGCGCCTGCTCGGCTTCCTGGGCGCGGTTGGTGATCTCGACGTACGACCAGACGGCGAGGATGACGAAAATGACGAGGAAGACGTGGAACACGCCGATGGCGGTCGCGCGGGCCGGGTTCCGCTTCACCCATTTCCAGACCCACTCGCCCCAGCCGATCGGGCGCGCCGCGATCGGTTCGCCGTCGAGGTGGCGCCGCAGGTCCTCCGCCAGTTCGGCGGCGGACTGGTATCGGCGGTGCGGGGGCTTCTGGAGCGCCTTCAGGCAGATCGTGTCGAGGTCCCGCGGCGTATGCGGTTGCAGCGCCTTCGGCGCCACCGCCTCGCCGTCCAACACGAGGCGGATCGTCGCGATCGGCGATTCGCCGCGGAACGGCGGGTGGCCGACGAGCATTTCGTACAGGATGCAGCCGAGCGCGTAGACGTCCGTGGCGGGGCCGATGTCTTGGATGCGGCCGGCGGCCTGCTCCGGCGCCATGTAGCTCGGCGTGCCGATGATGCTGCCGGCGTGCGTCTGCCCGCCGCCGCCGCCGATGTCCTTCGCCAGCCCGAAGTCCGTGACCTTCGGCTGCCCGTCGAGCGTCATCAGCACGTTCTGCGGCTTCAGGTCGCGGTGGATGACGCCGGCCTGGTGCGCCGCGTGCACCGCCCGCGCCAGCGTCTCCACCGTCTGCGCCGAGTAGGCGGCCTTTTGCGGCTTGCCGTCGCACTTCGCGGACAGGTTCCCGCCGTCCACGAGTTCCAGCGCGATGTACGGCACGCCGTTGTGCTCGCCGACATCGTACACCTGCACGATGTTCGGGTGGTTCAGTTTCGCCACCACCTCGGCTTCGAGGCGGAACCGTTCGAGGTG
>CAYVRB010000175.1:10022-13462 GCA_964453375.1 uncultured Alcaligenaceae bacterium
CAGCCCGCCGATGATCATCTTGAGGGCGACGGTGCGGTTCAGGTGGATGTGCCGCGCCTTGTACACCACGCCCATGCCGCCGGTGCCGAGCTCGTCGATCACCTCGTAGGGGCCGACGAGCGATTCCGGCGCGATCTTGGCGCCGGTGGCGGTCATCAGGGATTTGCCGAACGAACTGATACCCGAAGCTCGGCCACCGGCGGTGCGGTTCCCGAAGACGCTGCGGGGAGTCTGGCCGAGGCCCAGTTCCTGCGGGGTATGCGGCGAGGTCTTCTGCGATTCCGCGACGTCGCCCGCACGCACCGACTCGTAGCCGATGGTTTGATCCGGATTTGACTCGGCGGAACCTTTGACCGATCCCGTTGGCCCGTCGGTCGGGCTGCTCATGCCGAAATCTCACCAAGGCGGTGAGGAGGAGGGTGTAAAAATGAAAATACGCGAGTTATGGGGGATATGGAAGATGGGAACGGAAAGGAATGCGCGAGGATTCCGACGGTAGAACCGTCAGCGCCGTCGGCACCGGGCCAGCCGGACCGCGGCGCGGCCGGAGAATCGGTTTTCCTTCTCGTCCGCGCCCGTTGCGATCCGCCGTTCCATCCACTACGTTCAATGCATCCAGACCGCCAAGAGGTGGCGCATGTCCCGCATCGTGTCCGTCGTCGCGGCGTTGGCCCTGCTGCCCGCCCTCGCTTGGGCTCAGCCGGCCAAGCCGTTCAAGGTGCGCTGGTACGGCCAATCGTTCTTCCAGATCGAGTCGCCCGCCGGCAAGAAGATCGTCACCGATCCGCACCAGATCCCCGCGTTCGGCCGCAACCTCGTCACGGCCGACCTTGTCACCGTCTCCCACGACCACAACGACCACAACGTCCTCGACGCCGTCGAAAACGCCAAGTCGGCCCGCGTCTTCCGCGGCGTGAAGGTGGATAAGGGCCGCGCCGATTGGGACCGGATCGACGAGAAGGTCGGCGCCATCCGCGTCCGCAGCGTCGCGACCTACCACGACAACGAGAACGGCTTCTCGCGCGGGAAGAACGCCGCGTTCGTCTTCGACATCGAAGGACTGACGATCTGCCACCTCGGCGACGTCGGCCACGAACTGAACGCCGAGCAGATCAAGGCCGTCGGCAAGGTGGACCTGCTCTTCGTCCCCGTCGGCGGCACCTACACCATTAACGGCGAACAGGCGAAGAAGATCGTCGACGCGCTCAAGCCCCGGCTGCACGTCTTCCCGATGCACTACGGCGTGCCGAACTACGACGACCTGAACGGCCCCGAGGAATTCCTCGATTCGCAAAAGCTCAAAGTGGTCCGCCAGCCGCTCTCCAACGAGTTCTCCATCGCCCCGGACGCCAAGCCGGACGCGCCCACGATCGTGCTGCTCGGCTCGGAGCCGAAGAAGAAATAACGGGCCGTTCGCCCCGGGATGCCGAAATGTCCGTGACTTCCCTGTCGCCCCGGCCGAACAACAGCACCGCGCGCATTCCGCTGCGGAAGCCGGAGGACGACACCGACTACGAACTCTCCGATTCCGCGCTCCAGCCCGCGGTGCATTTCGTCAGCGACGGCTCCACGCCGGCGATGGCGCCCGCCGGCAAGCTCGATCCCGAGACGCAGGCGCTCTTCCACCAGCGGCTGCGCATCTGCTGCCTCGTCGCGGCGCTGCCGTTCTTCGTGTTCTTCGTCTCGTCGCTCTCCGGGTTCATCGAACTCTTCGGCCGGCCGGTCGTCGGCTGGACCGGCGTGTTCCTGTCCGGTTCGGTGTTCGCGCTCCTGCTCGCCGTCGCCGTCGCGCTGTCGCGCGTGGCGAGCGTGCCGGAGGTCGGGCTGCGCGTCCTCGAGATCGCCGTCTTCGGGGCGATGGGCTTGTTCTTCGCCTACTGGTCGTTCGCGCTGCTCACCGCCGACATCCTTCGCGCCGGCATCATGGCGGACGACCAGGGCGCCTACCGCCAGGAGCAATACGCGGTGCTGGCGGCGGCGCTGATCGTCCACTTCAACTGGTTCGCGCTGATCGTCTTCCACGGCGTGCTGGTGCCGAACAGCCTGGCGCGCGGCGCCGGCGTCGTCGCCGCCATGATCTTCGCCGCCGCCGTCGTCGACGGCATCTCCGTCGGCCTGCACGAACCGACCTACCGCAACAAATGGGTACTGCTCGCCGTCGCGCTCACCATCCTGCCCACCGCCGCCGGCCTCGCCGTCTTCGGCACCGCCAAGACCGCCGAGCTCCGCGAGGAGGTGCAGGTCGCCAAGCAGGCGGTGCGCGAACTCGGCCAGTACCGCCTCCGCCGCAAGCTCGGCCAGGGCGGCATGGGCGAAGTCTATCTCGCCGAACACGCCCTCCTCAAACGCCCCTGCGCCGTCAAGCGCATCCATCCGAAGTTCCTCAACAGCGTCGAGCAGGTGAAGCGCTTCGAGCGCGAAGTCCAGACGACCGCGCGGCTGCGCCACCCGAACACCGTCGAGATCTTCGACTACGGCCGCGCGGACGACGGCACCTTCTACTACGTCATGGAGTACCTGCCCGGCCTGAGCCTCGAGGAGATCGTCAACCGCCACGGACCGCTCGCCCCCGAACGCGCCGTGCACCTCATCCGCCAGGTCTGCGGCGCCCTCCGCGAGGCGCACCGCCTCGGCCTCATCCACCGCGACATCAAACCCTCCAACGTCGTCGTCCTCCCCGACGGCAGCCCGCACGACCAGGTGAAGCTCGTGGACTTCGGACTCGTGCAGACGTTGACGACCGAGTCCGAAACGGAAGCGAAGATCACGCGCGACGGCCTCATCGTCGGCACGCCGGAATACATGTCCCCGGAGCAGGCGCAGGGCCTCGGGCTGGACGAGCGCAGCGACCTCTTCAGCCTCGGCAGCGTCCTTTACTTCCTCCTCACCGGCCGCGAGGCGTTCCATCGGGACAACCCCGTGAAGACGCTCCTGGCCGTCGTGAACGAGGAACCGACGGCGGTGCAGCGGATCATCCCGTTCGTGCCGGACGACCTCGCCACCGTCGTGCATCGCTGCCTGGCGAAGCCGCTGGAGGACCGCTACCCCCAGGCGGCCGATCTGGAAGGCGCGCTCGGGAAGTGCGCCTGCGCCGCCGACTGGACCGCCGCCATCGCCGCCGAGTGGTGGGAACGCCATCCGAAAGGCGACTCGAGCGGCACCGATCTGAACAGCCTCCCGATCAAGGACGCGTGATTCGCGTCCGCGTTCCGAACCTTTCGGCCCCCGGCGCCTCGATTTCGTATCGAGTCCTCGGGGTGTGCCGGAGGCACGCGATCCTGCGAAGGTCGAAGACCAGGTTCGACTCCTGGCGGGGACAGTGAAGTGCGGAGCGCGGAGCGCGGAGCGCGGAGCGCGGAGTGCGGAGTGCGGAGCGCGGAGCGCGGAGCGTCATCGAACGAGCGCCCTGTTTAGCGGCGAGGCGGAGTCCGCGGAGCCGA
>CAYVRB010000176.1:0-8418 GCA_964453375.1 uncultured Alcaligenaceae bacterium
GTTCGTGCGCGCCCTGCGCGTCGGCGCCGCCGTCGCGGCGCCCGCCCCCACGCCGGTCGTCGCCGCCGCTCCCGCCGCCGTCCGGCCCACCGTCGCCGCCGCCCTCATCGGCGGCGAAGGCTCCGACGCCATCCGCTGGGACGCCCCGCTTGGCGGTTCGTCCGTCGCCGGCCCGATCGACCTCGGCCCCCGCGGCGACACGCCGATGCCCCTGGCCATCGAGGCCGAGCCGGACCTCACCGCCCCGCCCGAACGCCGGGGCACCGGCTCCCTGCAGCCGACGCTCGTGATCGGCCTCGGCGGCGCCGGACTCCAAGTCGTGCAACGCCTCCGCGCCGACCTCCGCGACCGCTACGGCAACGCCGACGCCATCCCCGCCGTCCGCTCCCTCTACATCGACACCGACCCGCTCGCCGCCGACAGCGCCGCCACCGAAAAACCCTGGGAACGCCTGGCCAAGCTCAAGCCCGATCAGGTCTTCTCCGCCCGGCTCAACCGGCCCACCCACTACATGAAGCCGCGCCTCGGCGGCCACGCCATCACCGAAGGCTGGTTCGACGCGCAGCTCCTCAACCGCCTCCCGCGCACCCCCGTCACGATGGGCCTGCGCCCCTTCGGCCGCCTCGCCTTCTTCGACCACGCCCGCGCCCTCGCCCAGAAGATCCACCACGACCTCGAAATGGTCCTGGACCCCGAGGCCCTCGCCGCCTCCCTCGAACACACCGGCTTGGACCTCCGCACCAACCGCCCCCGCGTCTACGTCGTCGCCAACCTCGCCGGCGGCTCCGGCGGCGGCATGTTCCTCGACGTCGCCTACGCCGTCCGTTACCGCCTCAAGAAGCTCGGCTACGCGCCGCCCGACGTCGTCGGCCTGCTCTTCGTCCCCCCCGACGCCCCCGGCGACGAGATCCCCGCCCAGGTCCGCGCCAACGTCTGCGCCGCCCTCACCGAACTCAACCACTACGCCCGCCCCGGCACGCAATTCCACGCGCTCTACGACGACCGCGTCGGACCGCTGCGCGATTCCGATCCGCCGTTCCAATCGACGTACCTGCTCCCCGCGCCGCTCGTCGGCACGAACACCCCGATCGCCGGCTCCACCACCGTGTCCATGCGCGCCACGCGCCGCACCGCCTCCGACGTGCGCGTGTCGGGCGCGCACCGCCTCACGCAGCACCGGGAGACGGCGGCGCCGACCGTCGGCGACGCCGTCGCCGCCGCCGCCGAGCGCATCCGCCTCGACCTGTTCACCCCCGTCGGCCGCACCACCGACGACGCCCGCCCGCGCACCCTCACGTCGATGGGCGTCGCCGTGCGCACCTTCGGCCGCGCCTCCTACTCCTGGCCCCGCGGCGCCATCGTCGATCGCACCGCCCGCGTCCTCACCGGCGTGCTCCTCACGCACTGGGTCTCCCCGGACATCAGCCGCGCGCGCCACCTCATCCCGGCCTGGGTCTCCGAGAAGATGACCGCCGCCGGCCTCTCGATGGACGCCGTCACCGGCACCCTCCACCAGGCCGCCGGCGCCGTCTTCCACGAACCGATCCCCACCGTCCTCGCCCGCATCGTCGATCCGATCGTGCCCCGCGGCTGGATGGCGCGCTCCCCCGACGTCAACAAGGTCGTCGCCGTCCTCGACCAGCTCGGCAAGACCATCGGCCACCCCACCGGCCACAAGATGCCCAACTCCCTCGAGGATTCCCTCCGCCTCGTCGCCAACGACGTCGCCCTCAACGGCGCCTCCCTCCTCACCGCCGCCGTCCACGAGATGATCGACGATCCCCGCTTCCGCCTCGCCAGCGCCGAGGAGGCGATCGGCCAGATCCTCACCTACCTCCAGGTCTGCCGCCAGGAGTGCGAAACCGAAGCCGAGAAATCCGACCGCGACGCCCGCGCCGCCTACGATCCGCTGATGGCGTACGTCCACCCGCAGCCCGGCACCAAGAAACCCTCCGCCACCGAGATCGGCGAATCGCTGCGCACCTTCCCGCTCGCGCAGTTCCAGGCCGGCATCGCCCGCCGCGCCGCCCGCCTCTTCGACCACCTGAAGACCGTCTTCGTCGAACTCCGCCACCAGATCGCCGCCAGCCGCCAACGGATCGAAATCGTGCAGAAGCTGATCCTCGCCGAGCTGGAGCAGCCCGCCCCGCCCGTCGACGCCAGCCACCTCATGCCCGTCGGCTGCCCCACCATCGAGGACGCCGCCCAGCGCTACCTCGGCGTCCTCACCGACGACGACCTGCAGGAAGTCGAACGCCTCGTGCAGATCGGCATCGAAGAGCAGTTCGGCGGCCTCTACCAGGCGAGCGTCAACTCGACCGTCACCCCGGAAATCATCTTGGACGCGGTGCGGTCGAAGGCGCGGCTGCACCTGAACGGCCGCCTCGGCGAAGTGGACCTCGCGGGGATGTTCACGACGAAGTGCGGCGGCCAGGCGCCCGCCGTGCAGGTTCTCGCGAACGCCTACCGCGCCTCGAAGCCGACGCTCGTGCCCGGCGGCCCGTGGGCGAACCACGCGCTGACGATCCTCGGCACGCCGGGCGGCCCCGGCGGCGACCTCCTCCGCCAGCTCGCCGACCACGCCTTCCCGCAGGACGACAAGACCGTCTTCGCCGACACCGCCGACGAGGTCGCGGTCTATCGAGAGTATCCCAACGTGCCGCTGGCGGTGCTGCCGCAGTTCGGCCCCGCCTGGGAGGCCGCGTACCAGGCCCCGAGCGACGCCCCCGCGCACAGCCGCATCGACGTGACGCAATGGATCGGGATCGACGCGGAATAAAGGGGCCGACCACTTTTTATATCGGCCGATTAAATTTAATCGGCCGATATAAAAGGTGACCGTCCCCTTTGATGTGTGAATCGCTTCACGGTTCAAACCAGCGATTCTCGATCCGGTCGAATTCGCCGTCCGCCTTCATCGCCGCGAGCGCGGCTCCGATCGCTTCGCGCAAGGCCTGGGCCGACGGCCGCAAAGCCAGGCCGAGCGTCTCGGAGCCAAGATCGCAGTCCAACGGGCCGACCACGATCAGTTTTCCTTCCTTGTCCGCGTCGCGGGCGATGGCCCGGTGGTCCAGCGCGACGTCGGCCGCCCCGGACCGCAGCGCGGCGAAGAGTTCGGGCGAACTGCGATACCCCGCGATCTTCCGGAACGCGACGCCGGACGTCCGGAGTCGATCCGCGGCGGCGTGGGCGGTCGTGCCCTCCTGGACGGCGAGCACCTTGTCCGTCAGCTCGCGACGGTTCCGCAGTTCGCCGCCGGGGCGCGTGACGAACACCAACGGGTCGGTCGCGTATTCGAGGAACGCGACTTCGCGCGACCGCTCCTCCGTGACGGTGATGATCGACAGGAGGATGTCGAGTTCCCGATTGTCGAGGCCGCGTCGCATTCCGTCCCAGTCCCAGTACAGTTCGTGGTGTTCGGCCTCCACGCCGAGCCGGGCGGCGAGCGCGCGGGCCAGTTCGACGTCGAAGCCCGTCAGGCGGCCGTCCTTCCGGAAGGCGTAGGGCGGGCTGTTCGCGTCGACGCCGACGACGAGCTTGCCGGACCGCCGGACGCGCCAAAGGGAGTCGTCCCGCGGCGGCATCAGAGTCGAGAGCAGCGGGACGAGCGCGAGGGCCGCGACGACGAGTGCGAGGGCGGCCTTCGCGACGATCGGGAGCCGGCGGACGCGCCGGTGCATGCGGGACAGGGCGCCGTGCGGAGCGTGAACGGGTTTCCCGCCCGCGAGCCACGCGGTCAGGTCGTCGGCCAGCGCCGCTGCGGACGGATAGCGCCGGTCCGGATTCTTCTCCAGGCACTTCAGGCAAATCGCTTCCAGTTCCTTGGGCACGTCGACGCCGAACGAGCGCGGCGCCGGCGCCGGCTCGGACGCCACCTTGCGCAGCAGACCGGCCCGCGTCTCCGCGGAGAACGGAACGCGACCCGTGAGCATCTCGAACAGGATGACGCCCAGCGCGTAGATGTCGGCGGCCGGACCGACGTCCTTGCCCTCGCCGAGCGCCTGCTCCGGCGACATGTAGCTCGGGCTGCCGAGGATCGCGCCGGAGCTTGTCAGGCCGCCGTCGGCGTCGGCGACCTTCGCCAGGCCGAAGTCGGCGACCTTCGCCTCGCCCGTCGCCGCGAGCAGGACGTTGCCCGGCTTGAGGTCCCGATGGACGACGCTCCGTTCGTGCGCGAACGCGACGGCGGCCGCGAGTTGCCCGACGAGCCGGGCCGCCTCCCGGGGCGGCTGCGGACGGCCGAGGCGCTGGGCCAACGTGCCGCCGTCGACGAATTCCAGGACCAAGTACGGCCAGCCGTCGGCTTCGCCGGCCTCGTGGATCTGAACGATGTGCGGGTGGCGCATCCGCGCCATGCACTGGGCCTCGGCCACGAACCGCGCCAACTGGGCGGGATTGGCGTGCTGGCCCGTCAGGATCATCTTGAGCGCGACGGTGCGGTCGAGTTTGAGCTGCCGCGCCTTGTAGACGATGCCCATCCCGCCGCGACCCAGCTCGTCGAGCAGCTCGAACCCCGGCAAGTTCGGCCGCCGGGGAGCGGTCGATTCGGTCGCGGGAAGCGTCGACGCGTTCCACGCGATCGGAAAGCGCCGCGCAATCAGGTCGGCCTCGCCGGGAAAACGGCGGCCAAATTCCTCCGCCGTCGGCGATTCGCCCGCGGCCCGGCGGTAGTGCAACTCGAGCGGCAGCAGGTCCCCGAACAATCCGCGGCGGTCCGCGGGTTCGGCCCCTTCGAGATAATCTTCGATCCGCGGCCGACCGCCCGCGCGCCACGCGGCTTCGAACCGGTCGCACGCGCCTTCGAGCCGAAGCAGCCGCGCCGCCGTGCCGTCGTCCCACGGAAGGGTCTCGTTCACGGCGATCCCCCTCGCGACCAGAGCGTCCGGATCAGCCGCAGCTTCCGTTCGACGCTGCCCAAGGATCGACCGATCCGCACGGCGATCTCCCCGTTTGAGTACCCCTCCATCTTCATTACCGCCACCGGCCGCAGGTCGGCGTCGGTCAGCCGCTCGAACAGCTCGCGGCACTGGTCCGCCACTTCGGCGGCGACGGCCGGTTCCGGTTCGCGGCCGACCAGCTCGACGAACGCGCGACCGCCGTCCGTCTCCGCCGGGTCGATCGGCACCGTCCGCGCGAGGCCGCGCTTCAGGGCGCCTTCCCGTTTGATCAGGTTCGCCGCCTTGCGCGTCGTGAGGACGAGCAGCACCTGCCAGAGATCGTCGCGGTCGAAGAGTTGCGGGAAGCGCCCTTCGGACACGGCCCGGCAGAAGCCGTCGAACGCGCTCAGCGCGGCGTCCTCTTCATCGGCTGCGCGACGGGGCCGAGCGCCGAGCTTCGCCCGCGCCAGCCGCACGAGCCGCTCGAAGTAGGTTTCCCACACCTTCTGGATCGCGGCCTCGTCGCCGGCCTTGAGCGGTCCGAGCAGCCGCGTGATCGACCCCTCGGCGGACATCGGGTGCGGCCTTCGGTGTTGCGGGACGGAAGGGCGGGGTGAGTCTAACGCCGTCTTCGTCGGAAGACAAGGACGCGGAGAAGGAGTGTCGGTTTGGCTTTTCTCCCTCTCCCCCGCTTCGGGGGAGAGGGCCGGGGTGAGGGGGCGAAGCTTACGAAATGACGATGGAGATGTTGCGATCGCGAAGACCCCCTCACCCTCACCCTCTCCCCCGCAAAGCCGGGGGAGAGGGGACCAAACTGAGATACGATCGACGGGCGATGATTTGAAGGAAAACCTCGGAATCCGCGCAGGGCGGCGGCCGCCGTTGTTGAGGAACCGGATAGCGATCCGTTCCGAAACTCCGAAGGTGGACCCGATGCCAACCGCGATTCCATTCCTGACCGCGTTCCTGCTCGCGTTCCCGCTCGGCACGCTGGTCGAATACGTCCTGCACCGGTGGGTCCTGCACGCCCGCAGCCGTTCGTTCTTCGCCCGCCGGCACCGGATGCACCACAAGGAGTACGACGCCGACACGGTGTGGGCCGACTTCCGCGACTTCTCCGTCGGCGGCCTCCCGTTCTTCTGGTTCGGGTTCCTCCACTCCGTGCCCGCGGGGCTGGGCCTGCTGTTTGGCGGTCTGGCGTACGTCTTGCTGCTCGCCGCCGTTCACAAGCTTTCGCACGAACGGCCTCGGCTCGTCTTCTGGATGACGCCCAACTCGCACGAGCTTCATCACGGCGCAACGCCCCGCCACAATTTTGGCATCGTCACGCGGTTCTGGGATCGCGTGTTCGGCACCTTCGCCGAATCAGCGCCGACGCGGCGCTCGACCGGCAAGGCGGTGCGCCATGGCTAACGCAACGAAGTCCGAATTCCCCCTCCGCGCCAGCGAAGTCGCGGCCGTCGCGCTCGCGGTCGGGTTGGTCGCGGTTCATCTGTCGCTGCTCGCCGTACGACCGGACCGCTGGCACGGGTCTATCCTCTTGGCGATTCCGCTCGGCCTGCTGGGTGCCGATTTCCTCTCCGGCCTGATCCACTGGGCCGGCGACACCTGGGGCGACGACGACTCGCCCGGCATCGGGATGCGGTTCCTCCGGCCGTTCCGCTTCCATCACTCGCATCCGATGGACTTGCTGCGAAGCAACTTCTTCACCACCAACGGCGACACCGCCCTCGCGACGCTGCCGATCCTGGCGCTGCCGTTTCTCATGCCAACCGGATCGTTCGCGGCGACGTGGCTGGTCGCGGTCGGCGCCTTCGGAATGTGGACGAGCCAGTTCCACCGCTGGGCGCACCAGAAGGCTCCGCCGCGACCCGTGGCCTGGCTCCAGCGATGCCGCCTGATCCTGGGCCGCGACCACCACCTCCGGCACCACAAGCCGCCGTTCGCGCGGAACTACTGCATCACGACCGGCTGGTGCGACGGCGTCCTCGGCGCGCTCCGCTTCTTCGCGGCTCTCGAATGGCTGATCGGCACCGTGTGCGGATGTCGTCCGTCGAAACAACGGGGACAGTCCCCCGTTTAGAAATGCTTCCCCTTCTCCCGGCCGGCGCTGCGCTTCTTGGAGGCGCGCTCGGCCGCGTTCCGCTGCAACGCGCCCGTCGCGCGCTGGATCTCGCCGAGGATGCCCCGGCACTCCTGATGCACCGCGTTCCCCGCCGCCAGCAGCACCTGCCGGTCCTTCTGCAAATGCTCCAACCGCTCGCGCAGCCGGTCCACGCCCGCGAGCGGCACCCGCGGCTCCACGTGCGCCTTCACCAGCTCCTCCAGCGATTTCCGCTCGGCGACGGTCTGCGCCCATGTCGCCTTGTGGATGAATTCCCGCGCCTTCGGCAGCGCGTGGTGCACCCGGCTCTTCGCCTTCGTCCACTGCGCCACGTCCGCCTGCAGCGCGTTCAGCTTCTCCTCCACCGCCAGCGGCCGCTTGAACGCCGAGTCCATCTCGTTCCGCAGGCTCTCCATCCCCATGCGCGCCGTGTCGATGGCCGATTCCAGCAGCAGGATCGCCTTCCAGAGCGCGTCGAGCGCCTGCCATTTCTCGAGCGCGATCTCTTCGATCTCGCCGTCGGTTTCCATCGCCGGCTTGAGGCGGACGTAGACCGTGAGCTGGTCGTCGTCGGGGGCCGGCGACGGCAGGGGGAAGTCGAGATCGGACGCGTCCGCGCCGGCGCGGGAATCGTCGCCGAGCCGCCACGACGCGACGTCGACGGGGGAGACGCCGGCGACCTGGAGGAGCAGGTCGATCGTCACGGGCGATTCGGCTTCGAGCCGGTCGCGGGGCACGAGGAACACCATGGTGGCGCCGTCGACCTCCGGCATGCGCCACGCCTCGGCGATCGGCGCGCCGTCGTGCGCCAGGGTCGTCCAGTCGGTCGCCGCGTCCGCTTCGCCCACGAGTCGCCTCCCGCAATACCGACGATGGAACCGCGATCGTATTTCAAATCAAAGGGGACTGTCACCTTTTCTATCGGGGGTATTTTCGGAAAATCGGCCGATAAAAAAGGTGACAGTCCCCTTTTAGCGCTCGGTCACATGTCGGGCGAAGCGGTCGAGGATGGCCTGCCAACCGGCCCGCTGCATCTCGATCGAATGCGTGGATTCCGCGTCGAACGTCTCGCGGACCGTGACGCCGCCGGCCGTCGGGACGAACTCGACGACCAGTTCGCGGTCGCCGAACGTGCACTCGATCAGTTCGCCGGGCACGATCTTCGTGTAGGTTCCCGCGAAGTCGAAGCCCATGCTCCCGTCCTTCGCCTCCATGCGCGAGGAGAAGGCGCCGCCGACGCGCAGGTCGACCGTCGCGGCGGTCGTGTGCCAGTCGTCGGACGCGGCATTCCACCGCAGGATGTCCTCCGGCGTGGTCCAGGCGCGCCAGACGTCGTCGATCGGCGCCGCGATCGTGGTTTCGATCGTGATCTTCACGCGGTTTCTCCCGGTCGGTGATACCGGATGGTGTATGAAACAAAGGGGACTGTCACCTTTT
>CAYVRB010000176.1:8518-13438 GCA_964453375.1 uncultured Alcaligenaceae bacterium
CCTTTTAGCGCTCCGGTTCCGAGCGCGGGGCAACGTTGAACAAATTGAATCGACGATTTGGAGTGTTAATCGCTGTCGTCGGGATACTCGATCCCGTTCGCGTCCGACATCGGCCTGTAGGGTTCCCATCCCCGCCATTCGTGATACTGTCGCATCGCGTCGTTCCAATTCGCCGCGTCGAACACTTTCCGTAATTGCGGCGTTGGGGTGCGCTCGCGGAGTTGTTCCGGCAGGGACTCGCCGGGGACAAAAGTGAACTCCCTTCCTTCGTCGCCGACCCAAACCGAATACTTCACGGCGATTCACTCCGTCATGCGATTCGCAATTCCACGATGCGCCGATCACGGTCGGTCTACCCGCCATCATAGCTGCGGCGTGGGCCGCGCGCTCGGCTCCGAAGACTCCGCCTCGCGGCGAAACGGGCGTCCACGATCTTCGTCCGTGTCCGCCGTCGGCACGGATTCCGAGGCCGCGAACTTGCCGATGGCGCGGCGGAGCGCCGGATACCAGTCGTCGCCGATCCAAGACGTGTCGTTGAACGGAGTGACGCGCGTCACGGGCCAGCGGTTCTTCGTCAACAGTCGCTGCATCCGGTCGGCGTCGATTTGGTTGCTCGAATGGATCAACACGGGAAAGTCCGGTTCCGTTCGACTCAGGAATTCGGCCACGTCCATTCCCGTGATCTCGGTGCTTCCGTCCGCGCGCTCGAAGAGGTCGTGATCCAGCGACACGGCCAGGACGTCCCCTTTCCGTCGCGTGAGCACGTCGACGATCTCTCCCGGATCGTCGCTGAAGTGGGCATCGTACATCGACAGACGGTCTTCGAGCCGGAGCTTCATCGCGGCGATCCGGTCCGAATTGTCTTCGAGCACGACGATGATTTTTCGCATCGCACGATCTCCGATCACGGGAAGACCAGTCGCTTCGGCGCCGTCGCGCCGTCCGGGGGATACCAAACCACGCGGGATACCGAAAAGCCCATGGCGATCAGCTTTCCGGCCACGCAGAGGAGTGAACGCTTGCTGCGAAACTGGAACGTTCCGCTCAGATTGTTCACTTCTCCAATGATACCCGGAGTTTCGATGTCGATCTCGCCGGCATACAGGGCCGGGTTCGCCAAACCGAGTATCGTCGGATGCACGTGCAACCCGTCGGGCACGACGTGGATCTCTTCGTTCGCGTCGACCGCGAAGACATAGACCCCGGGCGATTCGGAAACGACGAGCCGTCGGCTATCGGGCGATTGGGGATACGGCGTTCGATCGATCGGAGCCTTGAGCTTCCCGAACATGGAACGTCGCTCCCCATTCCATTCTTGCAGAATCGCGGCGGATCGTAATCCGCTTCGGCCGTTTTAGATCGACATCGGAAATTGAATAGCCGACTTCGGGTTTGCATCCGCCGCCTTTTCCGCCGATAATCCTTCTACCCGCCGGCACGCTCTTCCGTGGACCCCGCCATGCTGCTCGACCGCCGCGACCTGCTCCGCTTCGGCTCCGTCGGCCTCGCCGCCACGGCGCTGCCCGGACTCCGCGCGAACACCCCCAAGAAGGCCAAGTCGGTCCTCGTCCTCTGGATGGCCGGCGGCGTCACGCACCACGAATCGTTCGACCCCAAGCCCGACGCGCCGGAGGAAATCCGCGGCTCCCTTGGCACCATTCCCACCGGCCTGCCCGGCGTCCGCTTCTGCGAGACCATGCCCGGCCTCGCGAAGTTGACCGACACGTTCGCCCTGCTCCGCACCTTCTCGCCGGCCACCGACGACCACCTGCTCGCGCAGAGCTACGGCCTCTCGGGCCGCAAAACGACGCCGGCGCAGATCCTCACCGAGCCGAACATCGGCGCCATCTATTCCAAACTGAAAGGCGGTCGCGCCGGCTTCCCCGGCTACATCGCCATCCCCGGCACCACGCGGCCCGGGCCGCCGCCGTACCAACTCTTCACCGGCGGCTGGCTCGGCGCGCAGTACGCCCCGTTCCCCACCGGCGGCAAGCCGAAGAACGACGACTTCACCGCGTTCGTGAAGGAGGCCGACGAGGAGCAGTTCACCAAGCAGGGCGTCACTCCGTTCGCCGACCTCACCGAGGACCGGCTCGACAATCGCGAACTGCTGCGGTCCCGACTCGACGACGCGCTGCGGCAGGCCGACACCGCCGGCGTCGGCGACCAGTACCGGGATGCGTTCCAGATGCTCACGTCGCCGACGGTGCGCGCCGCCTTCGAGCTGGCCCGCGAATCGGACAAGACGCGCGAGGCCTACGGCAAGACGAAGGTCGGCGCGCGCTGCTTGCTCGCCCGGCGGCTCGTCGAGGCCGGCGCGCCGTTCGTGCTCGTCGACTACGGCTACGACCCCGAGTTCGGCAACCTCTGGGACAACCACAACGCCGCCGGCCAGAACTTCCCGCACATCTGCGAGATGGCGAAGCGGCCGTACCACGTCGCCGGCATGGACCGCGCGTTCGCGGCGCTGCTCGGCGACCTGAAGTCGCGGGGGTTGTTGGACAGCACGTTCGTGCTCTTCCTGACCGACTTCGGGCGCACGCCGAAGATCAACAAGGCCGGCGGCCGCGACCACTGGGGCAACGCCGGGTCGCTCTTCTTCGCCGGTGGCGGCGTGAAGGGCGGCCAGGTCATCGGCGGCACGGACAAGAACGGCGCGTATCCGACGAGCGTGTCGTATTCCCCCGGCGACGTGGCCGCGACGCTCTACGCGGCGCTCGGCATCGACACCGAAACGACCCTCTACAACCGCCAGAACCAACCGCTGCCGATGCTGCCGGCGGGCGCGCCGATCCCCGGCGTGCTGGGGTAGATGAATCCATCGGGCGCGGACCGCCGCGCCCGAGGATCAATTCTCCTTAGGCGAGCGGCACGAGATGATTTACCCGTAGGACGGACTTCTAGTCCGTCCGAGCTAGGAAAGACGGACTAGAAGTCCGTCCTACAATGGGGAAACATTCTTGTTCCGAACGCCTTACGGCACGATGCCGGTGGCCGCGGGTTGCTTCGGCCCCTTGGCCGCGTCGGCGGGCACGTCGAAATCCTTGGTCGTCGAGCCGGTCACGTCCAACGTCGTTTCGTAGCGCGGGAACAACACCGCGATCGTCGTTTCGCCGGAGGTGTCGCCCTTGATCGGCTTGTTCGTCTGCGAGGGGTCGAAGCCTTCGATGGCGACGACGACGGAGCCCTTGACGGACCCGCGGCCGCCGGTCGCCGAGGTGTCGAACGCGCCGTCGACGATGTCGGCGTAGCCGGTGGGGCCGCTGTTCCCCTTGGCGGTGTCGGGGGCGAAGTAGATCTTGCCCTTGGGCACCGGGGCGCCCTTGAACTTGACGGTGCCGGAGACGCGTTGGGTGCCGTCGCCGCCGCAGCCGGCGAGCGGGAGAACGAGGAGCAGCAGCGGGAGGAATCGGCGGAGCGGGATGCGGTGCATGGGAGTGTCCGGGGGTGGGAGGGAAGCGAAAACGCCCCCGCCGCGAGTGGATCGCGGCGAAGGCGAGCGAAACGGCCGGTCGATCAGTTCAGCGTGTAGACTTCGCCGGAGTGGATGCTCGCGGCGGCCATGTAGACGGCCATGTCGATGTTCTGGTTGATGTAGCGGACGGAGGCGTCGCCCATCGTGAAGTTGCAGCCCTGGGAGTGCTGGCTGCCGAAGCTGATGTGGTTGAAGTTGGTCGACCCGTTGTAATAGGTCGAATTGATGGGGTAGCTGACGCACTTGGTGGCGCCGCTGCCGCCGTTGTTGCCGCGGATCCAGGTGCGATAGTCGTTGGTCTGTCCGGCGGGGAGGATGAGGGAGCGTTCGGCGACCATGAGGGTGTTGGAGCTGCCATCGATGACGTCGGTGAGCTTGACGGTGCGGAAGGTGCTGACGCTGCCGGAGGTTTCGCGGTAGTGGCTGAGCATCCCGTGGGCGGACCAGGCGCCGTTGACGGCCGCGTCGCCGACGGTGTAGGGGTAGGTGATGCCGTTGAGGAGGTTGTTGGTGGGGTTCGTGAGGCCGGCGGGTCCCATGACGCCGTAGTAGTGCGTCGAGGGGTTGTTGGTGAGGTTCGTGTTGGGGTCGAGGTAGCGCCGCGGATCGGGGCCGGAGGGGCAGTAGTGCGTGGGGACGATGACGGCGCCGACGGCGGCGTTGACCACGTCGTTGTACGGCAGGGCGAAGCTGTAGCGCGTGTAGAGGTTGTTCTGCTCCATGTAGGGGAGCACGAAGACCATCCAGCTCGTGCCGCGGATGTAGGCGGTATTGCCGGCCGGATTGGGCACCGGGAGCACGTCGTTCTGCGCGCCGGGGGGGAGCTTGTTGTAGGTGTCGTGGTAGGCGTGCAGCGCGATGCCGAACTGCTTGGCGTTGTTCTGGCACTTGGCCCGGGCGGCGGCCTCGCGCACCTTCTGCACGGCCGGCAACAGCAGCCCGATGAGGATCGCGATGATCGCGATCACGACCAGCAGCTCGATCAGCGTGAACGCCGACCGGCCGCGACGAGGAGAGAGAGTCATGGAAAACCCTGCGAGGAACGAGAAACGATGAGGAAATTCCGACGGCGATTTGAGCCAGCCGGAACTTATACTCTAAGCGGAATCCGGCCCGACGAACAAGCGCAAAAAACCTAACCGGGCCTGCTTTTCCCTTCATTTCTCTATCATTTTCGCGATCCCGACGGGTCGCGACTCGGCGCGAAAACGCCGGACCCGACGACGCGGACGGCTCCTCCGGTTTATATTTTTTCCGAAGATTCCCACGAACCATTGACCACAGTTATACGTTGATATACCATCGACGTTATTCGATGGGAGATTCATTCATGGGTTCCTCGCACCGCCGGGCCGCGTTCACGCTCATCGAGCTGCTCGTCGTCATCGCCATCATCGCCATCCTCATCGGCCTGCTGCTGCCGGCCGTGCAGAAGGTCCGCGAGG
>CAYVRB010000177.1:0-13399 GCA_964453375.1 uncultured Alcaligenaceae bacterium
ATCTTCTCCGGCACCGCGGTACCGGGGATCGGCGCACCCGTCGGGCGATACGGATTGCCCGCGCCCACGTTCACGTGGGCATTGTCGGGGTGGTGGTAGACGTCGTTCATGCCGCCGACGTGCTTCCGCTGGCAACCCAGGCCCGCGGCCAACGCGCCGAGCAGCAATACCGGTGCGACGAAACGGCGCATGATCGTACCCATCCGTGGGAGTGCTGGGAGTGTGGTCGGGACCCCGGGACCATCGCCGGGCGGGGCCGAGGGTGGGATCGACCCTCGCCCGGCCAACGGTCACGGGTCCGGTCGCCTCCGACCGCCGAAGCGGCCGGACGCGACGGATGCGGCGGCCCGCGTCCGTGCGGCGAACCACCGTATCGCCGGCCCGCCCCGACTCGCGTCCGGACGGTCCGACGGCGTTGTTATCGTCCTGCGGGTTTTGCCGAATTGACCCTATTCCCGGATTCGTCCCAGATTTCCGGGGGAATCCGATCGCGCTCATTCTTCCAGGAGCGCCGCCGCCGCGAAGCGGTCGAGGTCGGCTCTCGTGATGCCGAACTCGGCCGCGAGCGCCGCGCGGTCGGCGCTCCCGTCCAACCGCGCGAGCTTGGCGCGGTCGGCGTCGTCGAGCCGGGCGCCGCGGTGCAGGCGGTTGACGATCGCGTCGCCGTGCGCCGCCTGCCGGCGCGCCAGCGCACAGGCGCGTGGCCGATCGCCCGCGACGGTCGCGTACCGCGTCGGCTCCGCGTACGGATACCAGACCTCTTCGAGCGTGCCCTTCCAGACGATCCGCTGGAGCAGTTGCCGCGTCTGATCCGGGCCGACTTCCATCTCGATGTACTCGAGGATGTCCGGGACGAAGGCGTCGGTCGGCAGCCGTCGACCGGGGGCCGCTTGCAACCGTCGAAGGAAGCGGCGGTAGAACGGATCGTGGATTTGCACGACTTCGCCATCCTCTTCGCGGCGCGCCTCGTCGAATTCGACGGCGTCGAGGTCGGCGGCGGGATCGACGAGTTCGACGCGGGGACTGAGCCAAAGCCGACCGACGGCCGCGGCGCCGGGGGTGCGCGGAATGGCGCGCCCGGCGTGGCAGACGATCGATTGCCGGAACGACCGGTTCCAGCGGAAGTCGTGGAGTTGTTCGCGGCGGACGAGATCGTCGCCGGCGGCGTCGAGGGCGTCGCGGTCCACTCCGAATTGGGCGAACGCGCTCGTGGGGAAGCGGGATTCGGCGACGTATTGCAGGCCGTGCGCGGCGAGGCGGTGGGCGAATTCGGAGAAGAGAATCGCTTCGTTGTGTTCCGAGAGGTCGTCGTACAGCCAATAGTAATCGGGTTCCCGCGCGAGGGCGGCGGCGTGGTGGGCGAGTTGCCGGGCGTGGAGGGACTCGGGATCGGGCAGCGCGGAGAGGAACGCCGTGAGGGCCGCGCGCGCGCCTGCGACGCGGTCGCGCGGAGCGGGGCCGGGCGGGGCGGCGTGGAGAAGGAAATCGCGGAGGACGCCGCGGGCGTTCCATCCGGGCTTGGCGTTGTAGCTGACGTAGCCGAGGCCGTCGGGCGCGAGGCGGCGGCGGAGGAGTTCGAGGAGCGCCGACTGCGCCGCCGGGGGCACCCACGAATAGAAGCCGTGCGCGAGGATGACGTCGAACGGTCCGTCGTCGAGGTCTTCGATCCGGCCGACGCGCAGTTCGACGTTGGCCGCGCCGACCTCGGCGGCGAGCGCGCGGCCGCGCTCGATCTGCGTCGGCGAGGGGTCCAGGCCAACGAAGCGCGTGTCCGGGAGCGAGCGGCTCATGGCGACGAGGTTGAACCCGGTGCCGCAGCCGACTTCGAGGACGCGGCCGCCGGCGATCGCGGGCGGCGCGAGGCCGCAGAGCGCCGCGACGGCGCCGAGGTGGGCCGGGTGGGTGTGGAAGTAGGCGATGTCGCCGTAGGGGAGTTCGTCGTAGCTGTCGGCCATGATCGCCTCGCGCGCTATCCCGCTGGGATACGGAGGCGGGCGGGGCGCGGATTGGCGAATCCGGGGACGGCGCGGAAGCGCAGGGCGAGGAGGAAGCGGAGGAAGCGGAGGACTTCGCGGAAGCCGAGTTTGGACTCGCCGGCGGCGCGGGGATGGAAGGTGATGGGGCGCTCGCCGAGGCGGAAGCCGAGGCGATGGGCGCAGTAGTTGGTTTCGAGGATGACGGAGTAGCCGCGGGATTGCAGGCGGGCGAGGTCGATGGCTTCGAGGACGTCGCGGCGGAAGAGGCGCAGGCCGTTGGTGGCGTCGGCGATCGGCAGGCGGGCGATCCACTTCGTGAGCGTATTCGCGACGCGGCTGTTGGCGTGGCGGTGCAGGTTCCAGCCCTGGATTTCGCTGGCGGCGAGGTAGCGCGAGCCGATCATGCCGTCGGCCTCGCCCGACGCGATGGCGGCGCGCAGTTCCTCGAAGACGCGGGGATCGTGCGAGCCGTCGGCGTCCATCTGGCCGATCAGCTCGGCGTCGGTCGCGAGCGCGCGGGCGAAGCCGGCGCGCACCGCCAGGCCGAAGCCCTTGTCCGCCGTGCGCAGGATCAAATGGACGCGCGGCTCCTTCGACACGATCGCGCGCACGACGTCGGCCGTGCCGTCGGGCGAATTGTCGTCCACGACGATGGCGCGGTACTCCGGCCCGACGGCGAGCACGCGCGCCAAGAGCGTCGCGATGTTCGCGGCCTCGTTGTAGGTCGGGATCACGATGGCGATGCTCATGCCGCTTTCCATTCCGAGTGGAGGGCCGCCCGCCGGGGCGCGGTCGCGCGCTCCGAGCGGCCGAAAAACCGGTGGAGGGCGTTCACGACGTGGTCGATGCCGTCGTTCGTGATCGACTGGTGGCAGCCGATGTAGAAGCCGCTTTCGTTCAGCCAACGGGCGACGGGGTAGTGCGGTTCGAGGTCGCCGAACATCTTCGTGTAGATCGGCTGGTTGATGAGCGGGAGCAGGTCGCGCGTCTCGATGCCGTTCGACTCCAGATGATTCACGAGGTCGCGTTTCGAGCCTTCGCGCAGGACGATCGGGAAGAGCATGAAGACGTGGTCGCGGTCCGGCGGCACCGTCGGCAGTTGGATCAGGTCCGACAGGCCGGCGAGGCGCTCGCGGCTCTGGCGGGCGATGCCGACGCGGCGGGCGATGATTTCGTCCTTGCGTTCGAGCTGCGCCAGGCCGATGGCGGCCTCCATCTCGGTGCAGCGGAAACTGTGCCCGACATGGACGAACCGGAAGCGGCGGGCGGCGATCTCGAAGAGTTGCTTCCCCTTCACGCCGTCGTCGTCGTCGATGGAGAGGTAGATGGAATCGCGGCCGTGGTTCATCAGGCTCTTGAGCATGACGGCGAGGTCGGGGTCGTTGGTGGTGGCGAATCCGCCGACGCCGGTGACGATGTAGTGCGCGATGTAGGTGCTGAAGCAGCCGATGTCGCCCCACGAGCCGACCTTCCGCCCGCGGCAGTTGGCGAACATCGTTTCGCACGAGTCTTCGATCACCTTCAGGTCGTGGTGCCGCGCGATCAGGTCGATCGCGTACATGTCCGCCGGCAGGCCGAGCAGGTGCACCGGCAGAATCGCGCGCGTGCGCGGCGTGATCTTCTCCTCGATCTTCGCCGGGTCGATGTTGTATGTCAGCGGGTCCACGTCCACGAAGACGGGCGTCATCCGGTTGTGCAGCACGACGTTGCTGGTGGCGACGAACGTGACGGCGGGCACGAGCACCTCGTCGCCGTCGGCCCAGCCGTGGAGTTCCTTGAGCGCCGCCAGCGCGATGTGCAGGGCGCTCGTGCCGCTGTTGCAGAACACCGCGAACTTGCAATCGTGCTCGAAGGCGAAGAGGTCCTCGAACTTGCGCGTGAACGGGCCGTACGACAGCCGGTTGCTGTCGATCACCTGGCCGAGGTATTCCTTCTCCTTCGCGCCGAGCTGCAAGTCGCCGACGGTGACGCGGAAGGGATCGGCGGTGGCGGGTTTGCGGCGCTCGGCCGGTCGAGTCAAGGTTGCATTAGCCGGCATGGACGCCCTCCGTGGCGGAGTTCGAGGAGTCGGTTCGGGGGGATTCGCGCAGTTCGCGCAGGCGGCTGGCGAGGCAGTACGCCGTCAGCACCAGGCCCAGGATCTTGAAGCCGAAGACGACCGAATGGCTCATCGCGAAGCCCACGGGTTGCAGCACGAGGCACGCGAGCGCCAGCCCCGCATGCACCGGCAGCGGGTCGCGCCGGTCCCACACCGCCAGCATCGCCATCGGCAGGAATACGAGGTTGTAATCGTTGGCCACCTTCGGCACGAAGGTCGCGGCCGCGAGCGTCCAGAGCAGGAACGGCAGCACGGCGGGCCGCGGATCGCGGCAGCGGTACAGACCGAGGCTCACCCACGCCAACAGCGAACCGACGATCGCGCCGGCGGCGATCGGGCCGGGCACCATCGCCAACTCCGCCAGTCGCGTGCCTTCCCAGGTCGCGGTCCATCCCCACGAGATGGAATGCACCATCGGCGGCGCGGCCGGGAGCGTTTCGACCTCGTGCCGCGCCGTGAGGTCGCGCAGGTTCTCCACAAAGATCGGCAGGTTGTGGGGCTGGAACGAAAACATCAGGGCGACGAACGCGGCCGTGCATCCGAGGGCGCGCCAGCGCCGCAGGACGAACGGCGCGGCCAGGAGCAAGCCGGGATAAATCTTGAGGCCGATCGCCGCCGCGAGCGCGTAGCCGACGAGCAGGTCCCAAGGCCAGCCCTCGCGGCGAAGTCCCCACGCCGCCAGCAGGAGGAACGGCACGAGCAACAGGTCGTAATTGCCGCGCTCCATCGCGTAGGATGCCGGCCCGCTCGCCAGCACGGCCGCGAGGGCGAACAACGCCGGCACCGGCGTCAGGCCCAGGTCCCGCCGCGCGCGCCACGCCGCGAGCGCGCCGAGCGCGGCGAACGCGCCCAGCGCCGCCGTCCAGACCGCGATCGCCTTCCCCACCGGCAGGAGCTTGCACCACGCGAAGAACACCAGCACGATCGGCGGGTAGCAGAGCTTGCGGCCGATCGGGTCGCCGAAGTCGGCGCGGAACGGATCGCCGCCGGAGAACCAGAAATTCACGGCCTGGAAGTTGTGCAGGAAATCGAGCGAGAGGAACGCGAACGGATCGTACCAGGTCGTCGGCGAGCCTTTGACGTGCCACTTCAGGATCGCGTAGCGCCAGTACAGTGCCCACCAGACGAGCACGGCGACGCCGACCAGGTTCCAGATGGCCTGCGCGGTCGGGAGTTTTCGGAACGAATCGAAGCGGATTCGAGCGCGCGGCGCCGCGGCCGTGTCGTTCGGCAAACCCAACGTCGCGCGTCCGTGCGTGGCGTTCAACCGCGTTCCCCCATGCCGCGGGGATTCTGTTCCGCTGGCGGAAGCGGCGTCAAGCCGAAATTCCGCAGGTCTCGGTTTCCAACGGCCTCCCGGCGCGCGGCCGCTCCGAGTTCGCCGCCGCGTACATAGAACGATCCGCATGAATCCGACGACGGAATTCCCCAAGCTCCTCGAACTCGCGTTCGCCGAAATCCAGGCCGGCACGCGCGAACTCGTCGAACGCCATCGCCTCGGCGATTACCCCGGTTTCGAGTTCGACGAACCGAACGCGCGGCTCGTCTTCGTCGACGGGCCGAAGCGCCTCGCCGTGCCGGCGCAGATCCTCGGCTACTTCTTTCCGGCGAATTCCCAGTGGCAGTGGGCCTGGAGCGACACGTCGCTCGCCGAAGGGATCACGCGCTCCGCCCGCGAGGCCCGCGCCTGGGGCGAAGCCAACGACATCGCCCTGCTCACGCGCACGCATCGGGGCGCCGTCGAAGACGGCTGCTGGCGCCTCGCCGCCTTCGCCGCCCGCCTCACCGGCTGGCCCGCCGTCTATCGTTGTCCGTTCGCCAACCGATACCTCTACGTCGCCTTTGGGGCACCCGCCGCATGACTTCCTACGCCGCCACGCTCGCCGACATCCGCGCCGCCGCCGACCGGATCCGGCCGTTCGTCCACCGCACGCCGACGATGACTTGCTCGACGATCGACCGGCTCGCGGGACGGTCCATCGTCTTCAAGTGCGAACACCTCCAGAAGACCGGCGCGTTCAAATACCGCGGCGCGACGAACGCCGTGCTGAAGCTGGGGGCGGACGCCGAGCAGGGCGTCGTCACGCATTCGAGCGGCAACCACGGGCAGGCGCTCGCGCTGGCGGCGAAGGTGCGGGGCGTGCCGGCGCACATCGTCATGCCCGCGAGCGCCTCCGCGGTGAAGAAGGCCGCCGTCCTCGGCTACGGCGGCATCGTCCACGAGAGCGGTCCGTCGCTCGCCGAGCGCGAGGCGATGACCACGCAACTCGTGGCCGAGACCGGCGGGCATCCCGTCCCCCCGTTCGACCACCCCGACGTGATCGCCGGCCAGGGCACCGCCTGCCTCGAACTGTTGGAGGACGCGCCCGACGTCGACGCCGTCATCGCCCCGATCGGCGGCGGCGGCCTGCTCTCCGGCTGGTGCCTCACGGCGAAGGGGATCAATTCCGCGATCCGCGTCTTCGGCGCCGAACCGACGCAGGCGAGCGCCGCGGCGCAATCGAAGGCCGCCGGCATGATGGTGCGCATCCCCACGCCGACGAGCATCGCCGACGGCCTGCTCGCGAACCACCTCGGCCAGCACACCTGGCCCGTCATCCGCGATTCGGTCGAAAGGGTTTTCACCGTGAGCGAGGACGAGATCCGCGCCGCGATGCGGCTCGTCTGGGAGCGGATGAAGCAGTGCATCGAGCCGAGCGCCGCCGTCGGCGTGGCCGTGATCCTCTCGGACGAGTTCAAGGCCCTCGCGAACGTCCGCAAGGTCGGCGTCATCCTCTGCGGCGGGAACGTGAACCTCGACAAGCTGTATTGGTGAAAGAAGAATTCTTGACCACAGAGGACACAGAGTGCACAGAGGGAAGAAGAGTGGGACTTGGGATCGAGAATGAAATAGTGTCTTGGTCTTCTCTCTGTGCTCTCTGTGTCCTCTGTGGTTAATTCTTTTGGAGCAACCCGATGCCGAACCGTCGCGAACTCATCGCCGCCGTCGCCGGGCTGGGCGTCGGCGGGGCCGTCTTCCAGCGGGCGATCGTCGCGTCGGCGCAGGAGGCGGCGAAGACGCCGACCGGCGTCACGTCGGAGATGGTCAAGAACGCCGAGTGGATCGCCGGCGTCGAATTGACCGACGCCCAGCGCGCCCGCGTCACCGGCGCGCTCACGCGAACCTTGAACGGGATGCGCGACGCGGCGAAAGTGTCCTTGGGCAACGACACGCTGCCCGCGATCCAGTTCAACCCCGCACCCGGCCTGCCGTCGCACGCGGGGCCGCTTGGCACGGTGACGGCTCCGACCGGCGAAGCGAAGAAGCCGGAATCGCCGGACGACCTCGCCTTCGCCCCGCTGACGACGCTGCAAACACTCCTGAAAACCAAGGCGATATCCTCCGTCGAATTGACCAAGCTCTATCTGGAACGATTGAAGAAATACGATCCGCTGCTCAAGTGCGTCGTGACCTTCACGGACGATCTCGCGCTCAAGCAGGCCGAGGCGGCCGACCGGGAGATCGCCGCCGGGAAATGGCGCGGTCCCCTGCACGGCATCCCGTGGGGCGCGAAGGATCTCATCGCCTACCCCGGCTACAAGACGACCTGGGGCGCCGCCCACTTCAAAGACCAGACGCTCGACGCCAAGGCGACCGTCGCGAAGAAGCTCGAGGACGCCGGCGCGGTGATGGCGGCCAAGACCACGCTCGGGGCGCTCGCGCTCGGCGACCAGTGGTTCGGCGGCATGACGCGCAATCCGTGGAACCCCGAACAGGGTTCCAGCGGCTCGTCCGCCGGCTCGGCGAGCGCCGTCGCCGCCGGCCTCGTCGGCTTCGCCATCGGCAGCGAGACGCTCGGCAGCATCGTGTCGCCGAGCACGCGATGTGGCGTCACCGGGCTGCGCCCGACGTTCGGCCGCGTCAGCCGCGCCGGCTGCATGGCGCTCTCGTGGACGATGGACAAGCTCGGCCCGATGGCGCGTTCCGTCGAGGATTGCGCGCTGGTCTTCGGCGCGATCCACGGCGCGGACCCCGCGGACCCGACGAGCGTGAACCGCCCATTCGAGTGGCCGGGAAAGAAACCGCTCAAGGAATATCGTGTCGGCGTGTTCCAACAGACATCGGCCGCGACGCGGAAGGTGCTGGAAGGCCTCGGCGTCCAACTGGTGCCGATGACGCTGCCGAACGAGAGCTACGCCGGCACCATCAGCAGCGTCATCCTCGATTGCGAGTGCGCGACGGCGTTCGACGACATCACCCGCGCCGGCGTCGGCGAGGAGGGCCACGGGCCATTCTGGGCGAACACCTTCCGCGCCTACCGGTTCGTGTCGGCGGTCGATTATCTCAAGGCGAACCGTTTGCGGACGAAGCTGATGCAGGCGATGGCGAAGGCGATGGAAGCGGTCGACGTCTACGTCGGCGGGAACGATCTGGTGCTGACGAACCTGACGGGCCACCCGACGATTTGCCTGCCGAACGGGTTCACGAAGCTGGGCGACGCGAAGGTGCCGACTGCGATCACGTTCACGGGGCAACTCTATGGCGAGGCCGATCTGCTGACGGTCGCGAAAGCGTATCAGGACGCGACGGGGTTCCACAATGAACGGCCGTCGTTGAAGGTCGCGTAATCCTCCGCTCGACTACTCCCGGAGTCCGCCCGTGTCGTCCCCGATCCGTTGCGATGTCGATTTCGCGAAGCCCGGCAAGCAGCTCGGCCACCTGTTCATCCCGTATTCGCACAACCTCGGCGGCTGGGCGAACCTGATGGTGCCGATCTGTTCCCTCGCGAACGGTTCGGGGCCGACGGCGCTCGTGCTGGCGGGGAACCACGGGGACGAATACCCCGGCCAGGTCGCGGTGATGAAACTCCTCCGCGAACTGAACGCCGAGGACGTGACCGGCCGATTGATCTTGATCCCGACGCTCACGATGCCGGGGGCAAAGGCCGCGACGCGGCTCTCGCCGCTCGATGGCAAGAACTTCAATCGCTCCTTCCCCGGCAACCCGGCCGGCACCGTCAGCGAGATGCTCGCCCACTACCTGACGACGGTGCTCTTCCCGCTCGCGGACCTCGTGATCGACATCCACACCGGCGGCCGCAGCGTGGACTTCGTTCCCTGTGCCCACATGCACTTGGTTCCCGCCGGTCCGCAGCGGGAGGCGATGCTCGCCGGGACGGAAGCGTGGAATTCGGAGTTCTGCTTCCTCTACGCCGACATCGCGGGCACGGGGCTGCTGCCGGTCGAGGCGGAGAGCCAGGGGAAGATCGTCGTCACCACCGAAATGGGCGGCAGCGAGAACGTGACGGCGCAGGTGCACCGCCTCACGCAATCCGGCCTGCGGAACGTGCTGACGCACGCCGGCGTCCTGAAGGGATCGGTCGTTCCGCGGCCGGCGCCGGCGCGGTGGGTGCAGGCGCTGTCCGTGGACGATTACCGCTTCGCCCCGGAATCGGGCGTGTACGAAAACGTGGTCCCGCTCGGCGAACCGGTCGCGGCGGGGCAAACGGTCGGCCGCATCCACTTCCTCGAACGGCCCGACCGCGACCCGATCGACGTGCGTGCCCTGTCCGACGGCATCCTGATCGCGACGCGGGCGCCGTCGATCGTCGGGCAAGGCGATTGCGTGGCGTGCATCGCCCACGACGTGGACCCGCGGACGCTTCCGTAACGAATTCCCGCGCCGGCGGAATTGTTGTTGCTCTCGGACGCGCGCACGACTATAAGTTCTCTAACCGGGTTGCGGCGCCATGTCGGCGGCCGAACCCGATTCCCGCCTCGGAGATTCCCCCAATGCGTTCGCTGTTCGCACTGGCCATCGGTCTGACCGCCCTCTCGTTCGGCCTCGTCGCCGTCGCCGAAGAGAAGAAGGCCGACAAGAAGGCCGAAACCAAGAAGCTCGAAGGCAAGCTGACCTGCACTAAGTGCGCCCTCCAGGAAACCGACAAGTGCGGCCACGCGCTCAAGGTGAAGGACGGCGACAAGGAAGTGATCTACTACCTCGACGACAAGGGCGGCAAGGAATCGTACCACGGCAAGGTCTGCAAGGAAGACAAGGACGCCACGGTCGAAGGCAAGGTCGTCGAGAAGGACAAGAAGAAGCACATCGAAAGCCCGAAGGTCACCGTCAAGTAACCTCGGCCGAAATCGAACGCGAACGCCGCCCGAACGGGCGGCGTTTTCGTTTTCAGAACTCGATCTCCGGCCAGGCGGTCGGCACGGCGAAGATCTTGCCGTCGCCGATGCGCCCCGTGCGCGCCACGCGGGCGAGGGCGCCGGCGATCTCGTCGCGGCGCGCCGCCGGCACCCACGCGGCGATCTCCACCTTCGGCAGGTACGCCGTGCTGTACTCGCTGCCGCGATAGCGGTCCAAGTACCCCTTCTGCCGGCCGTAGCCCTTCACCTCGCGGACGACGCACGCCGACACGCCGAACTCCGCGAGCGCCGCCAGCACGGCCTCGGCGCGGAACGGTTTCACGATGGCGATCAGTTGCACCACGGTCAACTCCCCGCCGAGGAGGACGAACCGCCGAACCCGCCGCGGCTGATGGAACCGCCGAGCGAGCCGCCCGACGAATGCGACGGCGCGGAACTGCTGCCCAGCTTGGAGCCGCCGAAGTAGGTCGACCCGGTGTTCGCCGGCCCCGAGCGATACGAGGACGACGAGCCGTAGCTCGTGCCGGAGTAGCCGGACCGGCCGGAGAAGATCCAGGGCCACCAGCTTCCGCCGGAGCGGTAGTAGCGCGAGCCGGAGGTCGAGGTGTAGACGGTGCCCGGCGGCGCGATCGCGTTGCCGTTCTCGTCGAACCGGATCGGTTGGCCCTTGGCGTCGTACGGCGTCTGCGCCGGCGTGCGCTTGCCGTTCTCGTCGAGTTTCCACTCCTTCGCGATCGGCTTGCCCTGCGCGTCGTACCAGGGCGGATCGTACGGCAGCCGCGCCTCCGTGCCGTCGCGCCGTCCGCACCCGGCGCAGAGGCACGTCGAGAAGGCGAGGATGCTCCCGCCGAGCAACAGCAAGTTGATGGTCCGGCTCTTGCGCATGGGCGTTATCCGGCGATGGCGCGGGAGGCGATCATCGCGATGCCGATTAGCAGCGCGCCGACCACGATGCCGACGGCGACGTTCTTCTCGGCCAGTTCCTTCTCGAGATCGACGCGCGGCGTGACGAGTTCGAAGATCTTGAACCCGGCGACGAGCAGCACGATGCCGACGAGGCCGAACGCCCCGGCCGCTAGCAGCGACATCTCGAACGTCTGCGGGTGCCACGGCAGGAAGATCGGATCGTTCGCGAAGATCATGGTTCGACTCCGTTGAGGGGATTCGTGCGAGGGTATCCGGGATTGCGCCGCGGAGCAACGCCGCCGCCGGTTTTTTGTCGTTGGACTGTCAGTTTGACAGGGAAACCCCGGCAAATCCGACGAAAAGGGCCGATTTTCGACTGGCACGGCCCTTGCTATTTCCCCGGTGGGAGGCACCACCATGAACCTCGACCAATTCACCGAAAAGGCCCGCGACGCGCTCGCCGGGTCGCAGAAGCTGGCCGCGAAGCTCGGCCACCAGCAGATCGACCTCGAACACGTCCTGCTCGCCCTGCTCGACCAGGATCGCGGCCTCGCACCGGCGATCCTGAACAAGGCCGGCGTCGCCGCCGACGCGCTCGCGATCCAGTTGCAACGCGAACTGGACAAGCGCCCGAAGGTCACGTCGGCCAGCGGCGCGCCGGAGAACCAGTACGGCAGCGGACGCTTCAACAAGCTCATCGGCGAAGCCGAGGACGAAGCCAAGCGGAGGAAGGACGATTACGTCTCCGTCGAGCACCTGCTGCTCGCAATGGCGGACGACCGCGGTCCAGCCGGCAACTTCCTCCGCGAGCTCGGCCTCAACAAGAAGCGCCTCGAAGCGGCGCTGAAGGAAGTGCGAGGCTCGCAGCGCATCACGACGCAGAACCCCGAAGAGACGTACCAGTCCTTGGAGAAGTACGGCCGCGACCTCACGCAGCTGGCCGCAAAGGGGAAGCTCGATCCGGTCATCGGCCGGGACGAGGAGATCCGCCGCGTGACGCAGGTGCTCAGCCGGCGGACGAAGAACAACCCCGTGCTGATCGGCGAGCCGGGCGTCGGTAAGACGGCCGTCGTCGAGGGCCTCGCCCTGCGCATCATGCGCGGCGACGTGCCGGAGGGGTTGAAGGACAAGAAGATCGTCGCGCTCGACATGGGTTCGCTCATCGCCGGGGCGAAGTACCGCGGCGAGTTCGAGGAGCGCCTGAAGGCCGTGCTGAAGGAAGTCACGGAATCCGAAGGGCAGATCATTCTCTTCATCGACGAGCTGCACACGATCGTCGGCGCAGGCAAGGCGGACGGCGCGATGGACGCCGGGAACCTACTCAAGCCGATGCTCGCGCGCGGCGAGCTCCACTGCATCGGCGCGACGACGCTGGACGAGTACCGCCAGCACATCGAGAAGGACGCGGCTCTCGAACGGCGATTCCAGCCAGTCTTCATCGACCAGCCGAGTGTCGAAGATACGATCTCAATCCTGCGCGGGTTGAACGATCGTTACCAGACGCACCACGGCGTGCGGATCAAGGATGCCGCGCTCGTCGCGGCGGCGGTGCTGTCGAACCGCTACATCTCGGACCGCTTCCTGCCCGACAAGGCGATCGACCTCGTCGACGAGGCGGCGGCGAAGATCCGCACCGAGATCGACTCGATGCCGCAGGAACTGGACGAAGTGTCCCGGCGCGTCATGCAACTGGAGATCGAACGCGAGGCGCTCAAGAAGGAATCGGACCGCGCGTCGAAGGACCGGCTCGAAAAGCTGGAGAAGGAGCTGGCGAACGCCAAGGCCGAATCCGATTCCCTCAAGGCCGTCTGGCAGGAGGAGAAGGAGCACGTCCGCGCCGTGCAGCAGGCGCGCGAGGAGATCGAGCAGGTCAAGACGGCCATCGAGCGCGCCGAGCGCGGTGCCGACCTGAGCAAGGCGGCCGAGCTGAAGTACGGCAAGCTCCCGGAACTCGAGAAGAAGGTCCGCTACCTCGAAGGCGGCCTCGAAGCGAAGAGCAATAAGCTGCTAAAAGAAGAGGTCGGCGAGGAGGACATCGCCGCCGTCGTTAGCCGTTGGACCGGCGTGCCGGTGTCGAAGCTGCTCGAAGGCGAGAAGGCGAAGCTCCTGCATTTAGAGGACGAATTGCACAAGCGGGTGATCGGCCAGGACGAGGCGGTGAAGGCCGTCAGCGAGGCGGTCATCCGCGCGCGGGCCGGGTTGAACGATCCGCAGCGGCCGCTCGGCTCGTTCATCTTCCTCGGCCCCACCGGCGTCGGCAAGACGGAGCTGGCGCGCGCCCTCG
>CAYVRB010000178.1:0-13338 GCA_964453375.1 uncultured Alcaligenaceae bacterium
GAAAAGGTGACAGTCCCCTTAAATCGGCAGCCGGATCGTGAACGTGGTGCCCCGGCCTTCTTCGCTCGACAACGCGAGCGTGCCGCCCTGCTCCTCGATCGCCTTGCGGCTGACCGGCAGGCCGAGGCCGGTGCCGCGGTTCCCCTTCGAGCTGACGAACGGTTTGAAGATCTCGGCCTGCTGCTCCGCCGGGATGCCGGGGCCGTTGTCGCGCACGTCCAGTTCGGCGAAGCCGCCCGCGATCCGCAATTCGAGCGAGACCGTTCCGTTCTCGCGGCCGTCGAGGGCGTCGATCGCGTTGCCGACGAGGTTCAGCACGGCGCGGTGGACGCCGTCGGAATCGCATGGCACCTTCGGGAAGCCGGCCGGCGGATCGAACGCGAGCGCGACCTTCGCCTCGGCGGCCCGGCCGCGCAACAGTTCCAGCACGTCGTTCGCGAGTTCGACGAGGTCGGTCGGCTCCAGGATCGGGTCGCGTTCCTTCGAGTAGCTGAGCATGTCGAGGATGAGGTCGTCGATGCGCGCCTGGTTGCGCTCGACGAGCCGCCAGCCTTTCGCCAGCAAGTCGCGGTCGTCGTCCTTCAGGGCGGCGCGGACCATGTCGCTGCCGAAGCGGACGCCCTGCATGATGTTCTTGATGTGGTGGGACATGCCCGCGATGGTCTGCCCGACGGCGGCGAGGCGCTCGGCGTGGAGCATCGCGCCGTAGTAGCGCGTCTCCTCGACGGCGAGGCCGGCCTGGTGCGCGATGGCGATCGCCAGTTGCAGGTGGTCGTCGGTGAAGCGCGCGTCGTCCACGCCGGTCTGGGTATCGAGGAACAGGACGCCGACGGTCTCGTGCCGGCCGCGCATCGGCACGCAGATCACTTCGCGCAGCCGGTGGCGGACGACGCTCGGCCCTTCGCGGAAGCGGTCGTCCTCGGCGGCGTTCGCGATCAGGATGCCGGCCTGCTCCTTCAATACGTGGTCGACGATGGTGCGGCTGACGGCGAGGTCCGCGGTGCCGGGGATGCGCGCCCGCACCGCCTTCGGCAGCAGCGCGCCGCTCGCGGCGTCCTTCAACAGGAAGCAGCCCTGGTCCGCCTCCGTCGTGCGCAGCACGAGCGCCATGATCGTTTCGAGCAATTCGTCCACGTCGAGGATGTCGCTGACGGCGGTGGCGGCCTCGTAGAGCACGGCGAGGTTCGAGAGGCGCGTGCGGAGCCAGGCGGTGTTCGCCTGCGTCGGGTCCTTGAGGAGGACGCTGCCGGCGTCGGCGGGGATGCTGCGGACGACGCCGGAGAGCCGGCTGGAGCCGGGTTCGGCGAGGTTGACGGAGGCGGTGCCGGTGGAGCCGTCGGTGGTGAAGAGGAGGACGGTGTCGCCGAGGGCGATGCGGTCGCCGGGGCGGAGTTCGGCCTGGTGGACCGGTTTGTCGTTGAGGAGGGTGCCGTTGCCGCTGCCGAGGTCGGCGAGGGAATAGCCGTTGGGCGAGGCGCGGAGTTCGAGGTGGTGGCGGGAGACGCGGTGGTCGGCGAGTTGGATCGGGTTGGTGGAATGCCGGCCGACGCCGACCGTGAGGTCCTTCAGGGTGAACCGCTTTCCCCGATCCGCGCCGGCGATGACGATGAGTTGCGGCATGTCACGCGGCCCCCTCGTACAGGTTCTTCTCGCGGAGGTATTCCTCCACCGCGCGCGGCACGAGGTAGCGGATCGACTTCCCGGCCGCGACGCGGGCGCGAATCTCCCGGCTCGCGATCTCCATCAGCGGGCAATCCACCACCGTCAGGCGCACGTCGTTCGCCGCGATCCCGAGCGCGTCGGCGAGTCGCTCTTTCGACCACAACTCCACGCCCGGCCGCGGCACGACGACGAGCGCCGCTTGCTCCAGTACGCGCTTCGGCTGGTACCACCCCGGCAGGTCCGGCAGGCAGTCGGCGCCCACGATCAGGTGGAACGCGTCGCCGGGCTGGCGGGCGCGCAGCTCCGCGAGCGTGTTCGCGGTGTAGCTCGGCGGCGGCAACTCCTTCTCGATCGGCTCGATGCGGAAGAGCGGCTGCCCCGCCGTCGCGAGTTGGAGCATCTCGACGCGGTGCTCGAAGCGCGTGATCGGTTGGCCCTGCTTGTGCGGCGGTCGATAGCTCGGGAGGAAGCGGACTTCGTCCAGGTTCGCGTCGGCGCGGCAGCGCTCCGCCAGCACGAGGTGGCCGAGGTGGACCGGGTCGAAGGTGCCGCCGAAGAGGCCGATGTTCATGCGGGTAGTTTATCGCGGAGGCGGGCGGCGGCGCGGTCGGGCGGCGTGTCGTTGATGAAGACGCCGGTGGCCCACTCGAAGCCGGCGACGGCGGAACGGCGGGGGAACATTTCCAATCGCCAGTGGAAGTCGACGGCGCGGCGCGGCGCCGAGACGAGCATCCAGTTGAAGGCGGGGCGGGCCAGCAGCGCGTCCATCGCGAACAGGACGCGGCGGACGAGCGCCGCGAGTTCGGCGTCGCGAGCGGTCGATTCGAAGCGCGGCTCGTGCGCCGTCGGGACGATCCAGACTTCGTGCGCGAAGCGCGGCGCGGCCGGACAGACGGCGGCGAGATGCGCCGTCCTCGCGACGAGCAGGTCGGAATCGTTCGACATCTGGCAAACGGCGCACGGGCCGGGCGGCGCGACGAACCCCGGCGGGACGAACGGCAGCGCGACCAGTTGCGAATGGGAATGTTCCCGCGAGGCGCCGGCCGCGACGCCGACGTTCTTGAAGACCGAGACGGCCTCGACGCGGGGAATCGCGAAGTGGTGCGCGAGCCGATCGCGATAGGCGCGGAAGACGTCGGCGAGTTGCTCTTCGGCGAGGTCGGTCGGCCGTTCGACGTGGTCGCGGCATTCGACGATCAGTTCGTGGTGGCCGAACGCCGGGGCGTCGGGCCGCACGGCGGGGTAGCGGTTCGGCACGACGCGGAGCCGCCAGCCGGCGGAATCGCGGATCGCGTAGGCCTCCGGCGGCGTCTCGTGCTCCTGGCCGGGGCAGAACGGGCACGGCCCGGCGTCGCCGCGGTCGTCGTGCGGGCGCTCCGCGCGCCCCGGCGCGAGGATCACCGTGCGGCCGGTGGCGGAACAAGTTCGATATTCGGGCGCGGGCGGTTCGTTCACCGGGAAATGTTATACGGTCCCCAGGATTGGTGTGCCGGTGTGCCATGTCCACGGCGTTGCGAGAACGTGGTACTCGGCCGTTGATTCCCGTGGAGCGACTCCCGTGTTGGACGGGCGGAGTCTTCGGGACCCGATTCGATTTTCCGGTTCGCTCAATCCTTGCCACGCGAGGATGGCCACGAAGAGGCACGAAAAGACACAAAAAGGGCGGTTGTCCTTTGGTTCCTTTTCGTGGCTTTTCGTGCCTCTTCGTGGCCAATTCGACTTTGGATCGCACGGTCCGCAGGATGTGTTGGCCGGTGTGCCGCGCCCTCGGCGTTGCGAGGGCACGGCCTCCGGTCGTTCATTGCCGGGAATCGTATCAGTGATGGCCTTCCTTCACGGCGTTGCGGTTCCACTTCGGCACGAGCACCACGAGGTCCTTCGTGCCGTCCGGCACGCACTGGCAACTCAGGCGCGATTCGGTCGAGAGCGCCGGCGCCTCGTCCAGCATGTCCTCCTCGTCGTCGGTCGCGGGGGAGCAGGTCTCCAGCCCCTTCTCGACGTGGACGTGGCAGGTGGAGCAGGCGCAGACGCCGCCGCAGGAGTGGTTGATGTCGAGGCCGGCGCCCTCGGCGATGTCGAGGAGGCTGCCTTCGAGGCCGTGGTCGCCGAACGGGATCTTCGCGGGATCGACGGAGACGGCGCGCGTCTCGCCGGTCTCCTCGAGTCGGAAGGTGACGGTGAACGGCTTGGTCGGCCGCGCGGTCTTGGCCGCCTGAAGGTAGGGGTTGACGCCGCCCATCGCTCGGTGTCCTTGGGGTTCGTACGGGGCATTCTACGCGAACGGGCGGCGGATCGGTTCCGCCGCCCGTCGGGATTCGTTCGTGGGGGGCCTTCGTCTATTTTCCGAGGGAATTGTAGGTCGGGCCGAGGCTTTGGGAGGCCCGACACGATTTCAACGACGCCGATGTCGGGCCTCGAAGACTCGGCCCGACCTACAACGCAACGAATCGATTGACCGTCAATCTTCGGTGAGGCCCTGGAAGTTCCGCATGACGAGGTGGCTGTTGATCTTCGACACGAGGTCGAGCGCCACGCTGATGACGATGAGGAGTCCGGTGCCGCCGTAGAAGCCGGCGACGCGGGGGTCGACTTCGAGTTCGCTCTGCACCACGCTCGGGATGATGGCGATGATGGCGAGGAACGCGGCGCCGACGTAGGTGATGCGCATGAGGACCTTTTCGAGGTACTCGGCGGTGCTCTTGCCGGGGCGGTAGCCGGGGATGAAGCTGCCGTGCTCCTTCAGGTTCTCGGAGATTTCCTTCGGGTTGAAGGTGATCGCGACCCAGAAGTAGCAGAAGACGTAGATGAGCAGGACGTAGAACATGTTGTACATCCAGCCGCTGCCGCGCTGGAAGACGTTGCCGAGGGTGTTGGCCCACTCGACGCCGGCGACCTTGTAGAGGATGCTGAAGACGAAGCCGGGGATGATGAGGAGCGTGCTGGCGAAGATGACGGGCATGACGCCGGCGGCGTTGACCTTCATGGGGAGGACGCTGCGGCCGCCGCCGAAGGTGCGGCGCCCGCGGACGTGCTTGGCGGACTGCATCGGGATGGCGCGCTTGGCCTTGGTGATGGCGATGACGCCGACGACGACGGCGACGAAGAGGCCGATCAGGACGAGGAGCTTCTCGAAGCTGATGTCGCCGGTGGCGCTACCGAGGGTGAAGAGGGATTCCTTCAGTTTCGTCGTGCCGGGTTCGAACAGCATGATGCCGGTGGCGTCCGGGATGCGGGCGACGATGCCGGCCATGATGATGAGCGAGATGCCGTTGCCGATGCCGTATTCGTCGATCTGCTCGCCGAGCCACATCATGAAGAGCGTGCCGGCGGTCATGATGACGACGGCGGCGAGTCCGAAGAAGAAGGCGGGGTAGCCGGGGATGAGGAGGCCGAGGCCGCCGCCGTCGGAGGACGGATTGTCGAAGAGGTAGCGGACGAACATGATCGCCTGGGCGATGCAGATCGGGACGGTGAGGTAGCGGGTGTATTCGTTGATCTTCTTCTGGCCGGACTGGCCTTCCTTGCGGAGCTTCTCGAGCGACGGGACGACGCCGGAGGAGAGGAGCTGCATGATGATCGACGCCGAGATGTAGGGCATGATGCCGAGGGCGAAGATGCAGCCGTTGGAGAGGTTGCCGCCGGAGAACATGGAGACGAAGCCGAAGACGCGGCCGAGGGTTCCGCCGGCGGCTTCGCTCATTTTCTGTTGGAGGAGGTCGTGGTTGACCATGGGCAGCGGCACGTAGTAGCCGATGCGGTAGGCGGCGAGGAAGAGGGCCGTGATGAGGATCTTGCGGCGGAGTTCCGGGATGCGGAAAATGACGAGGAGCTGTTCGGGGGCGGAGCCGACGACGGCGGCGAGGACGCCGACGATGAGGGCGGCGTAGGCGATCGGGAAGCCGACGAGGGTGGCGCCGGAGTTCGAGAACGTCAGGCCGATGCCGGCGACGATGAGCAGGGTGCCGAGCGCGAGTGCGGGCCGTCGCCAGTTCATGGGGAATCCTCTGTCTCTGCGGTCGTCGGAGGCCGCGCGGTCCGCGGGGCGGGCGGGATGCCGGCGGATGCCGCGTCCCGCCCGCCCCGTGGTTCGCGGCCCGTCCGGGGCCGGCGATCGTGTGCGAATTACTTCGCGGCGTCCGGCTTCTTCTTCTTGGAGTTCTTGCCCTGGCCCATCTTGGCGCGGACCGGCTTCTTCGGGCCGGGGATCACGTCCGCCACGCCGCCCTTGGCTTCGATCTTGGCCTTCGCGGAGGCGCTGAAGTGGTGCGCCTTCACGGTGAGCTTCTTGCCGAGGTCGCCTTCGCCGAGGATGCGCAGCGCGTCGAAGGTGCCGACGACGAGGCGTTCGGCCTTGAGGGCGGCCATGTCGACGACGGCGCCGTCCGGGTAGCGGTCGAGGTCGCCGACGTTGACGATGGCGATGTCCTTCTGGAACATGCCGTTCGAGAAGCCGCGCTTCGGGAGGCGGCGGTGGAGCGCCGTCTGGCCGCCGGTGAAGAGGGCGCCCGGGAGTCCGGCGCCGGCGCTGGCGTACTGGCCCTTGTGGCCGCGCGAGCTGGTCTTGCCGTGGCCGGAGCCGACGCCGCGGCCGACGCGCTTCTTGAGCTTGCGCTTCTGAACGCCGGTCGAAAGAGTCGTCAGGTCCATTAGAGTTTCACTCCCCGCAGGGCGGCCACTTCGTCCTTGGTCCGCAGTTGTTGGAGGCCGTTGATGGTCGCCTTCACGAGGTTGATCGGGTTGGTGCTGCCGTGGACCTTCGTGAGGATGTTGGCGACGCCGGCGGCCTGGAGGACTTCCCGCACGCCGGGGCCCGCCTTGAGGCCGGTGCCGGCGCCCGCCGGCACGAGGATCACGCGGCTGGCGCCGTACTTGCCGATCACGCGGTGCGGGATCGTGTCGCCCTTGAGCGAGAGCTTCTTGGTGCGGCGCGCCTGCTGCTCGCCCTCCTTGATCGCCTTCTCGACCGCCGGGGGCACTTCGTTCGCCTTGCCGTAGCCGAACGACACCTTCCCCTGCTTGTCGCCGACGACGACGAGCGCGTTGAAGCTGAAGCGCCGGCCGCCCTTCACCACGCAGGCGGACCGCTTGATCTTCACGACGAAGTCGACCATCCCCTGGTCGCGGGAGTCGCGTTCGCCCTTGTCGCCCCGTTCACGTGCCATGTTGGACCTCTCTACACGGGACGCGCGGTCCCGGGAATCTCGTCGTATTGATCGCCGGTGCTTCCATTTTGGATTTTTCGTCCCACGCTTTGCCTTGGTCCAATCCCCTGAACCAATTCAAAACGAGGAACGAAAAACCCAAAACTCCGACTCGCTACGCCTTCGCGGGAGCCGGTTTCTTTTCCTTCTTGTCTTTCTTCGCGTCGGCCGGGGCCGGGGCGGCTTCCTTCTTCTTCTCCTCGAGGCCGGTGCACTTCAGCCCGGCCTTCGTCGCCGCCACCGCGAGCGCCTTGACGCGCCCGTGGAAGCGGAACGCGCCGCGGTCGAACGCCGCCTCGGAGATCCCCTTCGCCTTGGCCTTCTCGGCGATCTTCTTGCCGACCTCGGCCGCGGCGGCGATGTTCCCGCCGTACGCCAGCTTGCCGTCCTTCGCGTTGCTCGCCGCCGCCGCGATCGTGATTTCCGCGTCGTCGTCGATGAGCTGCGCGTAGATCTGCAGGTTGGTCCGGTGGACCGACAGCCGCGGCTTCGTGGCCGTGCCGTGGATCGCCTTGCGGACCCGGTGCCGGCGGCGCTCCCCGCGGATCGCCTTGCTCTTGTGTCTGTCCATGGTCTGCTACCTGGCCTGGGAGGGCGGGCCGCGCCCGCCGCTCGGTTTCGGTTACTTGCTGCTCGCGAACGACTTGCCTTCCTTGCGGCGGACGGTTTCGTTCTCGTAGCGGACGCCCTTGCCCTTGTACGGTTCCGGCTTCTTGCTCGCCCGCACTTCGGCGGCGAACTGGCCGACCTTCTGCTTGTCGGGGCCGCTCACCACGATCGTCGTGGGGTCGGGCACCGCGACGGTCACTTGCGAGTCCGGCGCCGGCACGTGCAGGATCCGGTTCGCGAAGCCGACGGTCAGCTCGACGCCCTTGTTCTTCGCGGCGGCCTGGTATCCGACGCCCTCGACCTTGAGCTTCTTCTCGTAGCCCTTGCTGACGCCGACGATCAGGTTGTTCACGAGCGCCCGCGTGGTGCCGTGCAGGGCGCGGGATTGCTTCGTGTCGTCGGGGCGCTCGACGACGATCTGCTTGCCGTCGCTCGTCACCTTGATCGCCGGGTGGTGCGTGAACTGGAGCTTGCCCTTCGGGCCTTCGACCTTGATCACGCCCTTGTCGAGGCTCACCTTCACGCCCGCCGGGATCGCGACGGGTTGCTTTCCGATACGACTCATGTCAATCTCCGAGGGCTTAACCGGCGCGAGGCCGGAGTGCAGCCCTGTTCAGTGTTAGTTGTCAGTGTCGGTTGTCAGTGTCACGAAGACCGATCGGTCTTTGGCTTTCCTGGCCACTGGCACCGACACTGGCACTCTTCTCACCACACGGTGGCGATCAGCTCGCCGCCGACCTTGGCTTGGCGGGCCTGGCGGTCGCTGAGGACGCCGCGGCTGGTGCTGAGGATGGCGATGCCGAGGCCGTCGAGGACGCGCTTGACGTCCTTGTAGCCCTGGTACACGCGCTGGCCGGGCGAGCTGGCGCGGGCGATGTGCCGGATCACGCGCTCGCCGTCGGGGCCGTACTTCAGGAAGACCTGGAGGACGACGTGCGCCTGGCCGAAGTCGGCGGTCTCGCCGAACTCGTCGTGCCCGTCGGCGTTCTTGGCGTACTTGCCGACGCGGAAGCCGAGGATGAAGCCTTCGTCCTGCAGGACCTTGGCGATGGCGCACTTGAGCTTGGTCGCGGGCATCTCGACGGCGGGGCGCTCGATGGCGCTCGCGTTGCGGATGCGGGTGAGCATGTCCGCGATCGGGTCGGTCATCATGGGTGGGTTCTCCGATCGCTTACCAGGAGGCTTTGCGGACGCCGGGGATCATGCCGTTGCTGGCCAGGTCCCGGAAGATGATCCGGCAGACGCCGAATTTTCCGAGGACGGCGCGCGGACGGCCCGTGATCTGGCACCGCTTGCGGATCTTGATGAGGTCGCGCGGACGCAGGAGCTTGGTCGGGTCGCGCTGGTCTTCCGGCTTGGCCATCTCGGCCTTGTGCGCGGCCAATTCCTTCATCTCCCGCTTGTAGCGGACCATCTTCGCCTTGGTGGACATGGCGCCTTTCCCAGTGCGGCGTTCCGGTTCGGAGTCGCGGGTACGCCCCGCGGGGAACCGGCCGTTCCGTGAAACAGTGTCTAAGTCAGTGTCAGTGTCAGTGTCAGTGTCAGTCGTCGGTCAATCGGGTCGATGCTGTTCTAGCAACTGACCACCGACACTGACACTACTTTTCAAGCTTCCCGGAACGGCATGCCGAAGGATCGGAGCAGTTCGCGGGCTTCGTCGTCGTTGCGGGTGCTGGTGACGAACGTGATGTCCATCCCCTGCGTGAAGTTCACCTTGTCCGGGTCGATTTCCGGGAAGATGAGCTGTTCGGTGATGCCGACGCTGTAGTTGCCGTTGCCGTCGAAGCTCTTCGGATTGACGCCGCGGAAGTCGCGGATCCGCGGGAGCGCGACGTTGATGAGGCGGTCGAGGAATTCGTACATCCGCCGGCCGCGGAGCGTGACGCGGCAGCCGATCTCGTAGCCCTGGCGGAGGCGGAACTGGCTGATGGCCACCTTCGCCTTGGTGATCTGCACCTTCTGGCCGGCGATCAGCGTGAGCTGCTCGGCGGCGACCTTCATCTTCTCCTTGTCCTGCAGCGCCTTGCCGACGCCCATGTTCAGGACGATCTTCTGGAGCTTCGGCAGGCTGAAGACGTTCGCGCGCCCGAACTTCTGGCCCAGCGCCGGAAGGATTTCCTTCTGGTACTTGGCCTGGAGGCGGGTCGGCGGCAGTTTCGTCGCGGTGGCGGCCATCGGTTCTCTCTCGTCGCGCCGGGCATCGGCGAGTGTCGGACGAACCCGGTTCGTCGGACCCCGCCCGCGGCGCGGTGGGTTACTTCGTCTTGGCGTACTTCGGGTTCGGCTTGGCGAGCGTGCGCAGGGTCGTGCCGCTCTTCTTGGCGATCAGCACCTTGGTGCCGTCGGCCAGGTATTCCACGCCGACGCGCGTCGGCTTGTTCGTCGTCGGGTCGATGAGCGCGACGTTGGAGGCGTCGATCGCCATTTCCTTCGACAGGCGGCCGCCCTGCGGGTTGCCGCGCGACGGCTTCAGGTGCTTGTAGACGCGGTTGATCCCTTCGACGACGACCTTGTTCTTCTCGCGCAGGACGCGCAGCACCTTGCCGCGCTTCCCCTTGTCGTCGCCGGCGAGGACCTCGACCGTGTCGTCTTTCCGAATGAACATGACGGCTCCGTACGTTCGCTCACACCACTTCGGCGGCGAGGCTGAGGATCTTGCTGAAGTTCGCGCGGAGTTCGCGGGGCACGGCCCCGAAGATCCGCGTGCCGCGGGGATTGTCGTCCGCGTCCAGGATGACGAGCGCGTTGCTGTCGAACCGGACGTAGCTGCCGTCCTCGCGGCGCGTGGCGACCTTGGTGCGGACGATGACGCCCTTGACCACGTCGCCGGGCTTCACGTCGCCGCCGGGCAGCGCCTTCTTGATGCTGCACTTGACGATGTCGCCCAGGTACGCGACGCGGCGCTTCGAGCCGCCGAGCACCTGGATGCACATCACTTCCTTGGCGCCGGTGTTGTCCGCGACGTCCATGTAGGAATACATCTGAATCATGGTCGGTTCCGTTCTCGCGGGTCCGCGGTGTTACTTTTTGGCGGCGTCGAGGGTGCCGCCGGCGACCGCGCCTTCCAGGCCGGCGAGCGTGCGGCTCGGCGCCTTCGTCACGACGCGGACGAGCGTCCAGCGCTTCAGCTTCGAGAGCGGGCGGCTCTCGACGATCTCCACCGTGTCGCCGAGGTGCGACTCGTTGGCCTCGTCGTGCGCGTAGCAGACGGTCCGCTTCTTGATGAACTTCCCGTACTTCGGGTGCTGGACGCGGCGCGCCACTTCGACGCGGCGGGTCTTGTCGTTCTTGTCGCGCGTCACGACGCCCTGGAGCTTGCGGGGCCCCGGACCTTCGGGTGCGGCGTTCACGGTGTTCTCGGCCATCGGTTACTTCCCCTTCGCGGCGGGCATCTTCCGAGCCGCGGCGCGTTCCGCCTGGATGGTCGCGATCCGCTGGAGCAGGCGCTTCGGCTTGCGGCGGCCGACGATCGGCTTGCCGGGGGCCGCCTCGCCCTGCTCCGCGAGCGCCGCCAGGATCGCCAGTTCGGCGTCCGGCAGCTTCGCGAACGCCGCCAGCTCGCGCCGGCGCTGTTCCGTCTTGATCCGCGCGATGTCGGCCTTCGCCTTGCGGATCTCGCTCGGCGTCTCGAGCCGGTCGGTCGCCGACTGGAAGCGCAGCTTGAACAGGTGCTTCTCCGTCTCGGCGAGCGAGAGCTTCAGTTGCTCGTCGTTCTCTTTTTTGAGGTCGGCCGGTTTCATCGGTTCGTTCCCAATTAAATGTTCGGCCGCCGCGCCACGAAGCGGCACTTGAACGGCATCTTGTAGGCGACGCGCGCCAGGCAATCGCGGGCCGCCTGTTCCGGCAGGCCGCCGACCTCGAACAGGATCTGGCCCGTCCGCACCACGGCCGCCCAATATTCCGGCTCGCCCTTGCCCTTGCCCATCCGCGTTTCCGCGGGGATGGAGGTCACGGACTTGTGCGGGAAGACGCGGATGTAGTACCGGCCTTCGCCCGACACGAAGCGCGTGACGGTGACGCGGCCCGACTCGATCGATTCCGCCGAGAGCCAACCGCTCTCGAGCGCCTGAAGGCCGTAGTCGCCGTAGGCGACGTAGTTGCCGCGGTGGGCGTTGCCCTTGATCGCGCCGTTGTACTTCTTTTGGGCCTGGTTACCCCTTGCGACGCCGCGCTGGTTTTTTCTGAACTTGACCCGCTTGGGCATCAGTGGCATCGTTGATCTCCCCCGTCAAAAAGTCGCCGTTGTTCACCCAAACCTTGATCCCGATGTTTCCCTGCGGCGTGACGGCCTCGGTGAACCCGTAGTCCACCTTGCACCGCAACGTCGAGAGCGGGATGCTGCCGTTCATGCCCTTTTCGCACCGGGCCATTTCCGCGCCGCCCAGGCGGCCGGACAGTTGCACCTTCACGCCCTTCGCGCCGTTCTCCATCGCGCGGCCGAGGGCGTTCTTGATCGTCCGCCGGAAGCTCGCCCGCTTCTCCAACTGCTCCGCGATGTCGTGCGCGATCAGTTGCGGGTCGATTTCCGGCCGGGTCACTTCGATCGTCTTGATCTCGATGTGCCGGCGGACCAGCTTCTCGAGCGCCTTCGTCAGCTTGTCGATCTTCTCGCCCTTCTTGCCGATGATGGCGCCGACCTTGCTGCTGTACACGACCACCGTCACGCGTTCGCGGGTCCGCTCGATGCGGATGTCCGAGATCATCGGCCGCGATTCCTTCCGGTCGAGGCCCCGCTTGAGGTACTTCGGGATGAACGTGCGGATGGTCTGGTCTTCGACCAGCAGCTCGGCGAAGTCCTGCTTGCCGGCGTACCAGGCGCTGCGCCAGGGCGTCATGATGCCCACGCGGAAGCCGGTCGGTCGAACTTTCTGGCCCATCGTTCGGTCCTCAAATGCAAGGGAGCCGGCGTTCGCCGGCCCCCTGCCGGTGTCTTGGGCTAGCCGTTGGCGGCGGGGGCGGCGGCCTGAGCGGCGGCCAGCATCCGCGCTAGCTCCTGTTCCTTCTGCGCTTCGAGCGCCTCCACGTCCGTCACGGTGACGTGGATGTGCGCGAGCCGCTTGAGGATGGAGAACGCCGTGCCGCGGGCGCGCGGGCGGATCCGCTTGTACATCGGGCCTTCGTCGATCCGGCAGACGGTCACGACGAGGTCGTCGAGGTGGCGGCAGCCCTTGTCCTCGGCGTTGCCGACGGCGCTCTTGATGACCGCTTCGATCAGCCGGGCGCCGCGGTTCGGGCGGAAGCGCAGCTGCTCGAGCGCCTCGTCGACGTTCCTGCCGCGGACCAGTTGCGCGAACGGCCGCATCTTCCGCGCGGTCACGTCGGCGAATCGGTGGGAAGCCGTGTAGATCATCGCTCGAAACCTTTATGCCTTTCGCCGGGGGGCGGGTTACTTGCCGGCCGGGGCGGCGGCCGCGGCCTTCGCCTTGCCGCCGCTGTGACCCTTGAAGGTCCGCGTCGCGGAGAACTCGCCCAGCTTGTGCCCGACCATTTCCTCGGTGATGTACACCTTCACGAACGCCTTGCCGTTGTGCACTTCGAACGTCGTGCCGACGAAGTCGGGCACGATCGTGCAATCGCGGGCCCACGTCTTGATCGGCGCGCGGTTGTTGCCCTGGCGGGCGACCTTCGCGGCCAGCCGCTCGTCGACGTACGGACCTTTCTTGACCGACCGGCTCATCCTACGTCCCTCGCTGCCGTGACCGCCCTCGACTGCGCCGAAGGCGGACGGAATAACTTACGGTTCGCCTCGCCGCGCGGCCACCGAATCCCCTGGGATTCCCGCGCGAAAACGCCGGCTCATCAGCCGTTGTGCGTCTGGAACGGACCCGCCGGACGACGGCGCACGATCGCCTTGTTCGACGGCTTC
>CAYVRB010000179.1:0-13140 GCA_964453375.1 uncultured Alcaligenaceae bacterium
CCTGCACCTTGGCGGCGAGTCCGTCGACGGCCTTGAGCAGCGTCTCGCGGCGTTCGATCTGCTTCTTGTTCAGCGACGCCGGCGGCGACACGTCCTCGACCTTGTAGTTCACCGCGTTCGGGTCGCCGGCCTTGAACGACTCGTAACGGCCGCCGAGGAACGCGCTCTTGCCAAGCTCCCAGGTGAACGAGGGATTGCGCGGCACGGCGACATAAGGCGGCAGCGTGCCGCTGAAGCCGAAGTCGTGCGCGGCGACGGCGCCGATGGCGGGGTAGTCGCCGAACGGCGTGCCGAACCGGCCGGAGAGAACCCAGTTCGTGGCCGTCTCGTGGTGGTCGTTCGTGTGCGACCCGGAGCGGACGAGGGCGAGCTTGTTCATCGCCCGCGCCATCATGGGCAACCGTTCGCCGATCTGGAGGCCAGGCACGACGGTCGCGATGGATTTGTACTTCCCGCGGATCTCCTCGGGCGCTTCGGGCTTGAGGTCGAAGCTGTCGTGATGGGAGAGGCCGCCGCCGAGGAAGACGAGGACGACCGACTTCGCGCGGGCGCCCTTCTTCTTCGTGGCGGCTTCGGCTCGGAGCAGCGAGCCGAGCGACAGGCCGGCGACCGCGCCGACGCGGAGGAAATTCCGGCGCGTGGGGCCGAGGGCGATATCGAGCATCGGGCCGTACCTGTTAAGATGAACGTGCGTCTTGGGGAGGGACCGCCATGCGGGTGATTCAATTATCGGCGAAAGCCGGCGCGGATGGAAGGCTGCATTTGAACATTCCGGCGGAAGCCGGGATGGAGTTCGAGGTGGCCGTGGTGCTGACGGCGAATGGCGCGGCGCGGAAGCCGACGCCGGAGGAGCTGGGCTGGCCGCCGGGATATTTCGAGAACGTCTTCGGCTCGATCGATGACCCGGCGTTTAAGCGATATCCGCAAGGAGAATTCGAGGTTCGGGAGGCTTTCGAGTGATCTACCTCTTGGACACGAACACTTGCATCCATGCGATTCGAACGAACGGCAATCCTCTCGTGAAAGCCCGATTGATCGCGACGCCGCCGTCCGAAATCGCCATTTGCACCGTCGTGCTGGGAGAACTCTATTATGGTGCCGAGCGGTCCGGCAACATTGCCATCGAGCGTCGGAAAGTCGATTCGTTCGTAACACCGTACTCAAATCTGCCGTACGACCAAGCGGCATCCAGCCAGTTTGGAATCGTACGTGCCGATCTTTCGCTCCGGGGACTGAGCATAGGTCCACTCGACACGATGATCGCGGCCATCGCACTTGCGAATGGATTGAAACTTGTCACTCACAATACGGCACAATTCTCACGTATTACCGGCCTGAGCCTCGTCGATTGGGAAATCCCCTAACGCTCAATCATCGTCGTCGTCCCGGCGGCGCTTGCGGCGGGGGCGGTCGTCCTCTTCGTCTTCGTCCTCGTACCGACGGCGGCGGACGCGCGGCCGATCGTCTTCGTAATCGGCGTCTTCGTCATCCTCGTAGCGACGCTTCCGGCGCGGGCGATCGTCCTCGTCGTCTTCGTAGTCGCCGTAGCTCCGTCCGCGCGACCGGCGGCGACCGCGGCGCTGCGACTCGTGCTCCGCGTCGCCGAAGGCGAGCATCGGGTAGAAGATGAAGCCGAGGAACAGGAGACCGAAACCGAACGCCGTCTCCTTCCCGAACTTCTCGGCGAGGGCGAAGGCGTCGACGATGGCGCAGTAGATGTTCACGAACGGAACGAAGTGGAGCCAGAACCAGAGCGGTTCCTTGTCGAGGACCACCGTCGTCATGATGTACAGGTTGTAGAACGGCACGAGCGCCGCCCAACCGGGCGCGCCGGCCTTCTCGAAGATCTTCCAAATCGAGGCGATCAACACCCCGACGAACGCGAACATGAAGAGGAGAATGACGAGGGGGCAGAGCATGGTTCGCGATTCCGAACGGCGAGGTTTCGAGAGTCTACGGATTTCACTTCCGAAATCCCGCGACGCGGTGGAAGGTGAGGAAGTTGGCGTTGTGGGCGCTGTTCGCCGGCGTGCCGTCGGGTTCGTCGGACGCGGTGCGCACGGCCGCGATCAGGTCGTCGCCGTCGAAGAGCCAATCGCAGTACTGGTAGCCGTGCGCCTTCACGTCGTCGTGTTGGATCACGGTTCTTTCGATCTTCCACGTTCGCAGATCGACCGAACTCGCCAGCGCGAGCGTGTTCCGCCGGCTCGCGGCGTTTGGCCCTTCATACTCCTTCGGAACGAAGTTCGCGAGCGTCCAATACGTCTTGCTCGCCGCGTCGTAGCGGATCGTGAACTTCTTGCCGCCGCCGGGGAAATCGAGGAAGTCCTTCGCGGCGTCGAACGTTGAGGTTTTGCCGTCGGCCGACACCCGCACCATCGCGGCCTGCTCCGGGTAGTTCGGTTGCTGCACGCGGAGGATGTTCACGATCTCGCCCGCCGGCGTCGCCACGGCGTTCCCCTCCAGCCAACCGCCGAACTTCCCGCCGAACCAACCGGTATCGGCCGCGAGCTTGTTCGTCGTCGTCCAACTCTTCGCATCCAACAGGTCGGCATCCTCCGGCGCGGACATCATCATGGAACGGAACTTCCGGTCCCAGCCCTTGCCGCCGTTGGTGGGGTTCGCCTCCTCCATCGCGCGCCAGAGCCGGCCGCCGTGCGCGAGCACCGGCACCGGGGCGCAGTGGTACATGCCGTCGGCGTGCAGGAGGCCGGTTTTCGCGTCCTTCGGTTCGGTCCAGGTTTTGCCGCCGTCGGTCGACTTCCGAATGATGCAAAAGCCGCGCGCCTTCGAGACGCCCATCAGGTAGAGCGCGTCCTTGTGGACGAAGAGCGTGCCCCACCACTGCCCGACGATCTCGGCGCGGTGGGCCCAGGTCTTTCCCTTGTCGGCGGAGGCGAAGACGTGCGTGCGGTCGCCGTTGTCGCCGGCCATGAAGAGATCGTGCGACGCGACGTACTCGCCGTTCGGCAAGACCGCGATCGACGGCGAGCCGATGTACTGCTTCGACTTCGCCGGCGAGTGCGCGATCGTGACGCCCGGCGGAGGTTCCACGGCGCCGGCGGCGAGCGGGAGAACAAGGAGGGTGAAGGCGAGGAGTCGACGCATGGCGGGTCCGCGAAGGAGTACTCGATTCGCGGAGCTATTGTCGGACGCGCGGCCGGAATCGGCCTGCGGAATTCAATCGTCTTTCGGCGCGGTCCTGCGCTCCAGTTCGCGCGCGGCCTCGGCGTAGCCCTTCAGCGTCGCGAACTTCAGCCACCGCAAACCCTCGGGCGGATCGAACGGCAGCACGATCCCTCCGAAATAGAACTTGCCGATGCGATACGCGGCTTCGACGTGCCCGGCGGCGGCCGCCTTCGCGTACCACTCCGCCGCCTCGCGCTCGTCGCGCAGCATCCCGATTGCGTTCTCGTTCATGAGGCCGATGCGGAACATCGAATCGCCGCAGCCGTTCTTCGCCCCCTCGCGGTACCAGCGGAGCGATTCGCGCGGGTTCGGCGGACCGACGAGCGGTTCGAAATACCAGGCGCCCAGGGCGAGCTGCGCCTTGGCGTAGTCCCGCTTCGCCGCCCGCTCCAGGAGTTCCAAGCCGAAGGCGACATCCTGCTTGAGGCGCTCGCCGCGGAGGAGCATCTTGCCGAGCTTGGTCTGCGCCGGCGCGTAGCCCTTGTTCGCGGCCTTGAGGAACCACTCCGCGGCCGCCAGCGCGTCGGGCCGCACGACGGCGCCTTCGAGGTGGAGCAGGCCGAGGGAATACTCGGCCGGGGCGAACTCGCCGGCGGCGGCCTTCTCGAACCACTGGAGCGCCGCCTTGCGGTCGCGCGGCGTACCCGCGCCGTCCAGCAGGCATTCGCCCGCCAGCCACATCCCTTCGAGGTAGTCTTCGTCCGCCACGGCGCGGAAGAGTTCGTACGCCGCCGCCGCGTCCGCGCCGGTGCCGATCCCTTCGGCGAGGCATTCGCCGTAGAGGATGCGCCCGAGCGGGGAGCCGCCGCGCGCCGCGCGCCGCCAGTCCGCGAATCGCTCCGGGGCGCGCTCGCCCAGAAACGCCGGCACGTCCCGCCCGAAATGCACCGTGTAGCCCCAGTCGTCGAAATCGGTCTGGAGGTCCGACGCCGGCGCGGCGGCGGGAACGAGTTCGACGAGGTCCGAAGTCATGGCGGCCCGGGGGGATTGCGACGGTGGAACCGTCGAAAGCCTAGCACGCGGACGGCCGCCGTGCTTGTCGATTCGGGGCCGGGGCGTATCGTAACCGGTCTACGGTTTCCGAAACGTGCGACGGGAGTTCCGCGATGGTCGAGCGACGAATCGAACTGGACCGCCGATACAAGCGCAAGGACAAGATGCGCAAGCTGAAGAAGAAGCTGGAAACCTCGACCGGCGAGGCGCGCGAGAAGATCGTCTACAAGATCAAGCGGCTCAGCCCGTTCTGGACGGAAGCGAGCCTGAAGCCGGCCGGCGAAGCCGCCCCGGCCGCCCCGAAGGCCGAGAAGAAGAAGGCCCCGCCGAAGAAGAAAGCCTGATTCTAAACGGGAGCGTGGGGTCGGGGATTGGGGGTTTGTCCCGATCCTGCGGCGTTCACGAAACGGATAGGGTTACGTCCGGCGCATCATCGTGTGTGCCTAGCTTTGTCGCGCCGTTCTACAAACCGACTCAATTCCATCGGTCCGAAACTCTCAACGCCATCGTTCCGCTGCGAACGATGGCAACGTAAGTGCCCAACCGCCAATTCGGACAATACTTGCAGTCGGTTGCACATTCTGGTGCGACTGCAAGGATACCGCGCCGTACGCCATCAGGGTTTACCTTCAATCAGCAACCTATGCTTCCGCCGTAATTGACTCAGAAACTGATCTCAATCCAGTGAAATCACCTCGCCGCTGTTCGGGGTCACCGCCCCCCAGAATACCGCATGCCCAATGCCCTGACTGGTAAATCGAACGCTTCCGTCCGCCATTCCCAAGATGATCCCGCCGGGAAGGGAAGACTGCGGTACACGCGGGTCGCACGAACTCAGGGTCGGCCGTACTTGAAAAGTCTGTGGCGGCGTGCCGATGGTAACCTCACCGGAGGTAATTGGGAGGACATCGTCGTGAACGGAGTCGGCGAAGGTCGGACGGTGAGTCGGCGAGGCAACGCAAGGAATCGGTTTGTCGGTTGCCCCGTCGATGCATTTGACCTGCGTGAGTGACCAATAAAACGTGCTAGGTCCACACGTTCCGTAGTGTTCTGTAATGGCGATCGTAGTCGAAGACCCGTCTTTCAAAGTTGTCGGGAATTGGGCTCCGATTGCATACATAAAAGGATTCACGACAAAACTGCACGCTTCCGGTTGATCGGCCGGAGAACCGACTGTCCCCGGCAGTATCGGCGCGCTGGGTCCATTAGCCGGGGGCCATCGGGATGGATCCGTTTTTGCCCGAAGAAGAGGCGGGGGAGCATTCGTGTGTGCTTCCAAATACGGGCTAATGGCCTGGAACACAGAACGCCCGGCAGCCGGCAATGCGCCATCCACATTCGGAAGTGCGCCATTGTTTGATAAAGAGAATTGGTGGGTTGCCAATACCAACTGTCGGACATCATTGATCGCCGCTTGCCGTGCGGCCGAAAGCCGAGCTGCCTGGATTGCTCCAAGCAGCATTCCCAAACACACGATTGCGATGGCAATCACGACGACCAATTCGACGATGGTCAAGCCACCGCGATGGCATGCGCCGTTAGGCTTCATACTAGCGCCTCCGTGCCGAATCAAATGGGTATTCGTTAGGGACACTTCAAGTACGACGAAGTGGCCGTTTTAATCTGTACTCCACCGCGGTAGAGTGTCGATGTCGCGACGTACCACTGGCCCGAAGTACAGACGAACTTGTCGGTACCGGTTCCGGAGGCAGGACATCCAGGAGCCGCACGATTTGAAGACCCGAGAAGTGTTGCTTTCGGCGGCGTTCCGCCGTAGTGGAAGATACCGACGACGACCTCGTTCCCCACGTTTACAGACGCGGTCCAGGTCGTAGTCACTTCCATCTTTCCGACGCCGGCACCCGCCAAGCTCGACGTAATGGAATCAACCGGAGGTGGTGCTTGGGCGACCATGAACCCGCATCAATTGAGTAGGATCACGAATGCGGAGATGCGCAATACCGTCTTCATGGTGAATCCCTCGATGTGTCATGTGAGTGGCATAATTGCCGCCCGCAATCATCCTTGGATTAAAAGGCTTCCTTGCACGCATGTCAAATCAATTTTTGACAAAATGACCGGACATTCCCATTGTCCGATTGGTTCGCGTGATCGGAATAGTTCGCAGCGATCCGATTCCTTGCGTCTTTTTTCCGCGGCAATCACTTCGCCAATTCCGCCACGAGCGACCGCAGGAACGGCTCGGCATCCGACACGATGCCGACCGTCTGCGTGCTGCCCCGGTCCATCAGCTTCGTCACCGTCGCCGGGTTGATGTCCACGCACGCCACCTTCACCCACGCCGGCAGCAGGTTGCCGACCGCGATGCTGTGCAGCGTCGTCGCCACCATCAGGCAGAACCCGGTGCCGGGCACGTGCCGCCGCATCTCCGCCTGCGCGGCGAGGACGTCGGTGACGACGTCCGGGATCGGCCCGTCGTCCCGGATGCTGCCGCAGAGGACGAAGGGCACGCCGCGCGTCGCGCACTCGTACATGATGCCCGATTTCAGGACGCCGCGTTCGACCGCCGGCCGGATGCCGCCGAGCCGGCGGATCGTGTTGATGGTGCGCAGGTGGTGCTCGTGGCCCTCGTCGGTCGGCAGGCCGCGATCGAGCGAGACGCCGAGGCTCGTGCCGTAGAACGCCTGCTCCATGTCGTGGACGGCCAGGGCGTTGCCGGCGAAGAGCACTTGCAGGTACCCTTGGCGCACGAGCTGCGCGACATGCTCGCCCCCGCCCGTGTGCACGACCGCCGGGCCGAGCACGGCCATCACCTTCTCGCCGCGCGCCCGCGCGGCCTTCATCGCCGTCGCGATCTCCCGCACGCCGACCGCCTTCGGCCGCTCGCTGCTCACCGGGCTGGCCATGAACTCGAAGAGGCCGTGCCGCCGCGCTTCCCCCTCCGGCGGCATGACGCGCGCGCCGTCCCGCCCCACGACGATCCGGTCCCCCACGCGCACTTCCGTCATCGGCACGCACCGGGCGCTGCGCCCCTCCGCGTCCAGCGCGATCCCGCAGTCCATCTCCTGGTCCTCGACTTCGATCCATTCCCCGCCGGACCGCACCTGCGTGCGGAAGTTCGTGGAGCAGTAGAACCCGTCCGGGTAGGCCCCCGCCACGTCCGCCGCCACGGTCGCGCAGTCCTTCGGGTTGGCCGGCACCGCCCCGTGGGCATGGATCTCCGCGAGGATCGCCTCGAGCGCCGCGTCCGAATCGGCGCGGACCTCGATCGTCGCGCGGCTGGGGTCGTCCTGCCGTTCGCCGAGCCTCAGGTCGGCGATGTGGTACCGCCCGCCGCGCGCGAGGATGGCGTCCAGCACTTTCGGCAGCAGGAGCGAATCGACGATGTGCCCGTCCAGGACGACGGTTTCGACGGCGGCGACGGGGTTCGGCATGACGGCCTCCTTGCCTTCACGATAGCAAGTCCCCGGTCGGAACGCCTTGCCTCCGAACCCGGCCGCGTTATGATTGTCCGTAGGTACGGTGGCTGTAGCTCAGTTGGTTAGAGCGCCAGATTGTGGATCTGGAAGTCGCGGGTTCAAGTCCCGTCAGTCACCCTGTCGAACGACCGCCGGTCCGTTTCCCGGCACGACCATGATCTTCGCCGATCTGACCGATCAAGTCTTCGCGCGGTCCGACCAATTGCTCTGGCTCTGGAATTTCTACGTGGCCGTCGTCGTCGCGGCGCTGGCGGGGGCGGCGTTCGCGCCCGCCGTTCGCAACCATCGCCGGGCGCGCATCGGCTTGATGGCGATCTTCGCGTTCGTCGCCTACGCGAATCTCGAATCGATGCGCTGGGTGCTGAAGCAGTGGCACTCGCTCGTCGAGGCGCGCCGCGCGGCGATCGCCCCGGGGCCGCTCGACGCCGTCCTGGAGGCCCCGCACCCGCTCTGGGTCTTCCCGTTCCACCTGATCCTGGACGCCGCCGTCCTCGCCGCCATCTGGCGGTTGTCCCGACCATCGGATTCACCCGTCAACGCTTCTCCTTCGAGAACTGATCGAACAGCCGCCCCTCCTGATCGAACGCCTTGAAGTTCAGCGACTTCCCCTGCACGGTCAGGGAGCAGTAGTGGTAGTCGACGCGGCACTCGGCCTTGAACCACGACGGCGTCGGGCCGAAGTCCTCCAGCCGGCCGCCACCGCCGCCGCTGGTGATGTGCGTCACGCCGGCGGCGTTGTCCACCTTGCCGCCGCGGACGGGCCAACTGCGTTCGTACAGGTGGATGTGGCCGTTGAAGACAAGGTCGACGTTGTGCTTCTCGTAGAGCTTGCCGAGCGCGGCAAGGCGGAGGTCGCCGTGGGTGGTCTTCCCTTTCGCGGTGTTGCCGTAGTCGTCGGAGTCGGAGGAGTAGACGGGGTGGTGGTGGAAGACGATCTTCCAGGTCGCCTTCGAGGCCGCGAGCTTCTTGTCGAGCCAATCGTATTGTTCGCCGCCGGGTTGAATGCCGAGGGTGCGATTCGTGTTGGTGTCGAGGCTGAAGAACTCGGCGTTCCCGTACCGGAAGGAGTAGTGGTACTCCGGCTTCGGCAGGGCGAAGTACTTGTAGTAGTTCGCATGGTTCTTCTCGTGGTTGCCGATGCAGGGGTAGAGAGGCACGCGGGAGAAGAGCTTGTTTCCGGCCGCGAACAGGTCGCCGACCCACTGCGCCTTGCTCGCGCCGTCGTCCACCACGTCGCCGCAGTGGATGGCGAAGTGCGGTCGGCGATCCCACATCAGCTTGGCGATCTTCGCCGTGACGGCCGGGTTCCGCTGCGTGTCGCCGACGACGGCGAAGCTCCAGGCGTCGTCCTCGCCGACGGCGGTCTGGAACGTGAGGATGTCGCTCGCGGCCTTGGTTCCGTCGGCCATCGTGCAAGTCACGCGGTAGAAGTACTTGGTGCCCGGTTCGAGTTTGTCGAGCTTCAACTCGTGCATCGTGTCGGGCTTGTCGGTGGACACCGACTTCGCCATCGGCGTGAGCGTGTCGTACTCGACGACGCACGTCGCCGGCTGCGCCGTCTCGGCCATCACGACGATCGAATCGCGCGTCGCGAACTGCAAGTACGGCTCGACGACGAATCCGGCCGTCGGGATCGGCTTCAACTCCGGTTTTGGCTCCCCTTGCGGCGCGGCCGTCGATGGCGACCAGAACGCGACGCCCGCGATGACGCCGACGCAAAGTAGCGCCAGGGCGAGTTTCGAGAACCGCTCCATCGTTCCGCTCCTCGGTGGAATCACTCGAACAGCCGGGCGACGGGCACCGCGAAGCCTGGCAACACGTCGCCGCCGGTCAACTCCTGCCGGACGTTCGCGAACGTCGGCTCTTCGCCAGGGCGATAGATTGTCACGGTCTTATCGTGCGGGTCGATGACCCAGACGAGCGGGACGCCCACATCGAGGTAGGTATCGATTTTTTCTTCCAAATCATCGATTCGCGTACTGGGGGAAAGAACTTCGACGATGAGCGTCGGCACTCCGAAAACGATTGTGAATTCTTCGCTCTGTTTCAGCATGACTTCGGGAGAAACGAATGCCGCATCGACGCCAAATCCGGTTGAATCGTCGTCGGTGAGCTGAACGGCGGCCTCTCCACAAACGATCTCGCCCCGTGATTGGTTCTGCTGTCGCCACCAGATATAAAGTTCACCGGTGAGATGTGCCATCGCCGCGGAATGAAAACGATTTCGCTTCGTCATGTCTTCCTCCCGCAATTCGCCGTCGATGAGCCATCGCCGCTTGCCGTCGTCCGGCATCGCCAGCAGGTCCCGCATCGTCATCGTTCGCGTCGCCGTCACCATGCTCGTTTCTCCGCAAACCGCGTTCGGTGCTACATTACGCCGTGACTTGGGAGTATGATACACCCAAACGACCCGAACCGTGGGTTCACCCTCCGCCACGTCAAAAACAAGGGAGTCCGTCATGCCGGCCGTCCTCGACGACATCTCGACCGAAATCCTCTCGCTCAAGAAGAAGATCGGCGCCACGATCCTCGCCCACTACTACCAGGAAGGCGAGATTCAGGAACTCGCCGACATCACCGGCGACAGCCTCAAGCTCGCCCGCGAAGCCACGAAGGTGGATACGCCCGTCATCGTCTTTTGCGGCGTCCACTTCATGGCCGAGACGGCCAAGATGCTCAACCCCACGAAAAAGGTGCTGCTCCCGGACCTGAAAGCCGGGTGCAGCCTCGTCGATTCGTGCCCACCGGACAAACTGCACCGCTACCAGGAGATGCTCCGCGAGAACGGCCGGAAGTTCCAGACCGTGACGTACATCAACTCGAGCGCGGCAGTGAAGGCGCTCTCCGATTGGGTCGTCACCTCCGGCAACGCCGAGGAGGTCGTGCGCAAGATCCCGGCCGAGTACGAGATCCTGTTCGTACCGGACAAGCACCTCGGCCGCTACATCGGCGAAGTCACCGGCCGGCCGATGATCCTTTGGGACGGCTCGTGCATGGTCCACGAAATCTTCAGCGTCCACGACCTCGTCCGCATGAAGCGGCTCCACCCCGGCGCCCAGGTGATCGCGCATCCGGAGTGCCCGAAGAACATCCTCGAACACGCCGAGTTCATCGGCGGCACCGAAGCAATGATCAAGCACGTCGGTAGCTTCAAGGATCCGGTCGAGTTCATCGTCGCGACCGAGCCGAACATGATGTGGCAGCTCGAGAGCCGGTTCAAGCGCCACAAATACCTGCCGGTGCCCGGCATCACCTGCGCCTGCAACAAGTGCCCGCACATGGCGCTCAACACGCTCGAAAAGATTCGCGACTGCATGAAGTCCGGCAAGCCGGAGATCCTGTGGCAGCCGGAGTTCGACAAGGCGAAGGACGTGCTGGCGAAGAGCCTGCTGAACCCGCCGGTCACGGCGAAGCCGCACCCGCAGGGGGACTGACGCGATGAAGACGAAGACGAAACCGAAACCGAAGAAGGCGGAGCGCAACGGCGTGCCGGCGAAGGCGGATCGCAACGGCGAATCTGCGAACGCGGTCGCCCATTCCCCGCTCGACGTTCTCACGCTCGCGCAGGCCGCGGCCTATTTGCAATTGGCCGAGGAGTCCGTACGCCGCGAAGCCGAGTCAGGACGAATCGCGGGTCGGCTCATCGGAAAGGAATGGCGGTTCCTGAAAGCGGCGATTGTCGATTGGTTGAAAGCCCCCCGGCCGCGCATTGGTCAATTCAAGTTCAACACGGACGAAACGCCGGAAGAACATGAAGCGTTCTTGGCCAATATCCGAAATTATCGTGACGAAATTGATCGCGCGACTGGCTCCGGAAAGTACGCCGTCGAATGATCTACATTCTCGATACCGACATGTTCACGCTCGCCTATTACTCGAAGAACGGCGTTCGGGAGCGCGTCGTCAAAGAATCCCTCGAGCACGGAATCGCGATTTCGTTCATCACGCGGGTCGAAGTCCTGCGGGGTCGAATCGAGTCGATTCTCAAGGCGGAGAATGGCGAGAAAGTCTTGAGGGCTATCGAGTTGCTCGAAAAGTCGGAACGGTATCTCGCGGAGTTTGCGATCCTTCGTTTCAACGAAGCATCCAGCGACCGGTTTGAAATACTCCGCAATACCAAACTCAAAAACCGCCCAGGGCGAAACGACCTCCTCATCGCCTGCGTCGCTCTCGCGCACGGGGCCACGCTCGTCACTCGCAATACCAAGGACTTCGCCGGCATCCCGAACCTCCAACTCGAAAACTGGGCCGACTGAACCACCTCCGCTACACTGACCGTCCCGCCGCCGAGGAATCCCGCCGATGCACCGTGCCTTGTTCGCCCTGCTCTTCGCCACCGCCGTCACCGCCGCCGACTGGCCCGAATTCCGCGGCCCCAACGGCACCGGACTCTACGACGGCCCCAAACTCGTCACCGAATTCGGCCCGACCACGAACGCCGCCTGGACGACGCCGATCCCCGGCAAGGGCTGGTCCTCCCCAATCGTCGTGAAGGGCAAGATCTACCTGACGACGGCCGTGCCGACCGACGGCGGGCAATCGCTCCGCGCCCTCGCCATCGACGCCAAGACCGGCGCGATCGACTGGAACAAGGAAGTCGTCTCGGTCGATGCCGCCACAGCAGGTAAGCAGCACGGCAAGAACACCTTCGCGAGCGCCACGCCGACGTCCGACGGCGAGCGCGTCTTCGTCCACTTCGGCCACATGGGCACCGCCTGCCTCGATCTCGCCGGCGCCATCGTCTGGAAAAAGACCCAGTACAAATACGCCCCCGTCCATGGCACCGGCGGCTCGCCCATCCTCGTCGGCGACGCCCTCGTCTTCAGCGTCGACGGCGCCGACAAACAATTCGTCTGCGCTCTCGACAAGAAGACCGGCGACGAACTCTGGAAGACCGACCGCCAATCGAAGGCCTCCAAGCGGTTCTCCTTCACCACGCCCCAGGTGATCCGCAGCGGCGGCCGCGACGTCATCGTCAGCACCGCCAGCGATTTCGTCGCCGCCTACGACCCCAAGTCCGGCTCCGAACTCTGGCGCGCCAACTACCCCGCCGGCGGCTACTCTCTCATCGCCCGCCCGATCGTCGTCGCTGGCAAGCTCATCGTCCAGACCGGCTACGACACCGCCCACCTCTTCGCCCTCGACCCCGCCGGCAGCGGCGACATCAGCTCGCAGATCGCCTGGGACTCCAAGAAGGGCGCCCCCCACACCCCCTCGCCCATCGGCCTCGGCGACGAAGTCTACACCGTCACCGACTCCGGCTTCCTCACCTGCTTCGACGCCAAGTCCGGCACCATCCACTGGTCCGAACGCCTCGCCGGCAAGGGCTACTCCTGCTCCCCGATCATCGCCAACGGCCACGTCTACATCGCGTCCGAGGACGGCGTCGGTTCGGTCGTCGAGGCAACGAAGGCCGGCTTCAAGTTGATCGCCAAGTCGGAGTTGAAGGAGAAGACCTTCGCGACCTTCGCTCCGGTGGACGGCGCGCTGTTCTTTGTTTTGTCGGTGTTTCGCATCC
>CAYVRB010000180.1:0-8539 GCA_964453375.1 uncultured Alcaligenaceae bacterium
ACGTACCTCAAGACGAACGCCGGCCTCATCAAGAACGAATTCGTCCTCAACCGCGCCCTCGGCCTGGAGGTCGATGGCCAGCGCATCGGCGACCTACCCACGATCAAGGAGCAGAAGAACCCGTTCCAGTTCCTCGAAGACGAATTGCTCGTGAGCACTCAGGAAGGCTCGGAAATCATTCGATTGACGCTGAAGGGCCACAACCCGGAGGACGTGCGGCGGATCGTGAACGCGGTGCAGACGGCCTACATGGAGGAGGTCATCGAGAAGGAGATCAAGGAACGCCAGGCGTTCCTGCTCGTGCTCGAGACGACGCTCGTGAACCTTCAGAAGACGCTCAACGAGAAGGGCGGCAAAGCGGAGCCGAACCTGCGGCTGGCGGGGGGCGATGGCAAGGTGCCGAACGCGCTGCCGCCGGGGATCGTGGGCGTCGGGCCGCCGGAGTGGGTGAAGCGACAGATCGCGGCGGCGCAGGTGTCGCGGACGCTCGCGCTACAGGAGCAGCTTTCGGACCTTCCCCTGGCGATCGCGACGCAGAAATCGAAGATCGAGCAGCTCAAGAAGCGACTGGAGCAGCCGAAGGATTCGGCCCCCGCGCCGTCGGGCCTGACGCCGGAGATGATCGCGGCGGCGGTGGAGCGCGACCCGGACGTGCGCGTGCTCGAAGCCGAGGAACAGAATGTCCGCCGCGACTACGCGATCGATCGCTCGCGCTACGCGAACCCGGACGCGCCGGCGATCGTGGCGAAGTTGAAGCGCGCCGACGAGATCGCGAAGGAACTGGCCGACCTGCGGAAATCGAAGGCGATCCTGTTCGCGCAGGTCCGGCCGAACGCGCCGCTCTCGGCGGCGCCGGCGGTCGATCCCCGCGTCGCGGAGTTCGACGCGGCCGTGCTGCGGTTGCAAGAGCTGGAAGCGATGCAGGCGGCGTCCAAGCTCAAGCTCGCCTTGGCGCAGGAGGAGCTGGTGCGCCTGCCGCACGAGGAGCCGCTCAAGCCCGCCGAGTTCCGCAAGCCGGACGACAAGAAGCCGATCGACCCGAACGACTCGCTGGCCGAGGCGGAGGACGGCATCTTCCGCGGCCTCGCGCAGAACGCCGCGGCGCTGCGGTTGGACCTCAGCTCGCCGAAACGCGTCAGCGTGCTCCAGACCGCCTCCTCGCCGATGCAGAAGGACACGCGCAAGCAGATTCTCGCGACGGTCTTCGCCGGCCTGATGGGCTTCGCGTTCGTCGGCCTCATCGCGTTCGGCTACGAAGCGACGGCGAAACGCGCCTGCGGCCTGGCGGACGTGGCGGCCACCGTGCCGATGCCGGTCGTCGGCGTTGTGCCGTGGGAGAACGCCGACTCGACGCTCGATCCGGTGCGGCGGACTGAAATCGAAGGCGCGGTCGACAAGCTGCGGACGTACGTGACGCAGACGTGGCTGCCGCGCGGAGCGACGACGGTCGCCGTGACGAGCGCGCTGGCGGACGAAGGGAAGGCGTTCGCGGCGTTCGCCCTCGCGAACAGCCTCGCCGACGCCGGCTACCGCACGCTCGTCGCCGACTTCGACCTGCGCACCCCCGCGATCCATTCGTTCGCGAAAGTCGACAACGCCGCCGGCGTCTGCGAACTCCTCCGTGGCGAATCGGACTTCGCCCGCACGATCCAAGTGCAGGCGAACGGCCTGCACGTGCTGCCCGCCGGGAAATGGTCCGACGACGTGCGCCGCGTGGCGGGCAGCGGTCGGCTCGAACAACTCCTCCGCTGCCTCGCGGAACCCTACGACTGCGTCATCCTCCACGCCCATCCGCTGCTGACGGCGGCCGAGTCGGTCGAGGTCGCCCGGCGGTGCGAGGTCGTGCTGCTCTGCGCGAAGCACCGCGAGACGGCATTGCCGGCGCTCGGCCGCGCGGCGGACCGCGTGGCCGCAATGGAAGTGCCGCACTCGGGCGCGGTGTATCTCGGCGCGACGCCGCGGGAGGCGCTATGCTGAAGTCGAAGACGCCGGTCTGGGTGCTCGCGGCGCTGGTGGTCGCCGGCGCGGTCGGTCACGGGGCGATCACGCAGCGGTGGTCGGTCTTCGCGCCGGACGCGGCGCGCACGGAGCGCATGCACGCGCTCGCGATCGCGCTGCCCGATTGCGAGGTCCAGCCGATCGAGCACGACGTCCCCTTGAAGGAGCGCAGCGTCGCGACCTCGCGGCGGTATCGCCCGGCGGACGGCGCGTACTCGGCCGCCGTCTCCATCATCTCCGGCGTGCCCGGCGCCGTCTCCACGCACACGCCCGACGTCTGCTATCCCGCCAGCGGATATCGGATGCTCGGCGACGTCCGGCGCGAGACGACGAAACTCGCGTCGGGCACCGCCACCAGCTTCGTCGCCGATTTCGAGAAGAAACGCGAGTCCGGCGTCGAACGGCTCCGCATCCGCTGGGCCTGGACGACCGACGGCCGCTGGGAGGCGCCGGACCAGGCGCGCTTCCACTACATGAAGGCGTCCGAACTGCACAAGCTCTACATCGCGACGCCGATCGCGGATGGCGCGCCGGCCGCGGATTCGGCGGCGCTCGCCGCGTTCATCCGCGCCGCCTTCGAGCAGTACGCCGCCGCGTTCCGCGGACCCTCTTCGCCCGATGGACACCCTTAACGATCAGGAAGACTCGGCCCGATGGAAACGACGCAACGTGCCAAGCCCTCGACCCCGCCGGTGTTTCGCGTGAAGGCCCTCGCCATCGAAACCGTGGCCGTCCCCGCCGTCCGCCGCGTGGCGGGCGCGAAGGACGCCGTCGATTTCGCCTTGGCGGCGGGGCTGTTCGCGCTCGCGCTGCCCGTGATGGCGCTCGCGATCGTGGCGGTGCGGGCGACCTCGCGCGGGCCGGCGATCTACCGACAGACGCGCCTCGGCCGCGGCGGCGTGCCGTTCACGATCCTGAAGATCCGCACCATGCGCCACGATGCCGAGGGCGATGGCCAGGCACGCTGGGCCACCGCCGGCGACCGCCGGATTACGCCCGTCGGCCGCGTCCTCCGCGCGCTTCACATCGACGAACTCCCGCAGCTCTGGAACGTACTGCGCGGCGAGATGAGCCTCGTCGGCCCGCGGCCGGAGCGGCCGGAGATCATCGAACGCCTCCGCAAGTCGGTGCCGAACTACGACAGCCGCCACGCCGTGAAGCCCGGCCTCACCGGCCTCGCGCAGATCCACCTGCCGCCGGATGAAACCATCGCCGACGTCAAGCGCAAGCTCGTCCACGATCGCTTCTACATCCGCCGCGCGAGCCTCGGCTTCGACCTCGCCATCCTCGGCTGCACGGCGCTGAAGCTGCTCGGCCTGAAACGGCTCTATCGGCGAAAATAATCGGATGTGCCGAAATCGTAGGTCGGGCCAAGTCTTCGAGGCCCGACACATTTAAGATTCGCGAACGTGTCGGCCTGAATCGGCTCTATCGGCGAAAAAAATAGGATGCGCCGAAATCGTAGGTCGGGCCGAGTCTTCGAGGCCCGACACATTCAAGATTGGCGAACGTGTCGGGCCTCGAAGATTCGGCCCGACCTACGGATCGAAGCGAATCTAACGGCACAAGTTAAGACGGGAGGGTTCGCATGTCCGTCGGCGTCAGCGTCATCGTGCCGGTGCGGAACGAGTCGCGGTCCATCCGCGCCACGCTCCAGTCGCTGTTGACGCAGGAATACCCGGCCCACGATTACGAAGTGATCGTCGCCGACGGTTGCTCGACCGACGACACCGTGCCGATCGTGCGCGAACTCCAGCGCGACCATTCCAACTTGAAGCTCGTCCACAATCCCGAGCGCTGGTCGAGCGCCGGCCGGAACGCGGGCCTGCGGCAGATGGCCGGCCGCGTCGTCGTGGTGGTCGACGGCCATTGCCACGTACCGGACCAATATTATCTGCGGAACGTCGTCGCAGCTTTCGCGGCAAGCGGGGCCGACTGCCTCGGCCGCCCGCAACCGCTGGATGCGCCGAATCCGACGCCGTTCCAGGCCGCCGTCTCGCTCGCGCGGTCCAGCCGGTTGGGGCACAATCCGTCGTCGGACATCTACTCGAACCAGGCGAAGTTCGTCGAACCGCAGAGCACCGCCGTCGCGTATCGACGCAGCGTGTTCGAAACCATCGGCTTCTTCGACCAGCGGTTCGACGCCTGCGAGGACGTCGAGTTCAACCAGCGCGTCCACGACGCGGGGCTGACCTGCTATTTCACGCCCGACATCGCGATCGTCTACGACCCTCGCACGACGCCGAAGGCTCTCTTCAAGCAGCTCGGCCGCTACGGCGCCGGGCGCGCCCGGCTGGCGGCGAAGCACCCGCGCTCCCTCTCGCTGCCGGCGCTCGTGCCGCCGCTCTGGTGCGTCTGGCTCGTCGTCGGCGCCGCCCTCGTGTTCGCGCATCCGTACCTGGCACTCGCCTACCTCGGCTCGATCGCGCTCTACCTCGGCACCATCCTCGGCGCCTCGCTCTGGCTGGGGCGCGGCCAAACCGTCGCCATCCGCGCACGGCTCCCGCTCGTCTTCCTCGCCATCCACTTCGGCTTCGCCGCCGGATTCCTCGGCGAAGTCTGGCGACGCATCCGCGGCCGCGTAACATCAGCCCCATGAGCGACGAACCCGAAACGCTGCCCGACTTCACCTTCCTTCGCACGAACGGCGTCCCGGTCAAACTCTCCGACTTGATCGATTCCGACCGCACGCTGCTGCTCTTCCTGCGGCACTTCGCCTGAATGCCCTGCGTCGCCCACCTCGGCGAGGTGGCCAGGAACTACGAGCGCTTCCGCGCCGCCGGCATCGACGTGATCGCCGTCGGGCACGCCCCGCCCGCCATCGTCGAGCGCTTCATCGAGCGCGAACGGATTCCGTTCACGGTCGTCACCGATCCGCACCGCGAGGGGTACAAGTTCTTCGGCCTCGGCCGCGTCTCCGTCTGGCACTTCTTCCGGCCGCGGATCGTGCTGAACTTCCTCAAGCTCCTCGTCCGCGGCGAGAAGATCCGCCGCCTCACGCGCACCGAAGACGTCTTCCAGCTCGGCGGCGACTTCCTCATCGACCGTTCCCGCACGATCCTGCGCGCGTATCCCAGCCGCGACGCGACCGACCGGCCGAGCGTCGAGACGATATTGGCCTGGGCCGCCGGTTGACTCGCGCCGTCCGCGTGACTACCGATGATACGGACGGCCTCCCGCCCCCCGATCAATTCCCGGAAAGGACGACCATGCTCCGCCAGCGATTGTGCGCCGTATTCGTGTTGGCCTTCGCGACGGCGCCGGCGCGCGCCGCCGAGCCGATCGACGCCCTGATCCCGAACGAGGCCTTGAAGCTCCCGTTCGCGAAGGACGCGCCGATCGCGTTCATCACACGGAACGCCAACGCGGCGGTCTGGGCGGCGCTGCCGAAGTATTGGAACGAGGCGACGCAGGAAGCGGTCGACCCGGCGACCGGCGCGAAGGTCGCCCGCAAGGCGGTGCTCATCAAGGTGCCGCTCGGCCTCTCGGCCGGCCCCGCCGTGCCTGCCGAAAATCCGATGACGCTCGCGAAATGGACGCTCGGCAAGAAGCTCTACTTCGACAAGATCATCTCGTCCGACGCCACCGTATCGTGCGCGACGTGCCACGATCCGGCGAAGGGATACACGGATCAAGCGCGGTTCTCAACGGGGATCGGCGGCAATCTCGGCGGCGCGAACGCGCCGACGGTGCTGAACGCGGCCTACAACCGCTTCCAGTTCTGGGACGGCCGCGCGGCCTCGCTCGAGGATCAATCGCAGGGGCCGCCGACGAACCCGAAGGAAATGTTCGACGGCAAGGGGGACGCCTGGGCCGCCGTGGTGGCGCGGCTCCGCGCGAAGCCAGAGTACGTGAAGGAGTTCGAGCAGGTCTTCGGCCACGCGCCGACGCGGGACGCCGTGGCGAAGGCGATTGCCACCTACGAACGCACCGTGCTGGTGGGGAATTCGATCTACGACCGCGCCGAGGCCGCGATGAAGAAGCGCGTGGCCGACGACGACACGGGCGAGAAGCCGGAACTGAAGGCCGTCGACTTCGCGGCGGTTTTGAAGGACGCGGCCGCGAAGGGCGATGCCGCGGCGCTCCAGCCGTTCGGCGACGCCGCCAAGGACGCCGACGCGCTCGGCAAACGACTCGTCGGCGGCCGCAACCTCTTCTTCGGCAAGGCGCGCTGCACCAACTGCCACGTCGGCGAGAACTTCACCGACGGCCTCTTCCACAACCTCGGCGTCGGCGCGAAGGACGGCAAGCTCCCCGACGGCGACCTCGGCCGCTTCGGCAGCCTGCCGACCGGCCACAAGGACCCCGCCCTCGTCGGTTCGTTCAAGACCCCCGGCCTGCGCGGGCTGGCTTCGACGGCCCCCTACATGCACGACGGCAGCGAGGCGACCCTCGAAGCGGTGGTCGAGTACTACGACAAGGGCGGCAACGCGAATCCGCATCTGGGGGAGAAGATGCGCGACACCGCCGCCGAAGCGGCCTACGCGAAGGCGAAGGCGGCCGGGCAGCCGGTCGATCCGGCCGTGAAGACGTTCACGTCCGCCGGCTGGCCGATCATTCCGTTCGCGCTGAAGCTCACGAAGGACGAGAAGGCCGACCTGGTGTTGTTCATGAAGTCGCTGCAGAGCGATCCGGTCGATACGTTCATCGCGGCGCCCGTGAAGTGATTTCTTGAGTCTGGATCGATGTCATGAAGTACCGAGTACCGAGTACCGAGTACTGAGTGCCGTGCAGTGTGTACTCGGTGTTCTAAACTCGGTACTCGGTACTCGGTACTCGGTACTCGGTACTCGGTACTGGACACAACGATTGCGATCGTCGCGGAACCGGTGAAGTGAGTCACATGAAGTTGTCGCTGACGCGCCGGCGGGGGCCGCGGTCCTCGTCGGAGTAGCCGTCGTAGTAGCCGTAGAGCGCGAGCATGATTCCGCCGCCGATGAGCAGAACGCCCATCGGCGGATTGTGGATGTTGAGCGATTTTTCGCCGCTGAACAGAATTCCGCCGATCATCATGAGGCCGAGGCCCGCGAGCGTCGCGACGTTCATGGTGGTGCTCCCGCCGGATGCTCGAACCTAGCACGAATTCCCGATGCAAGAGGCCGCCATGTCGAACGACGAATCCTGGCCGACGCTGCCGATCCACGATCGGCGCGTCCTCGGCGTGCTGATCGAAAAGCAGAAGACCTCCAAGTCCCCCGACGCCTATCCGATGTCGGTGAACGCCATCACCACGGGATGCAATCAGAAGTCGAACCGCGACCCGGTGCTGGACCTCGACGAGGACGAGGTCGAAACGGCGCTGACGCGATTGCAGGGCGGCGGCTGGGTGTCGAAGATCACCGGCGGGCGCGTCGAACGCTGGCGGCACCTTCTGTACGAGAATTGGAAGGTCGATCGGATCCAACTGGCGATCCTGGCGGAACTGCTGCTGCGCGGGCCGCAATCGGAAGGGGACCTGCGCACGCGCGTCTGCCGGATGGACGACGTGCCGGACCTGGACCAGTTGCGATCGCTGCTGAAGCCGCTGGCGGAGCGGAAGCTGGTGGTGTACCTGACGCCGCCGGAGCGGCGCGGCACGACGCTCACGCACGGGTTCCACGCGCCGGAGGAATTGCAGGCGGCTGCGGCGGCCTTCGGCCGCGGCGCCGTGGAAGCCCCCATGAACGAAGGGCGGTCGTCGTTGGCCGACGAAGTCGCCCGATTGCGCGAGGAAGTCCGGGAATTACGGAACTGGGTGCTGGAACTCCGCGCCGCGCGGCCGTCCTGATCGAATCCGATTGTTTCGCGATTGTCACGTCGAAGCGCGAATTCCGCGCGCGGACTTCCCCGGTCCGTCGTCTCGGTTAGTGTGAATGCCATGAGCGAGAGCGATACCGATCTCGTCCGCAGGGCGAGCGACGGCGACCGGAGCGGGTTCGAGGAACTCGTCCGCCGCACGTCCCGCCTGGTCTTCTCCCGCATCTACCTCGACACGGGCGACACGCACCGGGCCGAGGACCTGACGCAGGAGACGTTCCTGCTCGCCTATCGCTCCCTGAACAAACTGCGCAGCCCGGACGGGTTCCGGCCGTGGCTGCTGACGATCGCGAACAACGTCGTCACCGACGCCGCCCGGCACGACCTGAGACAGAAGCGCGCCGCCCCGCCGCGCAGCGACGTGGAATTGAAGACGATCACCGGCGGCGAGAAACCGCCGGACGAATCGATGGAACGGGACGAACGGCGGGACCAGGTGCTGGCGGTGTTGCGGAGCCTGCCGGACGAATACCGCCTGCCGCTGACGCTCCGGTACATCACCGGATCGGACTACGAAACGATCAGCACGCAACTCGGACTCTCCAACGGCTCCCTCCGGGGGCTGCTCCACCGCGGATTGAAGATCCTCCGCGAGCGGATGCCGAACGACTTATTTTAAAGGACGATGCCATGACCGATCACATCTGGACGCAGGAGCAGATCGCGGCGTTCCTGGCCGACGGCTTGACCGCGGCGGAGCGCGACCGCTTCGACGCGCACGTGCGGGATTGCTCCGAGTGCTTCA
>CAYVRB010000180.1:8549-13129 GCA_964453375.1 uncultured Alcaligenaceae bacterium
CACGGCCCTGGAGGCGGTGCGCGCCTTCGACGGCGGCCTCGCGAATCTCTTCTCGTCGGCGCGGCCGAGCGCGCTGCTGGAAGACCGCACGCTGCGGGCGATCCGCGAACCGAAGGCGACGCCGGCGCGGCCGATGAGCCGCTGGGGCCGGCGGGCGCTCGTGGGCCTGGCGGCGACGCTCGTGATCGGCGCGTTCGGCGCGGTGACGAGCCTCGTGATCGCGAACGGCGGCCTGCCGATGCCGGGCGAAAGCTTCGCGTGGGGCGACAAACCGAATCCACCCCTCAGTGTCAAGTTGCGAGGCGTACTCGACGACGGAACCGTCACTGGCGATTCGGACAACGGCCGCGCGCCGTCCGCCGGCGAGATGGCGGAGAACCTGCGGTGGGCCATTCGGAGCAAGTTCGTGGCCGAGAACGAATCGACCGACCTGTACGCGCTCAACGGTGCGAACGGCGCCGTGCCGCAAGCTACGAACTGGAATGATTCGTCGTGGGAAAAGAGTAGGCTCGATTCTTTCAAGCGAGCGACCGTCGATGAAGCCGCAGTGGACAAGCGGCTCGGCGGACTCGCGGACCTTCCCGACGAGCCGGGCAAGCAGCGAACCAGGTTGTCCGAGCGCTACTATTACGAGCGCGGCGGCGGCGATGCCGACGGTGCGGCTCTCCATTACCGCGGCGTGGCCCCGATGGCCGGCCCGGCATCCGGCAGTGGTGGCGCTCCGGGCGCCGGCGGCATCATGGGCGCGCCGGGCGGCGGACCGGCCCCGCCCGGCGGACCCGGCGGCGGCATGGGCGGCTTCGGCTTCGGCGTTCAGAACGGGCAAGCCCGCGGAGGTGGCGGTGCGCCGGCGCTCGGTCTGCCCCAGATCCAAGCCGGCGGTGGCGATGTGGCGGCGTCGATCCGTACGCTCGCGACGTCTTCCCCGGCGCCGCCCGTGGCCTATTTCGTCCCCGGCAAGAAGACGCAGGACAAGGCGAACGAAGTCCGCGTCGTCCGCGACGGAAAAGACTCCGGTGGCGAAGAGCGCAAGAAGCTCGACGATTACGCCGAAGTCGACGCGAAGCTGAAGGCCGATACCAAATTGGGCCTCAAGCCCGAACCGAAGCCCGAACCGAAGCCGACGTCGTCGCCGATCCTCGGCCAGACCCCGCCGGCCCCCGCGCCCGCCGTTCCGCAGCCGGCCGTGCGCAAGATCATCATCCGCTCCGGCGACATCGAGTTCGAAGTCGATTCCTTCGACTCCGCCGTCGCCACCGTCACGCTGCTCGTCACCAAGATTCCGAACGCCTACGTCGGCACCGTCAACAGCGAGAAGCTCGCCAACGGCAAGGTGAAAGGCTCCGTCGTCGTCCGCGTGCCGCCCGATTCGCTCGACGGCTTCGTCCTCGAACTCCGCAAGGAACTCGGCAAGACCGGCGAGTTGAAGGGCCAGCGCATCGGCAGCCAGGACATCACGAAGATGTACACCGACCTCGAGAGCCGGCTGAAGGCGGCCCGCGCCATGGAGCTGCGCCTCCTCGCGATCATCAAGGACGGCAAGGGGGAGATCAAGGAACTGCTCGCGGCCGAGAAGGAACTCGGCGTCTGGCGGACGAAGATCGAGGAGCACGAGGGCGAACTGCGCTACTACGGCAGCCTCGCGTCCCTCAGCACGCTCACCATCACGATGGCCGAGAAGGAGATTCGCCAGGCGGCGGGGATCACCGAGAACGAACGCGTGCAGGCCGGCATCGAGACGGACGACGTGGACAAGACCTTCCGCGACGCGATGGCGGCGGTGCTGGAGGCGAAGGGCCGCGTGACGAAGTCCGAACTCAAGCAGCTCCAGGCGGGGCAGTACAACGCCGTGCTGAACTTCGAGGTGTCGCCGGACGCCTCCGGGCCGATCCGTGATCGCCTGAAGCAGCTCGGCCGCGTGGCGCGGCTCGAGATCGACCGGCAGCAGACGGCCGACGGCTCGCCGACCAAGGACGCGAAGGTGAAGCGCGGCGACACGGTTTTCCTCGTGCAGTTCTACAACCTCGCGAACGTGGCCCCGCGCGAGACCTCCGTGGTGCAGGTGGCGGTGCCCGACGTGGCCGCCGGATTCCGCACGCTTCGCGACGCCGTCGAGAAGGCCAAGGGGCGCGTCGTCTCCGCGAACGTGACCGAAGGCGAGAAGATCAACGTCACGGCCCAGTTCGATTTCGAGGTGAAGCGCACGGAGGAGGCCCCGGTGCTGGCGGCCCTTGCGGCGGCCGGCGAAGTCGTCGGCAAGACCGTCAGCCGGGCGCCGGAGTCCGACAGCGTCACAGATACGAAGGTGCTGTTCCGCACGTCGATGTTCAGCGCGGCGAAGATCCCGGCCCGCGAGACGACGGTGCTGCAACTGTCCGTGCCGGACGTGCCGGCGACCTTTACCAGCCTTCAGGACGCGGCCCAGAAGGCCGGCGCCCGCATCGTGACGGCACAGCTGCACGACGGAGACGCGAATCAGGTCACGCAGCTCGACTTCGAGCTGAAGCGCGGCGCCGAGGCGCCCGTCGCGGCCCTCTTCGCCACCGCCGGGGACATGGTGTATCGAAACGTGCTCCGCGCCGCCGAGACGGCGCAGGCCAGCGATACGAAGGTGCTCTACCGCCTCTCGCTGCTGGAGGCGTCCAAGATGCAGCCCCGCGAGACGACGACGGTGCAGTACGCCGTCACGGATATCCCGGCCGGCTTCCGCGCCCTCAAGGACGCCGTCGAGAAGGCGAAGGGCCGCATCGTGAACTCGAGCCTGAACGAGAACGACAAGCTGAACGTGACGGCGCAACTGGACTTCGAGCTGAAGCGCGGCGAGGACGGCGCGGTACTGGCGACGATGGCGGCCGAGGGCGACCTGCTCGGCCGGCAGACGGCGCGGCAGGCGGAATCGCGGCTCGTCAGCGACTCCAAGGCGCTCTACCGCGTGACCTTCGCCAACGCGAACCGGCTGAAGCCCCGCGAGACGACGACGCTCGCCATCGAGGTGGACAACGTGGACACGACCGCGGCGGCATTCGCGGCGTTCGTGACCGAAGCCAAGGGCCGCGTCGTCGATTCGAACGTGGCCAACGACCGCAGCGGCCGCGTGACGGCGAAGCTGATCTACGACGTGCCCCTGGCGAGCGCCGCCGGCGTCATCGAGAAGGCCAAGGCCGCCGGCGTCGTCCGCGTCCAGCAGACCGGCCGCGACCAGGCGGCGACCGACGGCAAGTTCGCGACCGCGCGGCTGGACATCGTGATCTCGAACGCCGACCTGATCGTGCCGAAGGACGACGGCGTCTGGCCGCAGGTCCGCAAGGGCCTCGCCTTGAGCGCTTCGGCACTTCTCAGCAGCGTGTCGTACGTGATCGTTGGACTGTGTGTCGTGCTGCCGTGGATGGTGATCGGCTACATCGGCTACCGCGTGGTGCGCCGGGCGACGAAGAAGCCGGCGGAGGCGGTCGTTCCCGTGACGGCGGGTTGACCGTTTCGCGGCGAGGGATTGCAATGGTTCCGCGGCTGGCGAATAATGACGGTGCGACTTTGAGGGTCATTCGATGATCGCCATCGTTGAAACGCCGCGGGACTTCGTCGAATCCTTGGCCGCCCTGCGCTTCCCCGAGAAGACCGATCGCCGCCTTCAAGATCTGATGGACCGGAACACCGACGGCGCATTAACGCCATCGGAACGCGACGAACTCGAATCGTTGGCGGAGCTTAGCGAGACGATGTCGTTGTTCCGGTCGCAGGCAATGCAAATCCTCGGCCGACGACCCCTGTGACGACTTGGGCCGAGACCTGTCGATTCGTGGCCGCCCGCGCCGGGAACCGTTGCGAATATTGTCGGATGCACCAGTCGCTCCAAGGCGCGACATTCCACGTCGAACATATCGTTCCCCGCTCGGCCGGCGGATCGGATGATCTCGACAATCTCTGTTTGGCTTGCCCGAGTTGCAACCTGCGCAAGTCGAATCGGCTCATGGTTTCCGATCCCGACGGGCGATTGGTGCCGATCTTTCATCCGCGTTTGAATCGCTGGACGGATCATTTTGAATGGGATGGCACGTCGGTTCACGGGTTGACGCCGATCGGTGACGCCACCGTCACCGCGTTCGATCTCAATGGCCCTCGGCGCCGCTTGATTCGCGAGTCCGAGTCGGCGTTTCAACTGTTCCCGCCGACGTGATCGACGTGCGCTCGGCTCCGAAGTCTCCGCCTCGCGGCTAAACTTTACTGCTTCACTTCGATGTGAAACTCGAACTCGTTCTCGCGCCCGACCAGCACCTCTCGCTCCAATCCCGACCTGTCCGGCCGTCGCAGCGCCTCCGGGAATCCGGACACGGCCGCCAGCTTCGGCGCGTCGCCCGGCACCACGACGGTCCAGTACGGCGGGTCGGCGATCGCCACGCGGTACCAGCCGGCCGGCACGCCCTTCTCGACTTTCAACTCGTAGGCCCCCTCCGCGTCGATGTCGGCGCTGACGGGCTTCCCGGCGCCGCCGCGCTCGGGGTGGGGCGCGAAGACGATCGTGCCGCCGGCGAGCGGCCGGCCCTGCACGAAGACGCGGCCGCGGACGGTCGTCGGCGCGGTGT
>CAYVRB010000181.1:0-10213 GCA_964453375.1 uncultured Alcaligenaceae bacterium
TACAACACGCGACGCCCGGGCGCAAGGCCAGTTCAGAAGGCTGAGGGGATACGGCGCGATCAGCCTGCCTATCGAATTGTTCTACCCCACAACTGTTCCAACTTCGATTCTTCTTGTGAAGGCCCACGCTCCGAACCGGGACCGGGGAACCTTTCTGGCCCTTCTCCAGAATGACGGCTTCAGGATCAGCAAGAAGAAGCGAGTGCCGACTTCCGGCAGCCAACTCGGGACCGTGCTGGAGCTATATCAGGAGTTCCTTGAGAGTGGCGAGATTGATACCGTTCCGAACTTGGCGTGTGTGATGCCGCGCGAGTCGTTCGTGAGCGGCCAAGAGATCGCCGCCGAGAACTGGCTCCCCAGCGTGGAATTCAGCCTGTCCAGTTACGAGCATTGGAAGCTTTTGGCGCTTCGTCAACTGTCCTTGGCCGTCGCCAATTACCCGGAAGTGATCGAAGAACTTGTTGAGGACTACGACCAACAATTGGCCGAGACACAGCCGTCCGGGGACCGGCCAACGGCGCGAACTGCACTCCGCAAATGGTTCAAGGTGGAAACGGCATCGTCCAGCGGAAGTTCAAATTACCCCGGCGGAAGCATCCCCTATGTATCGAGCGGCGACAGCTACAACAGCATCGTCGAATTCGTATCGCCGCCGGACGACGAAATAGTTGACTACCCGTGCATTTCGGTAACTGGATTCGGGCAGGCTTGCATCCAGCCGTGGCGGTTCGCCGCAAGAGGTAACGGCGGAAGCGCTGTCCGCATTCTTACGCCCCGATTCCCGATGACGAACGCCGAACTCTTTTGGTTCGTCGGGCAAATCAACTCGCAACGATGGCGCTTCCATTACGGGCGAATGGCCATCGTTTCGCGATTGAAGGAATTGATGGTAGACTCGCCACCGGCATGGCTACCGGAGATGGCTAGTCTCGGACGCCGACTCACCAGTTTCAAAGCTGGCGTAGACTCGTTGATGAGCGATCCATCTACTGTCGCGTTGAAACCGCGAGGGTCGGCGGATTCAGATGCCATTGCCGAGAAATTCCTTGCTTTGGCGGCCGCATGGCGGGCGGCTCGCGGCCCGTCTTCTATGGTCTCGAAAATGGCTCAGCATCCCGCTTACCTGCAAATCATCCAACTCGGAAAGCCGGTCGTGCCCTTATTGTTGATGGATTTGAAACAGAAGCCCGACCACTGGTTCCCCGCGTTGGTGGCCATCGAAGGCGTAGACCCAGTGCCAGCGAAGAGCCGTGGCAAACTCGCCGAAATGGCCAAGGCGTGGATCAGCTATGGGCAAGGAAAGGGGTACATCGCCTAGACATGAGCATCGAATCCTATTTTCCGACGCTCGCCGGTGGCGGGTATCGCACGACAAGTCCGGAAACGGAAGACTACAATTGCATCGCGTGGGCGGCTGGCAAATCGGATGAATGGTGGGACATTCGAGAAGGCTATTACTGGCCCGATGGCGTGCCGCGCGTTGGAACCATCAAGATCGTCAGTCGCGTCTTCAAGTTGCTTGGATTCAAGCGGTGTAAGACTTCGCGAAGGTTAAGGCACTTCGACAAGATCGCCATTTACGGGGAAGGCGAATTGTTCACGCACGTCGCCCGACAACTGCCATCCGGCAAGTGGACGAGCAAACTGGGAAATCTACAGGACATCGAACACGATACATTGGAATCGCTCGAAGGCGACGAATACGGCAAACTGATGTTCGTAATGAGACGGCCGGCAGCCAAGGGCAAGTGAGCCTAGGTCGATTCAGGCCCGGCGAGCCTCCCCCGTTGATTCCGGCAGAATCCCGGTGGTTCCGGCAGACGGGCTGGTTCCGGCAAAGCCCCGCCGAGGGGTGGCGCAGGCGCGGCGGAACCACTCCGACGATCCTGGTTCCCTACCAACCGATCCAGTTCCCGAATCCCCCTTCCACCTGCGTCGGCAGCGATTTCGCGCCCTCGCGGTCGTCGCGGATCAGGAAGCCGGAGAAGCGGGAACGGGTCACGTTCTTCAACAACACGCCCACCGGTTCGCAGTCCAGCACGGTGCAGCCGGTGACGTGGAAGCGATCGCAGTTCGTGAACTCCATCCCGGCTTTCGCCGCCTTCACGCCGGAGACGTGCAAGCCGGTGATCGTGCAATCGGAGCTGTCGCGGAAGATCACGCAATTCGTCGTCGTCGGGCTTTCCTCGCCGCGATAGCGCGGGTTGCGATCCATGGCGTTCGGGCCGACGACGACGTGGGCGCTGTGCTCGACGAGCAGGTTGTGCGAGTAGGCGGTCCAGAAGGTATTGCCAGTGACGACGACGCCGCGGGCGTGGTCGAGGTGGACGTTGGTGTGGACGTCGCTGAGGATGTTGCCGGTGATGGTGACGTGGCCGTCGCGGAGTTCGTCGATCTTCGCGCGGGCGATGGACGGCCCCTGGATGCGGATGTTGGCGCTGCCGGGGGCCTCGTGGTTGTGCTGGATGGTGTTGCCGGTGATGGCGACCTCGGCGTGCGAGCCGCCGCGGGAGTCGACGTAGACGTTGGCGGTGGGCGGGCGGTCCTTGCCGTGGTTGGATTCGATGTCGCAGCCGGTGATGTGGAGGTTGCGGACCTCGCCACCGCGGACGACGATGCCGCCGTCGTCGTTGTAGCTGATATGGCTTCCCGTGATATTGATCTGGTGGAGGTTGACGCCATCCAGGAAGACTCCGATGCCGCGATTCTGGTAGATGTGGCTGTCGGCGATGGCGACGTTGCGGTTGCGTTTGACGAGGTGGATGCCGTGGCGGCAGTCGCGGACGTGCAGTCGCGTGATGGTGAGCATCATCGTTCCGCTCGCTTCGACGCCATCGGCGTCGGGGTGCGCGCCGACGATCTCGACGCCGTCGAAGCCGGGCATCCGTTCGCGATCCCAGACGAGAGGCTTGACGGTCTTGGGCGCGGCGGTGCCGTCGTGGTGGCCGACGAAGCGGATCGCCGGGCCGGGGCCGGCCATGACGATGCGCGCGACGGCGCCGCCTTCGATGCAGGTGAAGCCGGTCTTCTCGAGGTCGACGACGATCGGCGTTTCGATGCGGTATGTGCCGGCGGGGATGCGGACGTGGCCGCCCTTGTCGACGAGGGCTTGCAGCGTCTTGGCGTCGTCGGCGGTGGCGGGCCGGAAGGCGAGGAACGCGACGAGGGGCACGGCGGCGAGGGTGAGCGCGACGAGACGACGGCGCATGGCGGAACTCCGGGGAGGCGTTGACACCACGCTATCCGCCGGGGGGCGCGACGGCAAACCGCGCGAGGGAATCCTTCGAGGCCAGCAGTTCGTCGGCCACATCGATCGCGCGGCGGAAGCTCCCGCGAGCGAGCAATCGATCCAGGCGCGCGAGGCTCCTTCCGATGCCGACGTAGGTTCGCCATTTCGAGAGTCGCCGTAGGGGCAGCTTCGGCTGGTCGATGTCGAATTCCCAAGGGTGGAAGTAGAGCATGCCGACAGCGGGCGAAGTCTTCGCCGCGAGTTGCGCGAGGCCGCGACGCATGAACAGGGGCGGGAAGAGTCGAAAGTATCCACCGCCGGCGACCGGGAGATTTTGGCCGGCGAGTCGCCACGTCGCCGGCGGCAGTTCGAGGATCGTGCGTTCGATTCCGGCGGCGAGGAACGGCGTGCGCGGCGCATCCGGGATGCCGTAGCGATCGTGGCGGACGGGGAAGATCGAGCTGTCGTAGCGGAAGCCGAGTTCGGCGAGCACGTCGATGGCCCACGGTGTCTTGCGCGTCACGCTGAAGGTCGGCGCGCGGAAGCCGACGACGGCGTGCCCGCCGGCCTGCTCGAGCGCGTCCTTGCTTCGCTTCAAGTCGTCTCGGAAATCCGCCGGCGAGAAGCGATCGACGCGGCGATGGTCGTGGCTATGCGAGGCGATTTCGTGCCCGGCGTCCGCGATGTCGCGCACGAGTTTCGGATGCGATATCCCGATTTCGCCCACGATGAAAAATGTCGCCTTCGCCTCAACGCGGGCGAGTCGATCGAGCAGGATCCGCGTCGTCGATTCCATCCGCCGCGCGTATTCGTCCTTCAATACCGGCGGACAATCCAGCCCGAACGCGGCTTCGATCCGGTGATGCTCCTCCACGTCGAAGCTGAGGATGCGGGAGAAATTGGAAGGCTCGCCCACCCGTACGTTCCTCGCGCGGCTTCGACACTCCGACAAGATAGGTCATAAAACGGCGGGGTCGAACGGCCGCGCATCGCGATCGTCTTCTAGACTGGTGGGCAGTTTCCACGCCGGAGTCTTGCCGTGAGCGCCTGGAGTTCTCGCCGACAGATGAATTACAAGCGGGCCGCGCTGTTCCTGGCGGTGCTCGCCGCGGTGGGAGGCGCCGGCTACGCGGCGAACCAGCGCCAGGTGCGCCGCAACGCCGACCGGATGCTCGACCTCGCCCGCGCCGCGCGCGACGACCAGAACCGCGGCGACGCCCTGCAACTGTACGAATCGTACTTGAACTTCCAACCGCGCGACGTGGACGCCATCGCGGAGTACGTCGCGATGCTGGAATCGGACGCGAACCCGAAGGCGCGGCGATCGCTGCTGGATTGCTACGAACGATTGCTGCGCGTCGCCCCGCACCGGGCGGAGGAGCGCAAGAAGCTCGTCGACCTTTATCTCGCGTATCAGGTCTTCACGTCCGCGAAGCACCATCTCGCTCCGCTGCTCGACCCCGTCACGGGCACGCCGGACGACCCGGACCTGCTGAAGCAACTGGCGACCTGCGAGTTCCGCCTCGGGCGTTCCACCGACGGCGTGGCGATCCTGAAGAAGTTGATCGCGACCGGCCGCGCGGGGCCGGAGGTGTACCAGAAGCTCGCGGACGTCCATCGCAAGGAGAACACCTCGACGGCGCTCGAAGACGCCGAGAAGGTGATGGCGCAGCTAGCAAAGGACCGCGCGAACGACACGGGCGCCCGCGTGGTGCGCATCCATCACCTCTATCAATCGGGCCGCGTGGACGAGGCACGGGCCGAGATCGCGGCGGCGGCGAAGGAGGTGCGCGACGCCGAGAAAAGCCCGGAGTTTTCCCTGCTGCTGGCGGACCACTACGCGCGCGATCGGCTGTTCGACGCCGCGCGGGAAACCCTGGCCCGCGCGATCGGAGAGAACCCGAAGGACGCCCGGCTAAGAACCGCGTACTACCAAACGCTCGACCAACTCCGCGACAAGGCGAAGGCCGACGAGCAACTCCGCAAGGCCGTCGAACTCGCCAAGAACAACGACCCCGGCACGCTCGACCTGATCGACCTGATGATCGACAACCGCGAGCTGGACCTCGCGAAGCGGGAGATCGAACGCCGGTACAAGGGGAAGGAGACGTTCCGCCCGACGCACGACTACCTCGTCGGCCGCGTGCTATTGGCGGAGGGCGACTGGCCCGCGGCGCGGACTTCGCTGTCGCGCTGCCTGGAGTTTTTTGAAAAACACCCGGCCCATTATGCGAAGGCGCAGGTCGGCCTCGCGCAATGCCAGACGCTCGCGAACAATCCCGAGCGTGCCTTGGAGGCCTACACGCGGGCGGCGGCGGCGAACCCGCGGATGAACGCCGCGCAGCTCGGCCGCGCCGAGACGCTCCTGCGATTGAATCGCTTCAAAGACGCCGAGCCGATCCTGCGCGAATACGCCGACGCGATGCCGGCGGCGCGGCTGGCGCTGGCGACCGCGAAGTTCGCCGAGATGCTGGCGCGGCCGGTGAACCGGCGGAGCTGGACCGAAGTCGAAGCCACATTCGGAAAGCCCCCCTTCCCCGTCGGCATCGAAATCCTCAAAGCCAAACTCTTGGCGGCGCAGGGCAAACCGGCCGAGGGCGAGGCGCTGCTGAAGCAATTGATCGTCCGCGCCGGGGACGTGCCGGCGGCGCGCGTGGCGCTGGCGGAGTTCGCCGCGCGGCGCAGCGCGAAGGAGGCGGCCGAGGTGCTCTCGGCGGGCGAAGCCGCGATCGGGGACACGGTGGCGTTTCGATTGGCGAAGGCGGCCCTCGCCGCACGGGCGCGCGACGCGGCCGCCGTGGCCGCGCTCGCCGGCGACGCCGGCAAGTTCCCCGTCGACGAACGCCATCAACTGCTCCTCGGCCTCGCCAACTGGCTGTACGCCCTCAAGCAATCCGACGAAGCCGCCAAGCTCGCGAATCTTGTGGCGGGCGAACGGCCGCACGATTTGAATTCCCGCATGTTGCTCGCGCAGATCCACCTGCAGTCGGGCCAGCACGCCAAACTCGATACGGTCGTCGCCGATCTGAAGCGGTTGGACGGCGTGGGCGGCCCGCTGTATCTCTATGCCGCCGCGATGGGCGAACTGGCGCACACGCCGAAGCCGGACGCCGCGACCGCGAAGCGGCTCGCCGAGCAACTCGACGCCGTCGTCCGCAAGCGCGAAGCCTGGACCCGACCGCACGCGCTCCTCGGCGAGCTGGCCCTGCGCGTCAACGACCTCGACGCGGCCCTCAAACACTTCCACCGCGCGTTCGACCTCGGCGAACGGGACGAAACCACCTTCCGCCGCCTGCTCGAACTGCTGCTCAATCGCGGCCGCACCGACGAGGCGTTCCGGTTGCTGGACGATCGCGACAAGATCGCCGGGCTGCCGTCGGACCTCTTCCAGACGCACGCGCTCTTGGAAGCGGCGAATGGCAAGGGGGGCGAACGCAGCCGCGAGATCGTGCGCAAGACCGCCGATTCGACCGACGCCCAGGTGCAACTGTTCCGCGGCCGCGGGCTGGCGCGGAACGGCGATCGCGCCGGCGCGATCGCGGCGTTGGAATCGGCGGTGAAGCTCGGCCCGCAACTGGCGGACGCGTGGATCGCGCTCGTGCGCGTGCAGGCCGCCGGCGATCCGGCCGCCGCGCGCGCCGCGACCGCGAGCGCCGCCGCCGCGCTCGCGATGGGAGGCAACGCGAAAGCCGCGCACGCCGTCGGCGCGTGCCACGAACTCGCGGGCGATGCGCCGAGCGCCGAGCGCGCCTATCTCGCCGGATTGCAATCGTCGCCGAACGACGTCTCGCTGTTGGTTTCGCTCGCGGACCTTTACCGTCGCGCCGGTCGCCACGCCGACGCCGACGCGCGCTGCCGCGCGATCCTGGCCGCCGAAGCCAACGACGATTCGCGGCGCTGGGCGCGGCGCGGCCTCGCGCTCGGCCTCGCCTCCGGGCCGAACGCCCACGCCCGGCTCGACGACGCCCTCGCGGCGCTCGCCCCGAATTTCCAGCCGGTCGAACACCCCGACGACCTGCGATTGAAGGCGTTCCTGATGGCGCGCGATCCGTTCCGCCGGATAGACGCGCACGCGATCCTCGAACAAACCGCGGCGCGCGATCCGATGTCGCCGGACGAGGCCGTGCAACGCGCGACGCTCTTCCTGCAGGAGGGCCGCCTCCAGCAGGCCGAATCCGACTTGCGCGACGCGACGAAATCGCCGACGTGCCGTCCGGCACACCTGCTCTTGTTGCATCAGGTTCAATTGAAGGCCAAGCGGTTCGACGCCGCGAAGCCGACGCTCGAGCGCATCCTCGCGATGATGCCCGGGAGTTGGGAGGCGACCGCCGAACAGGCCCGCGCCGCCGCCGCGCGCGGCGACAAGGACCGCGCCGCGAGCCTCGTCAAGGCGTTCCCGAACGCCGACAAGCCCGACATGCAACTGTTGGCGGCCGGCCCCCTGCTCGCCGAACTCGGCTGCGACGCCGAGGCGGAGGCCGCGTTCCGCGCCGCGGCCGCCAGCTCGAAGCTCCCGCAGCGGCACGCCGCGCTCGCGATGTTCCTGATCGAACGGGGCCGCACGCTGGACGCCATGAAGACCGCGTGGGCGCTCGCGCCCGCCGATTTTCCGCCGAACGCGCCCCGCGCGGCATTGCTGAAGAACGCCGTCGCCGCGAAGCCCCGCGCCGCCATCGCCCCGGCGGACCTCGCCGAATGGGATCGACGCGTCGGCGAGATCGCAAAGGGAATCGACGACGAGCGAAAGTCTCGCCCGAAAGATGTTTCCTTGATCCTCGCGAAGGCGGCGATCCTCGATGCGCAGGCCCGCACCGACGCGGCCATCGCCGAATACGAAGCGGCGCTCGCGTTCGACGCGAACAACCTGATCGCGCTCAACAACCTGGCCTCGCTACTCGCGTTTCACGCGCCCGAGCAATCCGACCGCGCGCTGGAACTGGCGAACCGCGCCCTCGCCGCGGCCGGGCCGCGCGGGCACGTCCTCGATACGCGGGCGCTCGTCCACCTCGCCGCCGGCAAGCCCGCCGAGGCGATGAAGGACCTCGGCGCCGCCCGCCTCACCGACCCGCGCGCCGTCTACGATTTCCACGCCGCGCTCGCCGCCGACAAGCTCCGCGAATCCGAACGCCGCCGGCAGTACCTCGAATCGGCGAAGTCGAAAGGCCTGAAGCGCACGCAACTCCACCCGCTGGAATGGCCGCACTACGAACGCATGTTCGGGCCGGAGTAGAACGCGATCACCATGGGTAGGTGGCTCGTTGCAATGGCAAGAATCCCGCGGCTTCATTTTGTGAACGGCAATGATTGTGGTAGTTCGCTTCGAGGTCGCTCATCGACGCCGACACGACCAATGAATGCTAAGCAAACCCGGTGAGCCGAGCGGCATGAGCCACCGGGTGGGGACCTACCTCCTCGACCCGGCGGCTCACCGGTTCAGTTTCGCCCCTACGCAATCACCTCTCGCACGACCTTCCCATATACGTCCGTCAGGCGCTCGTGGCGGCCCTGATGGAAATACGTGAGCTTCTCGTGGTCGAGGCCCACGAGCGCCAGAATCGTCGCGTGCAGGTCGTGGAGGTGGACTTTGTTCTCGACGGCCTCGAAGCCCAACTCGTCGGTCGCGCCGTAGGCCGTGCCGCCCTTCGCGCCGCCGCCGGCGAGCCACATGCTGAAGCCGTAGGGGTTGTGATTGCGGCCCGGCTCGCCCTTCCCCTCGCTGAATGGCATCCGGCCGAACTCGCCGCCCCAGACCACGAGCGTGCTGTCCAGCAGGCCGCGGTCCTTCAGGTCCGTCAACAGCGCGGCGATCGGCTGGTCCACTTCACCGGCGTGCTGGCCGTGGTTCTTCTCGATGCTCGCGTGGGCGTCCCAGGTTTCCTCGAGGTGGCCGCCGCCGGAGTAGAGCTGCACGAAGCGGACGCCGCGCTCGACGAGCCGGCGGGCGATGACGCAGTTGCGGCCGAACTCGTCGGTCGGCTGCTGGCCGACGCCGTAGAGGTCGAGCGTCTTCTTCGATTCCTTGGTCAGGTCCACCGCCTCCGGCGCGGCCGATTGCATTCGGTAGGCCAACTCGTAGCTCTCGATGCGGCCGGCCAATTCCTTGCCGCCGGGGCGGGCGTCGAGGTGTTCCTGGTTCAGCTTCGCGAGGAGGTCGAGCTGTTCGCGCTGAACTTTCGACGAGTGCGGGCCGCGGAGGTCGAGGATCGGGTCGCCGGTGGGGCGGAAGAGGGTGCCGGAATAGTCGGAGGACATGAAGCCGTTGGACCAGTTCGGCTGGCCGCTGATGGGGCCGCCGCGCTTGTCCATGAGGACGACGTAGCCGGGGAGATCCTTGTTCGCGGTGCCGAGGCCGTAGACGGCCCAACTGCCGAGCGACGGGCGGCCGATGAAGGTCTTGCCGGTGTTCATCTGGACGAGGGCGGAGCCGTGCGCGTGGCTGTCGGTGTGGCAGGAGCGGATGACGGCGAGCGAGTCGGCGTGCTCGCGGACCTTCGGGAAAAAGTCCGAGACCATGAGGCCCGATTGGCCGCCCGGGCGGAACTTGCGGAAGGACGGCGTGAGGAAGCCGATCTTGCGGCCGCCGGAGTTGATGAACTTCTTGTCGGCCGGCAGGGGCTGGTTGGCGAACTTCTCCAGCGTCGGCTTGTGATCGAAGGTGTCGACCTGGCTCGGCCCGCCGTTCATCATGAGGAAGATGACGGACTTGGCCTTCGCGGGGAAGTGTTGCTTTTTCGGCGTCTCTGTCGCGCCGGCATGTTTGGCGAAGAAGCCGTCGGCGGCGAGGAAGCTCGTGAGGGCGAGGCCGGCGAAGCCGCCGCCCATCTGCCAGACGAACTCGCGCCGGGTGCGGCCGCAGGGGTAGTAGGCAGGCATCGTTTGATCCCGTAGGGTGGGGCGAGTCTTCGAGGCCCCCCCGGGTGCGCTCATAGTCCACGCGGTGGGGCGCGAAGACACGGCCCCCCCCAACATTAAAAAATACAACTA
>CAYVRB010000181.1:10223-13057 GCA_964453375.1 uncultured Alcaligenaceae bacterium
TTTAGCCGGTTGGGTGGGCCGTGTCTCGGTGGCCCACCGGTGGGCTTTAATCGTCCGCGCGGTGGGCCTCGAAGACTCGGCCCACCCTACATTTCATCAGTCCACGTAGACGAACTCGTTCAGATTCAGCAGCACGTGGCAGAGCGACGCGAGCGCCCGGAACTCCGCGTCCTTGCGATCGGCGAAGTTCGCCCGCTGCTTCGCGAGGTGCTCGGTCGCGGCCTTCGCCTCGGTCGCGCTCGGATTGCGAGCCAAGGCGATCCGCCACGCCGCGATGATCCGTTTCGGTTCCTCCGACTCCTTATTCGCGCGCTTCGCGAGGGCCTCGCTCTGCTCGTGGGCGAAGCGGTTGTTCATCAGCGTCAGCGCCTGCGGGGCCACCGTCGTGCTGTCCCGCTGGCCGCACGGGAGCGTCGTGTCGGGGAAGTCGAACGCCGTGAGCTGCGGCGGAAGCAATCCGCGCTTGCTGAAGATGTAGAGGCTGCGCCGCCCCTGCTCCTCCGGCGGCGACGCCTTCCACGCGGCGGTCTTCGTCGACAAACCCTCGAGCGCCTCCGGCGCGATCTCCGGCGAGAAGCTCGGCCCGCCGATCCGATCCAGCTTCAGATTCCCGGCGACGAACAGCATCGAATCGCGCAAGACCTCCGCCTCGACACGCCGACGCTCGAATCGCCACCAGAGCTTGTTCCCGGCATCCGCCTTCGCGTACTCGTCTTGCTTCGGATGCAGCGAGGCCTGACGGTACGTCCGAGAGTTCAGAATCAACCGGTGGATGTGCTTCGTGGACCAGTTATTCTTCATCAACTCCCCGGCCAGCCAGTCGAGCAGTTCCGGGTGCGTCGGTTTCTCGCCGGTGAAGCCGAAGTTGTCCGGCGAGCGTACGATCCCCTGGCCGAAGTGGAACTGCCAAATGCGATTCACCCAGACGCGGGCCGTCAACGGGTTCTTCGGATCGACGATCCAGTTCGCGAGCGCGAGGCGGCGCCCCGTGGTCTTCGCGTCTTCCTTCGGCGGCGCGATCGGCTTGTCCAGCGACGGAATCGTCGAGAGTTGTCCCGGCTCGACGACCTCGCCCGGCCGGTTCGGGTCGCCCTTCTTCAAGAGCTTGATCGGCGGCACGACGCGGCCGCGGTCGGTCCACGAGAAGACTTCCGCGCCGATCTGCTTCGGGTCCGGTCCGCCCAAGTGTTCGCGCGGTCCCGGCTCGATGAATCCCGCCCAGAACGCGCCGGCCATGCGGTAGTAGTCCGTCTGCCGGATCGCGTCGAACTTGTGGTCGTGGCAGCGGGCGCACTTCACCGTCAGGCCGAGGAAGGCCGAGCTCGTCGCGCCGACCATGTCTTCGAGGCGGTCGTATTTGTACTCGTTCGGGTCGTTCGGCTCGTCGTTCCAGGTGCCGAGGCGGATGAAGCCTGTCGCAATGGCGGTCCGCTCGGTCCGATCCGGCATTTCGTCCCCGGCCAGTTGCTCGCGCACGAACCGGTCGTAGGGCAGGTCGTCGTTGAACGCCTTGACGACGTAGTCGCGGTACTTCCAGACGTGCGGCTTCACTTGGTCTCGCTCGTAGCCGCAGGTCTCGGCATAGCGGACGATATCGAGCCAGTGCCGGCCCCAGCGCTCGCCGTAGTGGGGCGACGCAAGGAGTCTCTCCACCAGTAGCGGATACGCGGCGGGCGACGAGTCCTTCGCGAAGGCTTCGACTTGTTCATAGGTCGGCGGAAAGCCGAGCAGGTCGAAGTACAGTCGACGGATCAAGGTCCGCCGATCGGCTTCCGGCGAAAGTTCCCAATTGCGTTCCTTCAACTTCGACCCGATGAATCCATCAATGTCTTTCCCGACTCCTGTCTCCCGATTCCCGACCACCGGTTGCAGCGACCACCAATCGCGGCCGGCGCGCGTCGCGATCGTGCGCTCGAACCAGTCGAGCACGCGATCCTTCGGCCAGGGGGCGCCGGCGTCCATCCATTTCTTGATCGCGGATTGATGATCCTTCGCGAGCGGTCGCGGTTGGTCCCCTTTCGGCGGCGGCATCTCGCCGGCCAGTACCCGCTCCCGCACGAGCGCAGCGTCCTTCTTCTTGCCGCCGGCGCGGAACGCCTTCTCCGTCGTCAGGTCCAATCCGCCGGACGGCGCGGTGCCGGAATGGCATTCCACGCAGTGGTTCAAAAGGATCGGCGCGACCGAGCGCTCGAAGTCGTCGGCCCGTGCGACGCCGACGGAGAATCCGGCGATCGCGAGGAGGAATCGGAGGGGCATCATGATGGCGGGAGCGTTTGACCGGAAACCCTAGGAACGATACCGGCGATCCGCCCCGGACGCAAACAAAAAGGGCGGAGGGATCAACCCTCCGCCCTCGCAGATGACTCGACGATCGTCACTTCGCGTCGCCGGCGGCGACCGGTTCCGGTTCCGGCGCGGCGGCGGTCGCCGTCGATTCGATCGCGAGCTTCTTCTCGCCCTCGACTTCGCCGAGCGTCACGCGGATCGTGTCCTTGCCCTCGAACTCGCCGCGCAGGAGCGATTCGGACATCGCGTCCTCGAGGTACTGCTCGACGGCCCGGCGCAGCGGCCGCGCGCCGAATTCGGTGCTGCTCCCCTTCTCGATGAGGAAATCCTTCGCCTCTTCGTTCACGAGGAGCGTGTAGCCCTTCTCCTTCAGCCGCTTCGCGACCTTCGCCAATTCCATGTCGACGATCGACTTCAGGTTCGTCGCGTTCAGCTTGCGGAAGACGATGATGTCGTCGAGGCGGTTCAGGAACTCCGGGCGGAACTCCTTCTCCATCCGCGCCGTCAGCTTCTTCTTCATCTCGGCGTAGCTGACGTTGTCGTCCTGC
>CAYVRB010000182.1:0-12942 GCA_964453375.1 uncultured Alcaligenaceae bacterium
CGAGGCCGTACGTGACCCACGACCCGACGCAGGGGAAGCCCATGCGCGCCATGCCGGTGTTGATCTTGAAGAGCGCCGGCGAGTGGTTGTTCGAGTCCGACCAGAGCGAGTGGACGAACGCCATCTTGTCGACGTGCTTGGCCATGCGCGGGAAGATTTCGGACACCCATTTCCCGCATTGGCCGTGCTGGGCGAACTTGAACGGCGACTTCATCAGCGGGCCGACCTGGCCGGTGAAGAAGCCCGTGTTCTTATCGAAGCCCGCGAGTTCCTGACCGTCGCGTTTGATCAATTCCGGCTTATAATCCCAGGTATCGACGTGGCTCGGCCCGCCGTTCATAAACAGCCAGATGATCGACTTCGCCTTGGAGGGGAAATGCGACGCCTTCGGCGCGAGCGGATTGGCGTCCGCGGCCTCGCCGAGCATCCCCGCGAGCGCGAGCAGGCCCAACCCGCCGCCGGCGCGGGCAAGGAACTCGCGCCGTGGCCCGTGAGGCGCGGCGAAAAGCCGAGGCAGGTCGATCATGGCAGTTGGCTCCGCACTTCTTCGAGGCTCTTGGCCGTCCCGACCGTCACGAGGAGTTTGTCGAGGAGGGCCGCGTCGTGGATCGTACCGACGCGTTCCATCAACGCCGAACCTTCGCCGCCGAACCGGGCGTCGAGCATCAACCGAATCGCACTATAACGACCTTTCTCGACGCCTTTCTCGATGCCTTTCTCGTGGCCATCCTCGTAGAAGATCTTTTCGAGTGGCGTCAACAAAGGCGTTTGCTTCTCTCGCTCAAACATGTCGATCTCCCGGTGGTAGCGCAATTCCAAGTTCTTGGGTAGCGTCACGATCCAATTCAACAACCGATACAAGCGGCGGATGTCCTCCTTCGCGAGTCCTCGATCAAAGAGGCTACGGACCAATCGCACTTTTCGGCCCGTGCGATCGATCGCGTCGCCGCGGGTTTCGATGGCCTCCAAATGGCCCTGCACGATCGCCGCGAGCGGATTGGCGTTGCTCGACAGCCATTCGTCGCGTCCCCGGTATTCTAACAACTTCGCGATCGGGTACGCAAATCGGAGTTCGCAGCCCAAGCGATCCTTCCGGTATTCGAAGGGCTTCCACTCGGGTCGGTCGTCGCCGAGCACCGCGAGGCTGACGACATCGCGGGCGTACCGGTCGAACAGTCGGTAGTGGTACCGATACATCCGGCTCGCGAAGTCGTCCTCCTGTTGGCATTGGACTTCCACGTGGATCAAGATCCATTCCTCGGTACCGTCGCGCGTCCAGACTTTGACGAGCTTGTCCACCGCGCCACGGCCATTCTCCGCGTCCGGCACGATCTCCTGGAGCTCCTTGTCGAGGAATTCGTAGCCGCGCGACCAATCCACGCCTTCGTGAACGCGCGGGAACAGGAACGCGCAGAACTCGAGGAAGTACGTTTCGAGCGTCAGCTTCCACGCCGTGTCGAAATCGCTCGGCGGCGTCGGGATCAACGCGTTCGCCATCCGATCACTCCACGTAGACGAATTCGTTCAGACACAAGAGGACCTGGCAAAAATCCGCCATCGTTTCATGCGGTTTATCGCCGAGGAATCGCAACGCGTTCGCGATTTCGTCGCTCGTCGGCGGACGGGACAACGCCAGACGATAGGCCGAAGCGATCGCGCTTCGGGGGTCGTTCGCCATCGCGACCCGATTGGCGAACGCCTTCGCGGCCGTTCGCACCTGCGGGCTGTTTATCAAGTGCAACGCCTGCGGCGCGATGGTCGTGTTCGAACGATCGCCGATGCCCACCGTGCCGTCCGGCGCGTCGAACACTGTCAACGACGGGATCAGCTTGCTGCGCTTCATCGTGAAGTAGACGCTGCGGCGCTTCGAGTCCTCGCTCAAGGTTCCCGGACCGAACATCGTGCGATCGAGTTGCCCGGAGACGGCCAAGATCGAATCGCGGATCGCCTCGGCGTCCAGGCGCCTCACCGGATAGCGTCCAAGCCAGCGATTCTCGGGGTCGACCGCTTGCCGCGTCGCATCGTTCGCGGACGATTGCCGGTACGTCGCGCTCGTCACGATCAACTTGTGGATCGGCTTGAGCCGCCAGCCGCTGCGGATCAACTCACCGGCGAGATAATCGAGCAGTTCTGGGTGTGTCGGCGGTTCTCCGCGGGTGCCGAAGTCGTTCGGCGTCGAAACGATCCCCCGGCCGAAATGCTTTTGCCAGAGCCGGTTCACGATGACGCGTGCGAAGAGTCGGCCCGCCCCGCGCTCGGTGTCCGTCAGCCATTCCGCGAGCGCCTTGCGTTGCTGGCTCGTGCGGCCACCGACCGGCGGCGGTTGCCTCCATTGCTTCTCGGCGTCGGCCGAAGGCATCAGAACCTGCAAATACGACGGGGTCGCTAGTCCTTCCGGCTGTGTCGGATCGCCGCGCCGCAGGAAGTGCGTCTCCTTCAGGAAGTCCTCGCCTTGCGTGTGCAGGCGCACGGCCTGCACGCCTTCCGTCGAGATCAGCGCCTTTTGGGTTCGCGGCTTCGGCGCCTTCGCGAGATGGGCCGCTCGGCTTGCGTCCAGCATGGCCCAGCCGCGATCCTGCGGTGCGAACCATCGGAGCAGTTGCTTCGTTTGCTCTTCGGTCCTTTTCTCGAACGGAGTTGCCAACGCCGCCGGGATCGCCGACGGCAGCGCCGTCGCGTTCAATTCCGGGATCGAGTCGCCGGTCGCGAACGCGATGCGCGGCCGGCCGAGGCCGTGGCCCGTGTTGTTGTTGAACTTCATCGACACGGTCACGAGTTCGCCGGCTTTGAGTTCGACCGGCGCGTCGAACTCGAACGACGCCGCGTGGTCCTTGCCGAACTGCGGATCGACGGCCCAGGCCGAGTTCGCGTTGTCGTCGATCGCCGCCGCGACGGGCAGCCCCTTCTGCTCGAAGGTTGCCTTCGCGTTCTTCAGTTGGCGTTTCTTTCCGTCGGCCGTCGCGACACTCAAGTCCGAGAGGGCGAAGTTGCCGTTGGTCGCCCGGCCGGGTCCACCCTTGACGAGCGCGGGATGCGCGAGCGCTTCGAGCCGCAATCCGCGGATCGGCCGCCCCGGCGCCTTGAACTGGAATGTCAGCGTTTCCGTATTCGGATTCTTCCCGGTCACGAGAACGCTGCCGTCGTTTTGAGCCGAGAGCGTCGCGCCGCCGACCGATTTCATCGACGCCATCTCCGGCAACTCCCATCCGGCCGGCATCGGTTTTCCCGCACGGCCCGCCTCCCATTCCGCGAAGCGTTTCGGCAGAGTGTTCGACTCGTAATTCCTAACGGCTTGAACGAGCGGTTCGTGTTCCCGGTCGAACGCGGCCTTCGCGATGCGATATCCTTCGGGGTCGAAGTCCACGTCCATCTCCGCGCGTACTGTCGTGGTGAACGCGGCGACCATCCGATAGTAGTCGCGTGCGGGGATCGGATCGAACTTGTGATCGTGGCAGCGGGCGCAGCCGATGCTCAAGCCGAGGAACGTCGTGCCGATGTTGTTGACGATGTCGTCGAGTTCGTCATAGCGGTGCTTCGCCACTTCGTTCGCGGTGATCTGCGTGCTGTGGACGCCAGCGGCGAGGTAGCCGGTGGCCGTCAACGCCAGGGCGTCGGTCGGCGCGGTTTCGTCGCCGGCGATCTGCCACTTCGCGAAGGTCGTGTACGGCAGGTCGCGGTTCAGGGCCTTGATGACGAAGTCGCGGTAGTGGTACGCCGTGGGGCGGTCGTAGTCGTGCTCGAATCCGTGACTCTCCGCGAAGCGGACGAGGTCGAGCCAGTGCCGTGCCCAGCGCTCGCCGTAGTGGTCCGACGCGAGCAAGCGGTCCACGACCTTCGCGTAGGCGTCCGGCGATGAATCTTTCTCGAACGCGTCGATCTCCTCCGGGGTCGGCGGCAGGCCGATGAGATCGAACGTGACGCGACGAAGGAGCGTCCGCCGATCGGCCGGCGGGTTCGGGGCGAGCTTCGCTGTGGAGAGTTTGGCGCGAATGAAATCGTCGATGCTGGAGTCCGGCGATGGCCGGAGCGGTTGAAAAGCCCAGTGTTTCTTCGCGTCCTCCGGCATGATAGTTTTGGTCCAGGCGGCCGAATCGCGCCCGGCGAGCGGCTTGTCGTAGGCGGCGCCGAGGTCGATCCACTCGACGATCTTCGCGAGCGTCGCGTCGGGCAGCTTGGCCGCCCCCTCCGGCATGTGCGGTTCCTTCGCGTGGTTCACCAACTTCGCGAGCAAGCTCGCCTTCGCATCCCCCGGCACGACGGCCGCGCCGGCGAGTCCGCCCTTCAACAGCGATTCGCGCGTGCCGAGATCGAACTCCGATTCGGTCTTCTTCCCGCCGTGGCAGCGCAGGCAACTCTTCTCGAACACCTCGCGCACGTGCGACCGGAAGAGATCGGCGCTCTTCGCCATTTTGGCGGCGTGGTCGGCCGAGACGGGCGGCGTTTTCTTCGGCGCGTCGGCGGCGGAGAGGACGATTCCAAAGAACAAAACGACGACAACGGAAACTCGCATCGCGGGGAGACCTCGAGCGGACATGCGGACCGGCGGTGAGTTGAGAGTATCAGATGCGATCCGGCCGGGAAACGAAGAAACCCGCCGGTCGCCGGCGGGTTTCCGCGAGGGTCATCGTGGTTTACTTGTCGGCGTTCTTCTTGAGTTCGCCGAGCGGTTCGAACTTCTCGTATTCCTCCTTGCTGATCGAACCGTCCTTGTTGGTGTCGGCCTTCTCGAAGGCCTTGTCCACGTCCATTTTCTCGGTGATCTTCTTCGCCTTGTCGCCGCCCTTTTGTTCGATCAATTCCTTGACCTTGTCGAAGCCGGTTTTGAATTCCTCCTTCGAGAGTTTGCCGTCGCCATTCGCGTCGAGCTTCTCGAAGACTTTGCCCTTGTCGGCTTTGCCGAGCTTGCCCTTGAGGTTCTTGCCGTCCTGGGCGTCGGCGCCGGTGATGGCGAGACCGATCGCGAAGGCCGCGAGGAGGAACGCTTTGCGGACCATGGAATACTCCGGTGCGGGAAGGTGGTACCTGCATCTTCAACACGGAGCGAACCCCGTTCTTACGGTCCCTCGCGGAGTTTTTGCAGGTCCTGCCAGTAACCGGGGTAGGTCTTCGCGACGCAGCCGGGGTTGCGGACGACGACGCCGGGCACCTTGAGGCCGACGAGCGCGAGGCTCATCGCCATGCGGTGGTCGTTGTAGGTGTCCACCGCGCAGCCCGTCAGCGGCCGGGGGTGGATCGTCAGGCCGTCGTCGCGTTCCTCGACTTCGGCGCCGAGCTTGCGGAGTTCGGTCGCGACGGCGGCGATGCGGTCGGTCTCCTTGTGTCGGATGTGCGCGACGTTGCGGATCGTCGTCGGCCCCTCGGCGAAGAGCGCGACGACGGCGAGCGTCATGACGGTGTCGCTGATCGCGTTCATGTCGACATCGACGCCGCGGAGTGAGCCGCCCCGCACGGTGGCGTTGCGACCGGACCAGACGACGCCGCAGCCCATCCGTTCGAGAACGGAAAGGAATTCGACATCGCCTTGAAGGGCCGTACCCGGTTGTGGAAGATCGCGGAGCGTGATCGCGCCGCCCGCGATTGCGGGCAGGGCGGCGAAATAGCTCGCGGACGAGGCGTCCGGTTCGATGGCGTATTCCGACGGTGGCGGGGACGCGATGTCTTCCACGAAGTAGCCATGTCTCGCCGTCGCACGGCGAACGGTGCCGCCCCATTGCTCCACCATCCGCACGCTCATCTCGACGTACGGTTCGGAGACCAGCGGGCCGGTCGTTTCGATTTCGATCGGGTGCCCGGCGAAGGGCGCCGCCAGAAGCAAAGCGCTCAGGAATTGGCTACTGACATCGCCGCGCACCGAAACGCGAGGCGCGCGCCAGCCGTCGGCGTCGATGACGACTGGCGGGCAACCGGTGCCTTGTTCGCAGGTGGATTTGACGCCGAGCTGCGCGAGGGCGTCGAGCAAGTCCTGGATCGGCCGTTCGCGCATGCGCGGGATGCCGTCGAGCCGATAGCGGCCCCGGCCGAGTCCGAGCATCGCGGCGAGGAACCGAACGCTCGTGCCGGAATTCCCGACGAAAAGGTCGGCCTCGGCGTTGGGAATGACGCGATCGCTTTCGGATCGGCCGACGACGATTCGCGATCGCGGCCAATCGGTCGTGACGCGGAAGCCGAGCCGGCGCAAACTCTCGACCATCACTTCCGTGTCTTCGCTCTGCAAGGCGCCGGTCAAAACGGTCGACGCGGTTCGGCTGCCGAGCGCCGCCAACACGAGCGCCCGGTTCGTGATGCTCTTGCTGCCCGGCACGCTCACCGTCGCGTTCGGCGGCTTCGCCAGCGGTTCGATCGGCAACTCGGCGGGATAAACAAAATCGGACATCGCTTGCCTTTCGTTTTGCATTTTCTGTTCCTCGTTTTCCATTGGTTCGGACATCCTCGAACCAACGCAAAACGGGAAATGAAAAATGCAAAACCGACTCAATATGTGACTCGCACCAGGAACAGCCCTTGCGGTGGCGCGGTCGGGCCGGCCTCGCGGCGGTCCATCGCCTCCAGGATGTCCTTCACCTTCGACTCCGGCCAGTACGCCCGGCCCACCTGATACAGCGTGCCCGCGATCGACCGGCACATGTTGTAGAGGAAGCCGTCGGCCTCCACTTCGATCCGCACGCACTCCTCGTGGCGGTAGACCTCGAGCGACGAGATCGTCCGCACGCTGCTGAGGCGGTTGGGCCAATGCGTCTCGAAACACCGGAAGTCGTGCCGGCCGACGAGGCACTCCGCCGCGCGGGCCATCGCGGATTCATCGAGCCTGCGGAGCGGTTGCCAGGAGTAGCGGCGGAGGAACGGATCGGGCGTGCGCGTGTCGTTGACGACGTACCGGTACATCTTCCGCACCGCGTCGCGGTTGGCGTCGAACGCCTGGCCGGCCTCCTCGCACGCCGTCACGCGCACATCCTCCGGCAGCTTGGCGTTCACCGCCTTCAGGAGCGTCGCGCAGTCGAGGTTCGTCGCCGAATAGAAGTTGCAGACCTGGCCGAGCGCGTGCACGCCGGCGTCGGTGCGGCCGCTGCAATTCGCGCGGATGCGTTCCTCGCGGGTGATCTCCTGGACGGCGCGTTCGAGGGTGGCCTGGACCGTCCGCTCGCCGGGCTGGGTCTGCCAGCCGGCGAAGTCGGTGCCGTCGTAGCGGACGATCATCTTGAGGTTGCGCATAATTCAAAAACGATTTCACCGCGGAGGGCGCGGAGAAAAACCAATCCGACACTATGAAATGATTTCTCTCCGCGCCCTCCGCGTTCTCCGCGGTGAAATCGGTCTTATTTGACGATTCCCCGTCGCACCAATTCCAATGCGCATTGCACGGCATTCGAAGCGGCGCCCTTGCGGAGGTTGTCCGCGACGAGCCAGAGGTTGAGGGCGTGCGGGTTGGACGGGTCCTGGCGCACGCGGCCGACGAAGGTGTCGTCGCTGCCGGCGGCGCGCAGGGGTTGGGGGAATTCGCCCTTCGTTTCGTCCATCAGCACCACGCCGGGGGCTTTCGCGAGCGCCGCCTTCGCGTCGGCGGCCGTCACGGGGCGGTCGAACTCGACGTTCACCGACTCGCTGTGCGAGACCCGCACCGGCACGCGCACGCACGTCGGGCTGACGCCGAGCGACGGCAGGCCGAGGATCTTCCGCGTCTCGTTGACGACCTTGTTCTCCTCCTCGGTGTAGCCGTTCGGGTCGAGCGTCCAATCGAGGGTGACGACGTTGTCGACGAGCTGCGCCCTGTGCGCGGTCGGGGCGGGGACGGGCTGGCCGGCGGCGAAGGCGGCGAGTTGGTTGGCGAAGTCCGCGAGGCCGGTGGCGCCCTTGCCGGACGACGACTGGTAGGTGCAGACGATCACGCGCTTGAGGTTGCCGAGCGTCGCGAGCGGTTTGAGCGCGACCGTCAGCGGGATGGCGACGCAGTTCGGGTTCGCGACGATCCCCTTCCGCGCGTGGTGCAACTGCTCCGGGTTCACCTCGGGCACGACGAGCGGGCAGTCCGGGTCCATGCGCCAGGCGGACGAATTGTCGACGACGATGGCGCCGGCCTTCGCCGCGATCGGGCCGTACTCCTTGCTGATCGACGACGGCGTGGAACTGAGGACGATCTGCACGCCGGCGAACGCGCCCGCGTGGATCGGTTCGACCGGATAGTGTTTCCCCGCGAACTCGACGGTTTTCCCGGCCGACTTCGGCGAGGCCAGGAATTTGATCGTCTTCACCGGGAAGTCGCGCTCGACGAGCACCTTGCGGATCAATTCGCCCACCGCCCCGGTCGCGCCGACCACCGCCACGTTCACGCCCACGGAACCGCCCTCCGGTTGGAATGTTCGACAACGGGTATTGTCCGAACGGAGGCGGCGGCCGGCAACCGGGTTCGGCTAATCGGCGAGCAGGCGCTTCGCGTCGGCGGCGCCGGGGAAACGCGGATTGACGCGCAGGGCTTTCGCGAGGAGCTCCTTCGCGCGGGCCGCATCCTTGCGCGCGTGGGCGATCGCGCCGGCATGATAAAGGAAAAGGGCGTCCATCGTACCGAGACGCAGGGCGTCCTTCGCGGCGGCGTCGGCCTCCTCGAGCAGGCCGTTCCGGAACAGCGCCCACGCGAGCGAATCGCACGATTCCACGTCCCGCCGCGCCTTCGCCTCCTTCGCCGCCAGGTCGAGTGCGAATGGCAGCCGGTGGTTCCGATCGCACCAATTCAGGATCAGTTCCCGCACGGCCACGGGCGCCTCGCGATCGACTTTGCGGTCGGCCATCGCGTAGGCCTCCTTCGCGCGGTCCGCGTCGCCCGCGGCCGCGAGCGCGTCGCCGAGCAGCAGGTAGGTGTCGCCGTTCTGGCTGTTCGCGAGCGTCGTGAGTTCGCCCGGCGCCGTGCCCGCCTTGGCCACGAACGCCTCCACGTCGCGGTCCGCCTTCACGAGTTCGTCAAGGATCGCGACGGCCTCCTTCGGCTTCCCCCGCGCCAGGCGCACGCGCGCGAAGATCACCTTCTGGCCCGGCGAGCCGGGGTTGTCTTGGATGGCGGATTCGATCGCCGACTGGGCCGCGTCGAGCTTGCCCTGGGATAGCGCCACCTCGGCGATCCGCGCCGAATACCACGCGAGCGAGACGCGCATCGCCTCGGCTTCGCGCTCGGCCTCCCGCGCGCGGCCGAGCAACGCCACGGCGCCGTCGGGATCGCCGCGAAGCTCGAGCAGCCGCGCCCGCCGCGCCATCAGGCTCGGCGGCACGGGGTTCGTCAGGTCCTTCTCCAGTTTCGCGAGGATCGGTTCGGCCGCGTCGTAGTTGCCCAGTTCGAGGTTCGCGTCGAAGAGCAGCACGCGCAGTTCGGCCTCGTCGGGATCGTCCTTCAGGAGGGCTTCCACCGCCGCCTTCGCCTCGGCGAAGCGGTGCTTCGCGAGCTGGACGTGGAGGCGGCCGAGCTTCGCGGGGCCGTACTTGTCGAAGAGTTTCAGGGCGGCGTCGAAGAGTTCGGCGGCGCGGTCGACGTCGGCGCCGTCGCCGGTCTCCTTCGCGCGGCGCAGGTGCAGGGCGCCGAGCGTCGTGCGGCTGGAGTAGTCGCCGGGGTCGCGCTTGCAGCGCTCGCGGTAGACGGAGATGGATTGGTCGGTCGTGTAGAGGAACTTGTAGGGTTCGTACGGTTCGGTGTCGGGCCGGACGGGGATGGGCCGTTCGGCGGGCGCGCCGCCGGGCGCGGGCATCGCGGGAGGGCGCTGGCGGGCGGCGACGACGGCGACGCCGACCGCGATCAGGAGCGAGAAGAGGCCGGCGGCCAAGTTGCGGTGCATGGTGCGGAGCGGGTCGGGAGACGAAAAAAGCCGGGACGGTGGAGCCGTCCCGGCCGGGGAATTCGACGCGGGATCACGGGCGCGGGAACGAGTTGCCGGCGCCGTTGAGCGGCAGGTTCGGCGGGCCGATGTACGGGAAGGCGATGGGGCGGAAGGTGCCGTTGGCGCGCATGGTGCCGTCGGTGATCCGATCGCCGTTGTCGTCGGGGATGTTGTCGGTGGTGATGCCGCCGCCCGTGAGCAGGTTGAGTTCGAGGTCGATCACGTCGTCGCGCATCCGGCGGCCGTTCGGGAAGCCGTTGGCGTCGCCGGCGTTGGTGGTGAAGGCGGTCGCGGTGTTGAAGGTCAGGATGTCGGGCAGGAGGAAGTCCGCGAGGCTGGTGGCGCTCGAGGGGAACGGGCCGTTGAGCGGTCGGCCGTAGGTGGTGGTGAGGACCGAGATCAGGTCGGCGCGGAAGGCGCGGCGGTCGTTGCGGGGCAGGCCGGCGTTGAAGGCGTTGCGACGGTCGCCGCGGCCCAGGCTGTTGCGAGGCACCGGGGGCACGATCGCGGTGTTGATGGCCGGACGCCCCGTGCGATCGAGTTGCACGCCGTTCCGCGCGGTGGTCGTGAAGACGCCGATGTTGGTGTTGGACGGCGCGGAGCGGATGCGGGCGGTCTGGATTTCGAGGGCGATAGACAGCGTGTTCCCGTCGGGGCCGAAGAAGTTCCGCGCGTTGGCCGGCGTGCGCGGGAAGGCCACGGTGCCGGCGGCGACGAACTGGCCGAAGCCGGTCGCGTCGAAGAAGAACGGATCGTCCTGCACGGCGGCGCGGACCATGCCGCCGCCGCGGACGTTCACGTTCTGGCCGGTGCTGCCGGTCGCGAGGATGCCGGTCGGCGGGAACGCGGTGGACGGCAGCCCGCGCATCGTGAACGCCTGCACGCCCTGGCCGTTCGGCGCGCCGAAGGTGAACCGGAAGGTGAGGTCTTCGACCGCGTCGCCGGTGTTGTCGATCTTGATGTCGTAGGTGAGCGTCGGGTCGAAGGTCGCCGGCGTCCCGCCGCCGCCGCCGGGGAACGGCGAGACGGTGAAGATGATGACCGTGTTGCTGGCGTTGCCCGGCGCCTGGAAGAGATAAATGTCGTTGATGTCCGCGCGGCCGTTCGCCGGCGTGTTGGCGAAGACCGGCCCGTCGCGGTGGTCGGCCGCTTCGGTGCCGTCGCGCGAGATCGCGGCCACGCCGAGCGCCGCCGCGGCGCCGACGGCGACGAGACCGAGCCGCCGGCGAATCGAATTCAGGAATCCCATTTTATCGTCTCCAGGTGCGAGGTCTTGAGTTCTTCGCCCGCCGATATCAAGGCGTCGGGGCTACGGGCGCGGGAACGAGTTGCCGGCGCCGTTGAGCGGCAGGTTCGCCGGCCCGATGTACGGGAAGGCGATGGGGCGGAAGGTGCCGTTGGCGCGCATGGTGCCGTCGGTGATCCGGTCGCCGTTGTCGTCGGCGACGTTGTCGGTGGTGATGCCGCCGCCGGTGAGCAGGTTGAGTTCGACGTCGATGACGTCGTCGCGGAGGCGGCGGCCGTTCGGGAATCCGTTGGCGTCGGCCGCGTTCGTGGTGAAGGCGGTGGCGGTGTTGAAGGTCACGAGGTCGGGCAGCAGGAAGTCGGCGAGGCTAGTCGCGCTGGTTGGGAACGGTCCGTTGAGCGGGCGGCCGAAGACGCCGGTGAGGATCGAAAGCATGTCGGCGCGGAAGTCCCTTCGGTCGTTCCTCGGGTGGCCGGTATTGAAGGCGTTGCGCCGTTCGCCGCGGCCGAGGCTGTTGCGGGGCACGGGCGGGATGAGCGCGGTGTTGATGGCGGGGCGGCCCATGCGATCGAGTTGCACGCCGTTGCGAGTCGTCGTGACGAACACGCCGATGTTGGTGTTATTCGCCGAGGAACGAAGCCTCGCGGTCGGCAATTCGACGCTGACGGTCAGCGTGTTGCCGTCGGGGCCGAAGAAGTTCGCGGCCGCGCCGGGGGCGCGGGGGAACGGGACGGCGCCGGCGGCGATGAATTGGCCGAACCCGGTGGCGTCGAAGAAGAACGGATCGTCCTGAACGGCGGCGCGGACCATGCCGCCGCCGCGGATGGCGACGTTCTGGCCGGTATTCCCCGTCGCGATGACGCCGGTCGGCGGGAACTTCGTGGACGGCAGCCCGCGCATCGTGAACGCCTGAACGCCTTGTCCATTCGGCGCGCCGAACGTGAAGCGCAGAGTGATGTCTTCGACGGCGTCGCCCGTGTTGTCGACCTTGATGTCGTAGACGAGCGTCGGATCGAACGTGGCCGGAGTGCCGCCGCCGCCGCCGGGGAACGGCGAGACGTCGAAGATCATCACCGTGTTATTGGCGTTGCCCGGCGCCTGGAAGACGTAGATGTCGTTGATGTCGGCGCGGCCGTTCGCGGGGGTGTTCGAGAAAATCGGCCCGTCGCGGTGGTCGGCGGCTTCGGTGCCGTCGCGCGGCACGGCGACCGTTCCAAGGACCGCCGCCGCGCCGAGCGCCGCGACGCCAAGCCGGCGCCGCAAGGTGCTGAACAGTTTCATCGTTCGCCTCTCCGTGGATGGATCGTTCGTGTGGGGAAAGTTATCCGAGCTTAACCGACAAAGACGCCGCCGGTGAAGCCCGGGAATCCGTCGAAGGACAATTCCGGCGGCGGGGCGCCGGGCGTGGCGGCCACGAGGACGCCGAGGTACGCGGTGACGGTGCTGCCGCCGCCGGTGCCGGCGCCGACGACGAGATCCGCGAGGGCGTCGCCGTCGAGGTTCTTGGTGGTCACGCGGATGCCGCCGCGGAGGTTCGGGTCGCCGGCGAAGAAGTTGGCGACCTGGATCATCGCCGCGCCGCCGGTGCTCACGAGCATTGCGCCGTTGAAGGCGGTGACGCGCGGTCCGCCGCCGGGGCCGCCGCCGGCGATGATTTCCGCCATGCCGTCGCCGTTCAGGTCGCCGAGGGCGATGAAGGCGCCGTTGCGGAGGGTCTGCTCGAAGGCGAAGAAGTCGTTGAAGAGCCGGGTCGGATCGGCGTTCGTGATGGTGGTGCCGTTGAAGACGGCGACGCGGGGGCCGCCGCCGAAGCCGGCCGCGACGGCGAGGTCGGCGCGGCCG
>CAYVRB010000183.1:0-12854 GCA_964453375.1 uncultured Alcaligenaceae bacterium
TCCGCAAGATCGCCCAACACCGCACCAACAACCGACGCGCCAACGCCACCACCGCCCGCTTCTTCGAACAACCGTTCGCCTGGAGCCGCTGCCAAGTCTCCAAGGCCCACGCGTTGGCCGCCGCCCGGCTGAGTGTCAGTTTCCCGCCGTTGACGATCTCTTGGCTCGCGTAGGGTGCTGACCAGATGCCACCCGGCCCTTGAACGTCTCCCAGTTCGTCCCCCGTCACCGAAAGTGTCGGGTTGGGGTAGAGTCCGGCCTGGATCGCCCGACCGCGGGCGACCTCGACCGAGAACGCGGCCTGGGCCAGTCGCGGGTGGCTTGAGAGCGCGAGTTGCGTGAGGGAGTCTAGCGTGAGTGGCTCGGACGGTCCCGGCTTCGGGGGAATGGCCTCCGTTGCCGATGCCGGGATGACCCCCACCGGGCGATACCATCCGCCGAGCGACGGGAGGAGTCGGTGTTACGGCGAGCGGATTCGGTGAGGTCGGCGGCCCGGACACACAGCCGGGCGCGAGCATGACGAGTAGCGCGAAGGGAAGATGACGGGTGCGCGAACTCATCATGGGAAGTCATGGAACTTCGCCTGCGCGAACCGAAGTTCACGCGGCTTGCCGCCGGCCGTCGCCGCCACGACTTCCCGGTCTGGACAAACGGTGTCGATAGATGCCGTTGTTCATCGGCAAATGCGGTGCATCCGCTTCAATCGAACCGGGCTGCCGAACTTCCGCGCGAGTCACGACGGCTTGACCACCAGCGTGCCCCGCACCATGTTCATCGAGCAGTGGAAGGTGAACTCGCCGGCCTTCTGCGGCGTGAACTCGACGGCCACCCGCTCGCCTTCCGGGAGCTTGCGGGCGATGCCGAAGTCGCCGAGCACTACCTGTTCGGTGCAAGGGTTCGACTCCTTCCTATGAAACGTCAGCCGGACCGGACGGCCTTGCGTCAACTCGATCCGGTCGGGCGTGTACCCGCCCTGAACGATCACCTCCACTTCCTGCACCCCACTCTCGGTCTGACGCGCCGCGGTCGCCCCGCGGGGGCCGAAGAAGAACCACAGGATGAACCCGATCAGGGCCACACCGCCGCCGGTCACTGCGATCTGTGCCGTGTCCACGTTAACTCCCCCTCCGCAAGTCGAGTCGGCCGAGCCGTAGGGCGTTCGCCACCACGCTCACCGACGACAGCGCCATCGCCGCCGAGGCGAGAATCGGGCTGAGTAGCCAACCGGTGAGCGGGTAGAGGACGCCGGCTGCGACCGGGATGCCGAGCACGTTGTAGGCGAACGCGAAGAACAGGTTCTGCCGGATGGTCCGCATGGTCGCGCGGGACAGTTCGATGGACGACGCCACCCCGGACAAGTCGCCCTTAACCAGCGTGATGTCTGCCGCCTCGATGGCCACGTCCGTCCCCGTCCCCATCGCAATGCCGATGTCCGCGGCGGCTAGCGCAGGGGCGTCGTTGATGCCGTCGCCGACCATCGCCACCACCTTGCCGGCGTCGCGGAGCTTCTTCACCTCCGTAGCCTTCCCTTCCGGGAGTACGTCGGCCAGAACCCGGTCGATGCCGACCGCGCGGGCGACGGCCTCGGCCGTACCACGGTTGTCGCCGGTCAGCAGGATGACCTCCAGTCCCATCGCGTGCAACCGCTCGACAGCCGCCTTTGAGGTGGGCTTCACCGGGTCGGCGACGGCGAGGAGACCCGCGAACATCCCGTCCACGGCGACGAGCAGGGTGGTCCGCCCGGCGGCGGCCGTCCGTTCGACCAACGCCATGTCGAACGCCACGTCGCGCGAGTTGAGCAGCCGAGCGTTGCCGACCAGCACCGTCCGGCACTCGACCGTGGCCGCCAGTCCGTGACCGGGGATTGCCTCGAACGCAGTGGCCGGCGGGATTGTCAGCCCTCGGCTTTGTGCCGCCGCGATCACCGCACGGGCCAGCGGGTGCTCGGACTGCCCTTCGGCCGCCGCCGCGAGCCGGATCAGGTCCGCTTCACTCACGCCCGCAGCCACGACCTCCGTCACCGCCGGCTTGCCTTCCGTCACCGTCCCCGTCTTGTCCAGGACCACGGTGGTGAGCCGGCCGGCCGATTCGAGCGGTTCGCCGCCCTTGATCAGAATCCCGGCCTGCGCGCCCCGTCCGGTGCCGACCATCACGGCCGTCGGGGTGGCGAGGCCGAGCGCGCACGGGCAGGCGATGATGAGGACCGACACGAACGTCAGCAGCGCGAAGGTGAGCCGCGACTCCGGCGGCGTCAGGTTGAACCAGACAACGAACGTGAGGACCGCGAGACAGAGCACCGTCGGGACGAAGTACCCGGAGACGGTGTCGGCGAGTTTCTGGATTGGGGCCTTCGACCCTTGCGCCTCTTGCACCAACCGCACGATCTGCTGGAGGACGGTGTCGGCCCCAACCTTCGTGGCCGTTAGCCGGAACGACCCGGTGGTGTTCACCGTCGCCCCGATGACCGCGTCGCCGGGTGATTTCATCACCGGGAGCGGCTCGCCGGTGAGCATCGACTCGTCCACCGCCGACGTGCCGTCGAGCACCGTGCCGTCCACCGGCACCTTCTCCCCCGGCCGCACCCGTACCACGTCACCGACGCGGACCTCGGCCAGGGGCACATCGACTTCCGCACCGTCGCGTTCGACGCGGGCGGTTTTTGGTGACAGGCCGATGAGCGCCCGGATTGCCCAGCCAGTACGGCTCCGCGCCCGCGCTTCGAGCAATCGGCCGAGCAGGATGAGGGTCACGATGACCGCGGCCACTTCGTAGTACACGCCGACCGGAGCAGCAGTGCCGCCGTGCCCGGCGTGTTCGGACGACGCCCCGACCGCGAGCCACTCGGGGGAGAGTGTCGCCATCACGCTGTAGGCGTAGGCCGAGAGCGTGCCGATGGCGACGAGCGTGTTCATGTCCGCCGCCCGGTGTCTGGCGGCGGCCCACGCCCCGGCAAAAAACTCCCACCCGGCCCAGAACAGGACCGGGGCGGCCAGCGCCAGTTCGACCCACGCCCGACCGGGGAAGTCGAAGAGCGGGGCCAGGGACGGGATGAGATGCCCGCCCATCGCGAGTACGGCAACGGGAACGGTGAGGACGGCAGCCACGACGAACTTGAGCCGGGTCCGTTTGTATTCCGCCTCATGCGCTCGCTCCTCGGCGTCCGACACCCCGCCGGCGTGGTGCCCGTCCGGCGGAACCACCGCGTCGTACCCGGCCCCGCGAACCACGTCCCGGAGGGTGGCCGGAGCCGTCGCGGCCGGGTCGTACTCGACCGTGGCCCGGCCGGTGGCGAAGTTGACCGCCGCCTTCGACACGCCCGGAGCCTGCCCGAGCGCCCCCTCGATGCGGACGGCGCAGGCCGCGCAGTGCATCCCGACGACTGGCATGTCCACGCGGCTTGAAGTTTCGGCGGTTGTGGTACTCATCTTTGTCCTCCTACGCCGGTTGGAACCCGGCCTTTTTCAGCGTCTCTTCAATCACGGTCTTCGAGACCCGTCCGTCGTGCGTAACGGTGACTCGCTTCTCCGGGACGGCGACTTCGACACTCGCAACGCCGGGCACGGCGGATACTGCGGTCTTTACGGCGTTGGCGCACCCGCCACAGACGATTCCGTTGGCGAGGACTGTTGTTGTTTCCATTTGCGTTGCCCCTCGTACTGAGTTCACTTCAAGAACTGGGACAGGACGGTTCGCACCTCGGCGAGTAGCTCCTCCCGCTTCATCGGCTTGGCCTTCTCGTGCTCGCACCCGCTGCCGTGCCCGACCACGCACGACTCCAGGTGGGCGGTGATGAGTTCCACCCCCACGGCGTCAAGGGCCGAGCGAATCGCGGCGATCTGGTGGAGCACGTCCACGCAGTAGCGGTCCTCGGCGAGCATCCGCTCGACCCCGGCCACTTGGCCGGCGATCCGCTTTACCCGTGTCGAAACCCGCTTCTTCGTGTCCGCGTCCATCGTTTGCCCCCTAACCAATTTCGCTAACCCACGAGGTGAACGCGCGGTCGAACTGCTCCGGCTCCTCCAACTGCGGAGTATGCCCACTTCGCTCAAGGAGGATGAACTTGAGTTCTGTCTGACTCGCTCGTACCCCGTCCCACAGCCTATGCGGGACGGCGAAGTCGTACCGCCCCATCACGACAAGTATTGGGGTCTTCAGATCTCCAGCATCCCATCTCGGATCGAGGTCAAAAAACAGTTCGTGGAGTTGCCCGAGCATTGGGGCATTTACGAACACATCCTCCCACAGCGGCGAGGCATCGAACTCCGGGTCGAACCAGTACTTCGGCCCGTCGGCGACGTACTGAACAACGACCGCCTGTCTTGCCGATAGCCCAGCGAGGGATTTCTCATCAAGGCGCTTGCGGTTTCGCTCATAAACCGCCTTGCGATGCTCCGACGCTTGAGCCTCCCAGAAAGCGATTCTCGCCGTAAGCACTTCGGCTCCGCTACACGGAGGCGAGCCGACAAGTACGACGCCTAAGACCTGCTTGGGAAAACGTCTTGCGTACTCAATCGCAATGTTGCCATGCTTCGAGTGGCCGACCACGACGCAGCGATCAAACCCGATTGCTAAACGCAGCCTGTCGATATCATCCGCGTAGAGGTCAAATGTCACGTCCGCAGGGTCAAAATCGGCCGCTGACGGAGCGAAGTGTCTCAGGTCACAGAAACCGAGCCTGTATGTGGAGCCAAGCTGCGAAGAGAAGGTTCGTCGGTAAAATGCAGCAGAGCCGATTACGAGGACCGGAACGCCGTAACCTGCGGCCGTATATGTGAGTGCCCCACCTGTTACCTCTAAAGCACCCTCCCGGACTCTCAGGTTGCTCATAGCGCCCTCCGCCCACTCTGTGTCCCCTACTTGCCATTCTATACCCGCCGGGGGTATGGGTCAAGATACTCCGGGGGGGTATCAAGAACTTCGACGCAACGACGGCGTGAGGGAAGACGCCAGAGACGGGTCAGTCCCGCCGGGCCGAGAGGAGTTCCAGCGTTCCGAACACCGTCGAAAACCGCTTCCCGACCCGGACATCCCCAAGCCCGCTCGCCCCGATGAGGGCCGGGAGTTCCCCGCGGGCGTGCGCCCCCGTGTTCTCCCACCCGTCGAGCAAACGCACACCCAGGAATAGGAACCGCAGAATCGGCCCCGAAGGTCGCCCCCAGTCAGCGACGTGCAACTCCCCGCCGGGGGCGAGCACTCGCGTGACCTCACGCAGGGCGCACACTTTCTGTGGCGGCGACAGGTGATGGAAGAACAGGCTCGACACAACCCGGTCAAACATTCCGTCCGGGTACGGGAGCGACTCGGCGAAGCCGCGGGTAAACGTTGCCTCAAGTCCGGCCCGCTTCGCTTTGGCGACCGCAGCGCTAAGCATCCGCGGGTCGGCATCAACGCCGGACACTTCATCGCCGGGGCACGCCCGCTTTACCCGGAGGGCGAGAGTGCCGGTGCCGCACCCCAGGTCGAGCACCCGCAGGCCGGGCCGGAGGTTTGCGGCCACGACGAGCCGCCCTTTCACCGTCTTGTCGCGGCAGGTGAGCGCGACGAGCGGGTCGTAGAGCGGGGTGAGCCAGTGGAACCCGGCACCGGGGACGTAATCGCGGGACGGTTTGGCCATCGGACTCACCTCGGTAATGTCAACCGCCGGCGGGTGCTGGGCGACACCCGCCGGCGAGCTTGATCACGGCTTCACCTTGACGTGGAACCCGGCTTTGTTCAACGCCTTGACCAGTTCAGCCGCGTCGAACTCGCCCGTCACTTCGGCCGTCGTCACCTTCGACTTGGCGTTATCCCCGGCCACGCCCTTCACGTCCTTAATGGCTTCCCGAAACGACTTCACGCACCCGCCGCACGAGTTGTGAAACCCGGTGACGGTCAGAGCCTTCACCATGCCCGCCTTCACCCCGCTGTCGTCCTTGAACGCGTACCCCTTGTCCTTCCCCGGCTCGCCGTGGAACCCGCCCTCGGCCAAGGCGTCGAGTGCCTTCTGCGCGGACTTCGAGTCGGCGGCCGTGAACGTCGCGGCCTTCGCCTTCTTGTCGGTCGAGACGCCGGAAACGCCCTCGACCTTGCCGAGGATGGCGGCCACTTCTTCCGCGCACCCGTCGCAGCACATGTGAACGCTCTTCAGTTCCACCTTCTCGGCCGCCGCAGCGGGGCCGGCGGAAGCGAGCGTCGCCACAGCGATCAACCCGATCAACGAGAGCATCCGATTCATCCGTCTCCTCCTGGGGCAGCGACAATGCGCTGCCCGGTTTTCCCGCCTCTGGGCCGGTCGCCACGGCGACCGAACATCCCGCAAGCGGTGATTCCAGCCCGTTCGGGCGATGTACGCTCGGCTGTCACCTCGTCGTCACTCGACCGCCGAGGGCAAGCACCGGCAGTTCCGTCACAGGCGTGCGATCCGGGTTCGCCCGGAGCTTGCGGTAAACCAGCAGCCGACACGCCGCGAAGTTCTCGTAGTTCGTGCGGAAAGGAATCGCCTCTTCGAGTGCGTACTCCGTCGGCCTGTCCCGGAGGACACGGCGGAGTCGGTCGCCCGCCGGCGTCTGGATGAACACCTGCGGCTCTTCCACCACCACGAACTCCGGGTCGTATCGGTGCAGCAGGGCGGCGGCCTCGGCGTCCGTCTTCGCGTACTCCTCGTAGCCGCCCTGCGGGTCGCTGTACACCGAGTAGAGCAGCTTGTCCGCCCGGAGCACCGTCGCTCGTCGCTCCGGGTCGCGGCGGCGGACGGCGTAAACGAACGCGCCGTTGAGTTGGCCGTCGTACAACACCGGCCGCTCCCCCGACGCCTTCGCCAGCACCCGCCCGGCCGCCTCGTCGGTGCCGCGGATGTACTGGCCCGTCCACCCGGTCGTGGCGAGCGGGCTGATGGTCTCGACCCCGACCCACCCGAGGAGGGCGACACAGGCAGCAACCTCCCAACGCGGGTAGCCGCGGGGCAACAGGAGTACTCCCTCGACGGCGAACACGGCCAGGGCCGGCACCCAGTAGATGGCGTGCCGCGGCTCTGGCTCGGCGAGCGGGACGAACGTCAGGTAGGTGGCGGCCAGCAGTGCGAAGTACACCCCGCACCGCTTTCGCTCCGCCCACAGGCCGTACACGAGGCCGGCTACGGCTGACATCGCGGCCGACCAGCCGACCTGCTCGGGCAGGAACGACGGGTAGAGGTAGAAGTTACGCGGGTCGAGCCAGGAGGTGGCACGGTTCCCCGTTCCGCTCGTAGCCGCGTGGTGGATGCCCGACCCGTACACTTTCCAGGTGAACAGGTAGTACGGGACCGTCAGTAGCAGGGCCAGCACCAGCCCGATGACGACCGGCCGGCGAACGAGCAGCCCGAAGCGTCGGGCAAACCCGAGCCGCAGGAGCACGAACGGCAAGAGCAGCACGCCGTCAAACCGCGTGAGTGCCGCGAATGCGGCGAACAGGCAGGCCAGCACCGCGTCGCGCGCACGCTCTTCGTCGAGATACCGCTCGAAGTGAAAGACGGCCGCGAGTACCAACGCGAGGGTCGGCACTTCGAGCAGGACATAAGCGCTGTACATGAACACCAGCGGGGCCCAACCGAGGACGCCAAGCGCGGCCAATGCGACAGTCCGGCCGTGGGTGCGGCAGAACAGCCGGTAGGCGTACACCCCGCCGAGCAGCGCGAAGGCGTAGACCACCAGCCGGGCGACGAGATAGCTGGTGCCGAACGCCCACATCGTCAGACCTTCGACCGCGTAGAAAAACGGCGGCCAGATGATGATGCCGAGCGCGGGGTATTGGACGTAGTACTGGGCCGCGTACCCGCGGGGGTCGGCCGATGAAGCCGGCAGGTCGGCGAGCGCGTCCCGGACGAACACGCCGGTCATCACATGCCGCGTCTCGTCCCCGTTCTTGAACGGCTCGCCGACCGGGGAAAAGAACAAGTGGAGGAAGGCGAGGACACCCAGCACCAGAGCCGGCGGCCAGGAAGATCGGAGCAACGCGCGGGGCATCACGGCGTCCTCCCGTGCAGGGAGTCAACCACGCCGCTTTTCGCTGCCCGCTCGTCGGTCCCGTCTGCCAGCCCGACGAGTTTCCGCCGGGTCCGCCAGAACACGTCCTCCATCAGGATGTGGGCGAACTCGCCGTTGCGGCCGACGCTGTACAGTCCGGCCACGCCGGTCCCTTGCTCGAACCGCCGCCGGTTGGCTTCGTACTCGGCGAGGAACACCGGGTAGGCCAGCGGCGTTCGCACGACACGGCAGCCGAGGAACCGCTTGGCCAGCCCCGGCACCATGCGGTCGAGTGCGGCGAGACAAAGTAGTCCCAACGATTCGTCGCTCGCGCTCCAGGTGTCGTCCCCCACCCGACAGCCGATGTCGCAGGTGACTTGGGTTTTGCCGGTCGGCACCAGCCACGGTAATCCCAGGCCGATGTCGCTCAGCCGGAAGAACGGGGAGTCCGCCCCCGGCGTCCACGTCACCACATCGGGCAACCCGCTCGGCCCATCAAAGCGCATGTTCACAAACACCATCGCCCGGTAGCGGAAGCGGGCCAGATACGCGAGCCGGTCGGTCCCGCAAACGAGTTTGGCCAGCGCGTGAACCGGGGCGGTGCTCACCACCGCCCGAGCCGGTACGTCTTCCCCCTTCACCCGTACCCCGACCGCCCGCTCGTTCTCGACAAGGATCGCCTCGACCGGCGACTCGGTGTGGACTGCATCTCTCACTTCGTCGGCCAGCCGCTCGCAAACCGCCCCGATGCCACCTTCCGGGTAGACATGCCAGACGTGCGGGGACTCGGGAACGGTCCCGCTGTATCCGACCGCCACCGTGCGCCGGGTCATTTTCGCCGCCGCTTTGAGCATCATCGTCCTCGGCAGGCTGGTGGCGAACTTCTCTCCGACCGAAGCCGACAACTCCACTCCCGACGCCCCCGACCAAGCGGCGGTGAGCGGCAGTGCAATCTCGTCGGCCAACTTCCGCCCGTACTGCCCGCGGTAGTGGTCGGCAGCCGTCACCGCCTTTCCGGCGAACACCCCGCAGACCTTCGCCGCGACGGCGCTGGTCACATACCGCACCGACCGCATCAGCCCGAACGGGTAGGAATACCCCCGCCCGCGGTGCCACACCGTCTCGCCGTACCGGGGCATCGGCCGGCAGGCGGCGGACACGCCGACGGCCGCCGCCAACCGATTGGTGATGAAGTGCGCCCCGCAGTCGTAAGTGAACCCGTCGGCGTCCCGCTCACTGCGGGCGAGGCCGGCGAGTTGTTTACCGGCCTCGTACACCCGCACCGGGACGCCGTGCCGCCGAAGGTAGGTGGCGGCGGTGAGTCCCGCCAGACCACCACCAAGGATGGCCACCGGCCGCTCGTCTGCGTTCATGACAACACCTCCCCTTTGCCGGCCGGCTTGCGGAACAGGCCGTGCAGGACGGCCCCGCGGCCGAGGGCGGCCAGCGGTATGTCGAACAGCGTGAACACGCCGAGCGCGAGTGCGGACCGCAGCGACAAGCGGTTGACCAGCCACCGCGGTCCGCCCCAGTCGTCCAGCCAGTTACGAAGCGAATACACCCAGTTCACCGGGCTGACCGCCGTGGCGATCCGCTCGACGGCAAGTCCCGACGCCTCACCCAAGCGCGAGAGTGTCGCCCGGTCGAACAGGTAGGTGTGCCGCGGGAAGTGATACCCGCCCCAGTGTCGCCCGCCGAAGAGGGCAAAGTCCGGCGACCCGACGTTGTCCGTCACCACGACAACCCGCCCGCCGGGGGCGAGCAGCCGTGCAACGGCCCGGAGCGTGCCGAGCGGGTCGGGCAAGTGTTCCACGGTCATCACGAGTAGGACCAGATGGTAGGACTCGGCCGGAAGCGGCAGGGCTTCCACAGCACCCAGGTGGACGGTCAGCCCGCTTGCGCGGGCCGGCTCGACCGCCCGCAAGTCGGCGTCCACCCCTTCGAGCGTCCACGTCGGTTTCCCGAACTCGCGGAGCAGGCCGAGGTGAAACCCGTCCCCGCAGCCGACATCCAGAATCCGGGCGTCCGCCGGTAACCCCCGGCACCAGCGGAGCAGTCGGCGGGCCTCCAGCCGGCGTCGGACCCGGTAGACCAACCCGAACTCGGCCGGGCGGAACTGGAAGGCGTGGTAGTTGTCGGGGTAAATCCGCGCCGCCCCGTCCGGGGCCGGCCTCGGGGTCAGGTAGACCAGCTGGCAGCGGCGGCAGCGGACGGCCAGGAACTCGTCCGGCGCGGTGCGGTACTCGAAGTCGGCACCGACCGCGACCGGGTCGGCATCCTCCACCCGGCACAGACAACAGACGGCGGGTTCCAGTCGGAGCGAACTCGTCTCGCCGTCAACGCCCGACGGGCGCGCGGGCTGGCGGGTAACTGGGGGCGACAAACAACAATCCTCCGTTGGGGTGACGCCGAACGATTCCGATCCAGCACCGCCGCCACGGAACTGGACCGCTTTCGGTCGGCTAGAAACACCGAGTCACGGGTCAGTGAACGTACCTCGCTGCGGGCTGGACCTCGTGTGGCTTCTCTTTGGCGAGCAGCACGAACTCGTCGATGCACGGCTGACAACAGAAGACGTACTTCTCTCCGCCTACGACCCAGGTGATCGTCGCCTCCGCCTTGAACCCGGAGACCGGGCAAACGCGGTTCCCCGGCTTGGGCGCGTGGTCGTGGGTCGGGGCCGCCGCCGCGAACTTCGCGTCGGCAGAGAGTCCGCCGTTGTCCCGGATGTCGCTGTCGAGGTACTTCCCGCCCGGCGACAAAAAGATGCGCCGCTGCTCGTCACGGTACAACGTGCGAAACGCTTCTTCGCCGACCGGCGAGTCCCACACGAACTCGAACCGATACCGTTCCCCGCTCACCTTGAACTCGGTGAACCGAACCGTCATCCGTCCGTTGATCGCACGCGCGGGCAGCCGTCCGACGAACTGCGTCGTCGTCCCGGCCGGCTCGGACGTATTGGCTGGTCGGAGCATCACGGGTGCGGGTTCGCCGGCAGCCGGTCCCTCCACGCTCAGTACCAGTAGTTGAGCCTCCACGGGCAGCGGCTTGGTGGCCGATTCGTCGAGAGGGTACACGCGCACTCGGCCGGTCGGCTCGACGACGAACTCAACGTGGTAGTGCGTCGCCCCCGCCTTGAACGTGACCAACTGACCGGCGTGGGGGGACGGAGGATGGTCATGCGAGCCCGCCGGTGGCAGAGGGAAGAATTGATACGACACGAGTACGACGAAAATGGCAACGCACGTCGCACCGCTCACCCAGGCCACGACACGATGGACGCGACCGGGTGAAGGGGATCGTGGTTTGCGCTGGTCCCGCTTGCGTCGTTGTGTCATCGGCTTAACCTCATCCGTGCCGTTTAGTAATCGCAACCACCATCGTGGGGCATGTCGTCACAAGCCGTCCGTCACGGCGACCGGTCATCAACCCCGGCGGTGCTCGAATTCCCCGGTACGCCGTTGGTCGGGGGCGGCGGGGGTGTCTTGGGCGGCCCGCTTTCGGCGATCCGAGAAATCGGTTCCCCTGGCTTGTGAACCCCGTTCGGGTTGGATGTTTCCACGTTCGCCGGCGTCAGCGGAACGAGTGGCAACGACTGATCGGACGCGGTGTACCATGCGTCGTTCCAGGCGGCCGTCTGAGTCTCCTCCGTCTGCGGTCGATACACCTTCCGGCCGAACAGCAGGAACACGGCCGGTGTGACGATCTGGTCGAGCAGCGTCGAGGTGACGAGGCCGCCGATCACGACCACCGCCAGCGGGTGGAGAATCTCCTTGCCCGTCTGCCCCATGCCGAGTGCGAGCGGGACGAGGCCGATGACCGCGACGGCCGCCGTCATCAGCACCGGGGCGAGTCGCTCCAGGCTGCCGCGAACGATCATCTTCTCCCCGAACACCTCGCCCTCTTCCTTCATCAGGTGGATGTAGTGGGCGATCATCATGATGCCGTTGCGGCTGACGATGCCGATGAGCGTGATGAACCCGACCCAGTGGGCGACCGACAGTGTGGTCGCCTGGAACCACACGCCGGGCATCTTCCACCACGGCAGACCTTGCAGGGCCGCAGCATCGGGGCGGTTGAGGATCAACAGCGCGAGCACTGCGCCGAGGCCGGCCAGCGGCACGTTGACGCCGAGCACCATGAGGGCCGCTCGCCACGACCCGAGGCAGCGGGTGAGGAGTAGGAACACGCCGACGACGGCGGCGGCTCCGAGCGCGAGCAGCCGGGAGTTGGCCTCTTGTTGGGCGCGGAACTGGCCGTCCTCCTCGATGCGGTACTCACCGCCCTTTGTTCGGAGCTTCTCCTCGACCGGGCGGACGGCGGCGCGGATGTCGGCCACCACGTCGCCCAGGCTCCGCCCCTGCACGTTGCACGACACGACGATCCGCCGCTGCACGTTCTCGTGGTTGAGCGTGTTCGGCCCGGTGGTGTCGAGCACGTCGGCCACCTGTGACAGCGCCACCTTCCGACCCGACGGGGTGTCGAGAATGGTCTGCCCGATGACGGCCGGGTCAGAGCGGGATTCGGCGTCGTACCAGACGACGAGCGAGAACGACTTCTCGCCGTCGAGTACGGTGGAGACGGCCCGGCCCTTGTAAGCCGTCTCCAAGAGCTTCGCCACGTCCCCCGGAGCAAGGCCGTAGCGGGCCGCCTCGTCCCGCTTCACCCGGAGTCGCACCTGGGAGATTTCGACCTGCGGCTCGACTTGTAAGTCCACCACCCCCGGCACCTTCGCCATCGCGTCCTGCACCTCCTGGGCGGCGGCGCGGAGTTCGAGCAGGTCCGGGCCGAACACCTTGACCGCCACCTGCGCCCGCACCCCGGACATGATGTGGTCGAGCCGGTGGCTGATCGGCTGGCCGACGTTGGCCGTCA